>NZ_JAMQKA010000018.1:0-110676 GCF_031569985.1 Aliifodinibius sp. S!AR15-10 | reverse complement strand
AATCAAGTTTCGTAGATTGCAGGCGAGACATGAGGACCTCCTCTGATTTGTTAAACAGGATTACAGGAAAGAATGTAAGACGAATCCAGGGGATGGTCCCCTTTTTTTAACATAAAGCCTGAACTTGATTCAGTATCTCTTTCAGGATCTCGTAGAGCCTGTATCTTTGATATCAGCTCTCAACAGATCAGCGTTTAGTCCCACCATGAGATCTCCTGAGCTGTCAGAGTTCGTATTCATTTTTTGAACGATCAAAATCCGCCGGTGGGCGGACTAGCGAACTGTTCACGAAAAAAAATCGCCGGCAGATGTAATTTTTGTTGCTTCCCTTCCCGACAGCCGTCGGGATAAAACCATTTAAACTCGATCCGCTGGCATGCACGGATCTCAAACAAAAATGGTTTCTACACGCACAGACTACGGTTACTCGATCAACTAAAATTACGAAGGGCGGAGAGGAGATGGATTCAAACACTGACTTTTTGAGTAAGCCCTATTTATGTAACGTCAGTTCGATATAAGAATTCTTATTTATAACCCCACGCTTGGTCCCTATGCTCTGCGTTGGGACCTGTTGGGACGCTCCGCGTCCAGTAGCGTCAGAGGGGCTTCCGCCGCAGAGCGGACGGAAGCGAGCAATGGGTGGAATACTAGTAGTCGGGCTACCCGGAATGCTACTACATGCCGGTCATCGACCGGTTTTTGGGCAGCCGGAAGGGTAGTGATTCAAAAGCAAATCGTAACGACCGTTTATACTCACGTTAATGTAACGTCAGTTCGAGATAAATAACTGTCATTATGAGGAATTCCACGACAATCGGGATCCCGACAGTTGTCTGGAGGCAATCTCCCGATGGCTGAACAAAAAACGGACAGGGAGATCGCCACGTCAGAAAAGCCTACTTGTGATAACGGCGATGTTTTTAAATAGTTCTTGTATCAAAACAGACACTGTATCCCACCATCGGATACACTGGATCCGACGACAGGATACACTGGATCCTGCACAAGGATACGTTGGATCCCGGAGCGGGATATATATACTAAATCCCCTCTCCCAGGTTGGGAAAGGGGATGAGTGTTATAAGGAAGACCACCAGTTATCCAGACCCAGTCACGGTCAACTCCCCAGGTAAGAAACCGGAACGTACTTCGCTGGTATGCTTCGGTGCAGCACGTATTTCGAGCCTGTATGTACCCGGATCGAGCCGTGGATTGGTAAAGATCAGTTCGCTCGGCTTGTTTTTCAACATATGGGCCTCTACGCGGGTGGCACTGTTAGTAGCCGTATTAATGAAGAAAATGCCCTGATCCGGGTCCTCCTTGTTAAACTTTAGCAACGATCCTGTAATACGAGCCCCACTTCTCGATGTGACCAGCTCATCCTGGGTCCCCGACGAGCTGTCAAAGTAGTGAAGCGGGGCTGGCCGACGTTTGCGAGTGGATATCTTTTCGATGTCAACGTCTTTGGCTGTTGCATGGAGTCGCTTCCCTGCGGTCACGTTTATGCTGACCCGGTGGCGGTCGGGGTCAAACTGGTCGTCTTCCCCGTCAAAAACACCATTGATGCCTGGACTGATATTTACAAGTGGAGTATTTACGGCATGGCCCTGCTGCACAAGGTTAATAATTCCCTGTGTCACCTCTTCGAAACCGGCCAGCGCTTCGGCTTTGGTAATAGTGGAGCCTTCGCGTGTCATATGATCGAAAACATCCTCAATGGAATAGCTTTCCGGGTTAATACTGACGGCCATATAGTCATCGGGGGTAGATGTAATATTGTTGGGAATAAGATAGTATTGTAGTGACATAATAAATTAAGTTTGTTGATTTTGATGAATGACAACGGTCGTTTCGGCTGTGATGAAAAGCAGAACTACCGTTTTTGAGCTTTGTCTATAAGTATGATCACTTTGAAGGGAAATCCTTACAAAATTTTTTAACGTAAACTCGGTTTAAGCAATAACCAAGGTTTACACACCGAAGCTTTATGCAAAGGAGTGCTACGTAGCACAAGCGGAGTAAATTATTGCTGCGCTCTTTCTCCAACGAAATTTACGTCAGACCGGATGGTGGAATGCTAAATTGTTAAAGTTAATGAGGAATAGTTTTAAATTATTTCCAGTCAATCCGGCCTTTCCAACGTTTGGACATCTTTATAACAACAGGCGAAAAACCGGTAGCATTTCTGTCTGACGAGGGACTGGCAAGGATCTAACCAACTATCAACAGGTCATCAGCACCGAGAAGTTAAATACTTCTTGGATTTTTGGTTCGTATGAGGCGTCTCCGACTACCGAGGATCAAGCCAAAATGGGCACCTCTTTTAGAGGATAGGCTCGACTACGACAATTTGGGGTTTTACTCCCATTGCATTGTTCATTTTTTCGATGAGGAAAAAACGAACCAAAAAACTCACCGGGGTATCGAAGATATTGGACTGGCTGTAGTTATTCGTCTGCTCCCTGCTTTTAATCGTTATTTGCCTACTCCGAGTCTTTCCCATCGATTCCCCGGACCCCAACGGTTGAAGGTGACAGAACCCAATCCCAAGCATTTCTGTCTGACAAGGTGATGGCAAGGGATCAACCAACGTTCAACAGTTACTCATTCCACATCGGGGCGGCCAGGCCGTTAAGGTCATATACCACTTCACCGGCCCGGATAGTTAGTTCGGTTTCCAGCTTTTGGGTTCCCGGGCGCAAGTGTTCACGCGAATCCAGGAATCCGAACTCCCCCTCCATGGAATCAAAGACCGTAATATCCGCCACTGCACCCTCGCTGAGGTGCCCCAAATCTTCGCGCTGGATGACCTGTGCCGGCTTCCAGGTAGAAGCTTCGATAACCTCTTGCAGCGACATCCCCATATTCAGCATCTTGGATACCAGGTTCATCATATCTTTCATGCCGCCGTTCATACTCCCGGTATGCAGGTCTGTGCTTATGGTGTTGGGCTTTAACCCCTGTTCAAAAGCGGGAACGGCTATCGGGTAGAAAAAGCTTCCGCCGCCGTGTCCCACATCGAATATAATCCCCCGCTCCTGTGCTTTAAGCATGCCCCCGCGAAGTTTTTTGTTCTCATCAATCACCGCCTGCCGCACGCCATCCGGGGATGTATCGCCCCCATACATATGGGTATAGATATCGCCCGGCCGCAGGACCTCAAGCAATAGTGTCTCCAGCGAAAGAGGAGGTGTTGCACTACCAAAATCCACCATCACCGGTACGTCCGCCTTTTCCCCGGCTTCAACTGCCAGATGATACGGTTCCCACTCGTGCCCGTTGTAATGGGCTATCTTTACCCCCACAATTTCGGGATTGTTCTGTGCCACCAGTGCGGTCATCTTTGGATTCATATCCTCGTTATTCTGCTCAATCACTCCCCCCTTCATTCCACCCCCGATGATATTCAGGAAAGCCAGCACACGGGTCTTGGCACGATCAATCACCTGCTCCTTGAATATCGGGAAGTTTCTCCACCCGGCGTCTCCCACATCCACCACGGTTGTTACGCCCGCCCGGAATGTGAACCCATCTGGCGGGAGGCTCGAGAAGCTGTTGGAGAGATACGCATCCGGGATGGTACCGTGGAACACGTGGGTATGCATGTCGATAAATCCGGGACTCACGTATAGACCCGATGCATCCACCACTTTGCTGGCATCTGATGCGGGTATACTCGATGCAACCCGCGCCACCTGGCCATCCTTGACCGCAAGGTCCATTACCCTGTCTATGTTATTTTTCGGATCGATAAGGTGACCGTTATCGATAAGCAAATCGTAAGACTGGGCGTGAGTTAATAATGGAAGCAACAGCAACAAACCTCCCGCTAACAGGTACCTGGCATATACATTCTTTTTTAGCATAGTCATTCAGTTTTTATTGAATATGAGTACGATAATGGTAACGAACTTTAAAAGATCACAAAACAGGTTGTGTTTAGTATTCATCTCCATACTCCGGTTTTAATATCGCAGAGGCTCTTCATCCCATATAGGGAATGCCCGTCCGTTCAGGTCCCACGCCACCTCTCCGGCCCGTATCGTAAGCTCTGCCTCCAGCTTCCGGTTTCCCTTCATGGTACGTCCACGTGCATCAACAAATCCAAACTCACCCTCCCGCAGATTAAAGACCGCCAGATCGGCCACCGCTCCAACGCTGAGGTGTCCCAGGTCCTCCCGGTTGATATAGCGCGCCGGGTTCCATGTTGAGCGTAGTATGACCTCCTTCAGCGGCATATCCATATTGATAAACTTTGACAAAAGGTTCGTCATATTCTTCATTCCACCGTTCATACTTTGTGTATGCAGGTCCGTGCTGATGACATCCGGGTAGAAGCCCTGCTTCATCGATGGTATAACCTGGTGCCATATCAGGCTTCCACCGCCGTGACCCACATCAAAAATAATCCCGCGTTGCTGAGCCTTGAATATGTAGGGTTTGACGTTAAAATTTTCATCCACTACCGCTTCCCAGCCCCTGGTATAGGAATAGGTGTGGGTAAACATATCGCCCGGACGAAGCTTGTTCAAAAGCAGTGTTTCAAGCGACAATGGTGGCTCGTGCTCCCCGAAATCAACCATCACGGGCAGATCAGCCATATTTCCGGCTTCAACTGCCTTGTCCACCTGTGTGAAATCACCCCAATAGTGAGCTGCCTTTATGCCAACAATTATTTCCGGAAACAGCTTTTTTGCCATTAATGTAGTCATAACCGGGTTCATGTCCTCCGGGTTCTGTTCCTCATAACGCCCTTCCATGCCAACCCCTACAATATTCAAAAAAGCCAATACCCGCGTTTGGGCCCGGTCTATCGTCTGTTTCTTGAAAAGACGGAAGTTCTTCCAGCCGGACGACCCCGCATCTACCACGGTGGTCACTCCTGCCCGGAAAGTGAAGCCGTCGGTCGGGACGCTCACATAACTGTCTGCTATATAGGAGTCGCCATCTGTACCGTGAAATACATGCACATGCATGTCGATAAGGCCGGGTGTTACATAGAGTCCACTTATATCGATTACCCTTTTGGCTTCCCCGGGAGCAATGTCCAAAGCCACTCTTGAGATACTGTCCTCTGTGATCGCTACATCCATGCGTTCGTCGATGCCATTCTTAGGGTCAATCAGATGTCCGCCTTTAAGCAGAATATCGATATCCTGTGCCACAGCAACTGTCCAGCCCTGTAATACCATCCACAGGGCCAGTACACAAATGATACTCATCTCCCGGCATACGTTACGTACCCACCCGCGTGCCGATAAAGTCCGTATTTTATCCCCCGGTTTTTGAAACATATATCTTAGCTCATTTTACTTTCAACGTTCACGTGAGAACCCACTCCCACCGGCAGCGTGAAAATCAGGTCGCTAGAGGTGGTCCACCGGGTACTCGTACCGGCTCCCGATCTTCGGGATAACTGTGCCGGGTGGCTTTAAACCTGGCAGTCAGGTATTCTCCCAGGTAGACCTCTCCCGAGATGGAATTGCCATCTCTCGAAAGAGTACCCGTAAAAATGTTGGTGATCCGATCGGCGGGATGCCGGTCGGTACTCAGCAGTTTAACCTGGTCTCCCTCTACTGTCCCGGCGATGTCACGCACAGAAAAATCACCCTTGTGAGAACCTTCAATCCAGTTACCATCCTGCTTTTCTATATAGAAGGTATGTTGGCTTTCGCTGCTGAAAAACTCGACATTGACAATCCAACGACCCGTCACAGGAGAACTTGGCTCCTCTTTTTTATTCTCCTTTGGCCTTCGTTTTTGAGTAAGCAGATTGTAAATCCGGTCGGCCACGATCTCATCCTCCCCGGGCTTCATCATCCAGGCCGTAATATTGATGGAGGTGGTGCCAGGGTCCGGTCCATCTCCGCTCCCAACGACAATCCTGGGCTTCGTTCGGCCCAACGTCTCCGCCAGTTCGTCGCCCGCAATATGCAGATTGTCGACCTTCCAGTAAATATGTAGTACGGGACTGTGGTTGGAAAGCCGATCCGGTTCCTCAATCTCGGTCTCCACACCTTTAATATCGGAAACACGGTCTGATATATGCTCCAGCCATGAGAGCCACATCTCCCATTCGGTCTCGTGATCCACTTTTACCCACGCCTCGACTGCTGCTAGCATGCCCATCATTTCCTCCCGGCCCACCTTGTTATCGCGTCCAGGGCCATGATGTGGCGAACTTGCCTGCCACGCCGACATCAACAGGTCTCTGGGTCCCAACAGCATGCCTGCACACTGGGGACCGCGCAAGGCTTTACCACCGCTGTAGCATACCATCGTTGCACCGTCCTGCAGGTGTACGTTTGGGATGGTAAGATCCTCGGCCGCCGCATCCATGAGAATGGGTACTTGCCATTGTTTGGCAATTCGGGCAACCGTTTTTGTGCCCAGGGGTTCCGGCTGCCAGGAAGCCATGTAAATCATAGCTGTACGGGGATTAAGGGCGGCCTCCAGCTCTTCCGGCGTTTCCACGTTGATTACTTTCACCCCGATATTCCTGACGGCATGGTCATAAGCGTTGCGCGATTCCCGTGGTATAATAACTTCCGTCTTCTCAAAACCGGTCAAGTCGGGAATGCGAATAAGTTTTTCGGGGTTTCCTCCTGTTACACACGCAGCGGTAGCATGCTTCATAGCCGCTGCACACCCAGCCGTTACGATTCCCCACTCGGCACCCGTAAGTTCGGCAAGGCGCCGCCCGATCCCTTCCGCCAGTTCATCATACTGAATATAGCTTTGAGAAGCGGCGTCCATCGCTTCCCTGACCGCCGGCCGCTCGATAGAGCCGCCGATAATCGTAAAAGTACCCCGGCAATTTATTACCGGTTCAACCCCAATAGACCGAAAAATCTCCGGTCCCATCACTGCTGTTGTTTTTGCATTGTCAGACAGTATCGGACCTGCATGTCCACTTCCGAAAGCGCTGTTGGCTGCTGCCACGCCAAGCGGGAAGGTCGATAAAATCTTCAATACCTCTTTTCTACTAGGCATCCCTGTCACCTTGTGTTTTCTTGTATTTTAATTATCCTCGTACATGTTTAGCGGTTGGATTCATTATTAAAATCCATAAAACGTCTCTCGGTCATCCCGGACCTCCGACGGCTGTCGGAGATCTCGCGTGATATCATAGCGTTGGGTTCCTTATTCATTCAGGGCCGCTATGCAGTCGATCTCAACGAGTGACTCTCCCGGTATTCCTCCATAACATGCCACGGTGGTCCGCACTGGTGGATTTTCGCCAAAACGTCCCCTGTACGCTTCATTCATTTTGGAGTAATCGTTCAGATCTGCCAAGTACACATTGACCTTGAGCACCCGGTCCATTGAGGATCCCGCCTTTTCCAGTTCCGCTTCCAGGGCATCCAGGACCTCTGTAGTATGTTTGGTGATATCTCCCTCTTCGTGGTATCCCTTCCCGGCAAGGTAGACCAGCCCGTCATGGACAACCACACTTGAAAAGAGGGGGACTTCGTCCTGCGAACCTTCCCCAGGAGGTATCCGGGTAATACTATTGTCTTTTATCCCGCTGCCACTGGCTTCCTTGTATCCAAAAAATCCTGCCACACCTGCCAGCAGGGAACCGAATATTGCTTTAATCATGGACTTTCGCGATCGCTTTTCATCAATAATATTCATCTGTTTTCCATTTTTTTGATTTAAGATTATATCTAGGCTTGAATAAGCTTAATGTGCATTTCCGGTAACGCTTTCACCATTGTCATGTGCGTTCAATTCATATCGTTAAGCAGTTTCCAGCTCCTCCCCGGGGTATCGGTTCTAAATCTCTGGACATTTCCAACATCAGCCACTGTCACATAAACAGTTCGGCCGTCTGGTCCGCCGAATGCCAGGTTACTTGGATTTTTCCCAGCAGCTATTGTTACTTCCCTGGAGATCTCACCTTTTGGCGTGACTACCGCCACTGTCCCCTTTCCATAGCGGGTAATATATAGATTGCCCGCCGTATCACACCGCATCCCGTCCAACCCGTGGTCGGGAAATTCAATCAGCAGGCGCTTATTACTTATTTTGCCAGCGCGTGACAGGTCATAGGCCCACACCTTTCGCTGAACCGATTCCCCTACATACAGTGTTTTTTCATCGATTCCCACTTCTATGCCATTTGTAGTACCCATATCCCTTTCAAGGAGCGTGGTCTGCCCATCGGTATCGATACGCCATAATTGCCCGGTTGACTTGCTCCAGTTCGGGTCGCTGGCATACACCTTGTCATCAGCCCCAATGGCGATATCATTGGGTTGGTTCATCTTGGGTTGATGGGCATATACGCTCACCTCGCGGGTTTCCATTTCGACCTTCAGAACGTTATGATTGGTGTAATCAGCGATTAACATATTTCCATTGCTGCTAAAACGTATGCCGTTGCCAATACTGCCCTTTTCCAGCTCGACGAACACACTTGCCCTCCCGTCAGGCGTCACTTTACCAATTGTGTGCTGCCGAGCGTAGTTGACTGCGTACAGGTTACCTGAAGTGTCAACAGCGGGCCCTTCCACACCGGAAGTGAAGCTCCCCCGCTCGGTAAAATTTTGACATACAAACAGATCCTCGCTGGACCTGTTTTCTTTGGTCACTGATTTGGACTGGCTGCAGCCTACCCCTCCAACAGTAGCAACTCCACCACAGGCAATAAGCTTCAGAAAAGATTTTCTGCTAATATTAAGCGGTTTTTCCATTTTCCAGTCTTGCCATATACCTTATAAGTTCAAATCACAACGTATCAAAGAGAAGACACAGAGTTGCTCAAAAAGGATAAATAAGCGATCACTAAACTGCCTGCTCGAGTACCTCTTTCACGCGCCGGCCCACGATATCAACATGCTCCGGTTTCATCGTAACTACCGTAATATTCAGTTTCTCCTCGTCCCCGGAGATTTCTATTGACGGACTCCCGTTTCTTAATTGCTCCACCACTTCCTCCGGCGTAATCTTTACCCTGCTTTGGTCCCACCGGATATAGAGATTTGGGAAATGGTTTGCCGGACCCGGATCAACGTAGGGCTCACCTTTAACGGTTGGAACCGCCTCAGCCTGTTCAGCGATACGCTCTGTCCAGTCCACCCACTCCTGCCATTGTTTCTTATGATCGGTCTTCAGGTAGGAGTCCAAGGCCACGTACATCGCAAACATCTCTTCCTTGTTGACCTTCATGCCGCGGCCTATTGAATCGGAATTGGGACTGTGATTCAGCTTTGCCGCTTCAATCAAGTCCTCACGCCCAAACAACAAGCCCGTACTCTGGGGACCGCGAATAGCCTTGCCCCCGGAAAATGTGACAAGGTCAAAGCCAATCTCAATATACTTAAACAGATTTTCCACCGGTGGAACGTCGGCTGCCGCATCAATAAATGTGGGGATTCCATACTTTTTCCCGATCCTGACAAACTCTTCCCTGCTGATACTGTACTCCTCCAGACCATACCAGGAAGATGCCGCATTGAAATAAAGACCCATCACCGTATTCTCGTTAATGGCGGCTTCCATCTCACCAGGCCCTTCCACCTCTATCATTTTTATTCCTGTATTTCTGACGGCGTGGTCGTATGAAAAGCGGTGCTCCTTCTGGATAATCACCTCTTTTCGGGGTCCCGGCAGATTGGGTAGCTGCTTTATCATCTCTTCATCTTTCCCCGTAATGGTGGCGGCGGTACCCAGTGTAAGTGCAGAGGCCGCGCCGGCGGTGACCATGGCCGCCTCGCAATTGAGCATTTCTGCAATTTTGGCTCCCACTTTATCCTGTACCTCGTTGAGCCTGGCGAATTCAGAACCCGTAGTCATGAGGGCCTCCCTCACTTCCGGCAGCATAACAGAACCCGAGAGCGTAGTCAGGGTCCCGCGCCCGTTAATCAGCGTTTCGACCCCCAGCTCCTCGAAAAGATCCCTACGGTCGGTGCTCCCTGGTTCCATCTGCCGACCGGTTGTACTTTGGGTGGCTGTACAAGCCATGGTACCCAGCAAAGGAATACCGGCCAGTATTTTCAACATTTTTCGCCTGCTAAACATAAAATCTCCCGTTTTACTTGATTTCAGACTCATTCCGGTTTGTTTAATTGATCTCTGGTTTTCGTTACTTCCTCTTCTGTAATTGCGCTGGCATCATTGCCAAAGCTTTGTCGAATATATGTCAATACTTCGGCTGCTTCCCTGTCAGATAAAAAACTGTGCTGTGGCATGACCGCATTGTAGTTTTCCCCATTTACTTCAATAGGCCCCTCTAACCCTGCCAGTATCAGGTTTATCAGGCGTTCTTTGTCCCCGGTAACCCAGTCGGTGCCAGCAAGTGGGGGATATCGGCCGGGAGCTCCCTTCCCATCCTGCTGATGGCACGAGGCGCAGTAGGTGCTATAAATTTTTTCACCCCCTATCGGCACACCTTTTTGGAGATTATCCCTTTCGGGATGCGGATCTCGAATGTTGCTGGCTGTTTGCTTTTCCTCTACCATCTGTGCTAATGCCTGGCTATCATAATCATCTCTCTCACCAGTATAGGTTATTTTCCAGATTTTTCCTTTCAGATCCTCAGTAACATAAAGAGAGCCGTCCGGTCCCACGGCAAGTCCGGATGGGCGGTGTTTGGCGTCACTGGTATTTACAATAGGATCGACGCCGGCAAACCCGTTGGCGAACACCTCCCACTCTCCCGAGGGTTTCCCGTTTTCAAAAGGAACAAAGGCGATAAAATAACCGGCTTGTGGATATGGATTTCGAATCGTTGATCCATGAAAAGCGATAAAAGCGCCATTTCTGTAATGTTCCGGGAACTGGTCTACCTGGTAAAATAACAGATCGTTTGGAGCAAAATGGCCCGGGAATCCCAAAATCGGATTATCGTACTGGCTACATCTTCCAATCATTTCCCCATCACCGCCGTATTCAGGAGCCAATACTTTTTTTTCTTTGATATGATCATAATAGCAATAAGGCCAACCAAAATTAGCGCCATCGGTCACCCTGAAGAACTCCTCCGAGGGAAGTACTGCATTCTGCCATTGTGAAAATTTGTTTGGGAACAGCCGGTGCAGATCATCACGCCCATGCATCACCAGGTATAGATTTTCATCAACCGGATTCCATGCCATGGCTACGACGCTACGAATTCCTGTTGCGTACTTGTACCCCTCTGCCTGTGTCTGATTTAACGTATCCTCGCTAAACCGCCATATCCCACCGTGATCTTCCAGCGTAGGACAAGGGTCCAGTCCCGGGACTTCAGGAGTGCGCTTCGGTTCCTGGCAGGCGTTGTTTGGGGCTCCATATGGCACATAGATATTCCCCTGGTTATCAAAAGATATCGGCTTGGTGTTATGCTCGTGATCCCCATGGTCATGGCCATCTAGCACCACGGTATCCATTGGAGACTCAGGAACCAGCCTTCCCGGTGTCAACTTATAGCGATACACCGCCAAACTTGAACTGAAATAGAGATACCCGTTATGAATTTTCATACCAGTTTCCGCATAGGTACCGTCATCATTACCAAATTTTCTCTGGATATCCATAACCCCGTCACCGGTGGTATCACGCATTGCCACGATCCCTCCGTTTTGATCTGATGACTTCAGTTTCACATATATATCACCGTTCTCATTTACTGCAAGGTGTCTTCCCTGGCCTATACTATCCACAACAACCTGGACTTCAAACCCTTTGGGTAGCAACAACTGGATTTCATCGGTATCTTGAGAGGTAGATACATTTTCCCTTGAACAATGCATTAAAATGGATAACAGGGATCCAGCCAGGATTAGATGTACGAGCAGCCTTGTCATAATAATTACTTTCTCATAAATAGAACTCTTTTATTCCGGCAATTTTTATACCTCTTTTACCCGACTTATCTTCTAAGAAATCCCTGTAAGTTACACTTCCCATTAACCCGGGGAACTCAGTCTTCTATCTCAACAATCATTTCGATTTCCACAGGTATGTTGCCGGGCAGAGATCCCATCCCCACGGCAGCACGTGCGTGCTTGCCCTTTTCGCCAAATACCTCCACCATCAGGTCCGAGAACCCATTTATAACCTGGGAATGCTCGGTGAAGTCCGGTTCGGCATTTACCATCCCCATTACTTTGACAACTCTCTCCACTTTATTCAAATCCCCAATCTCCTGTTTCAAAGAAGCCAATGCTGATATCGCGGTTAAACGGGCAGCCTCCTGTCCCTCCTCAATCGTTAAATCACTTCCCAGCTTTCCCCGGACCAGCGTGCCATCCGGCTTATCGGGACCATGCCCTGAAAGGAATACCAGGTTGTTGGTGCGAACAGCTTTTACATAATTCGCAATAGGCGGTGATGGCTCACCAAGCTCAATTCCGAGCTCTTTCAATCTTTCTTCTACATCATTGTCCCCCTCCTGCATACCCGAACTGTTTCCCTGACTACCGGTACAGGAAAATAGCATCAGTGAAATAACAAAGACTGCTATCAGCTTTTTCATGACATGTCAATTTGAAGTAATAAATTCCATTAAGGTGGCTAATCCACCAACCCGCAATAATGATGGGCAAACCTCACAAAAACGTGCCGAAAGAGTATGTAAGTGTAAAAGATGAGGGAAATCTATGCCCGACTCCCCTCACCAGTATTAGAAATCTAATTGGGTTTGGCATCCCACCAAAGTTTAGTGGCATTATTATCAGAACCATTTAGCAGGTTCCTGGCTTCTATTGTAGCTGCCTCATTATCCGAATATTCACCATCTACAAAGGAAATTCTACTGAATATATCGTTCTCTGCCAGTTCTGGATTCAGAGACTCGATAATCGGATACAGCTTTGGATATCTCGTTCGCCTGTATTCAGCCCATGCTTCGCGGCTGTTGGGATACAGTGCGATCCATTTTTGGGTAATTATCTGTTCCAGGTTTCGCTCAAGGGATGCACCCGCCTCCCAGGCAACCGGGATATCTGTTAACGGTGGTGAGTTCCATTGATCTCCCGGCGCAGTCGGCGTGTTGGTACTGCTAATGTAGTTGTTAATATCAGCCGTAGAGGCACCAGAATTTTGTTGCAACGACATTCGGATACCCTCTTCATACAGTTCCTGGGCGGTACCACCCATCTCCCACCCGATAAGAGCTCCTTCTGCCCTGAGGAAATATATTTCTGAGGCTTCCATCACTTCCATGGGCGGGTTGGTTCCTCCCCGGTTATCGTTCAGCCAGTTTACTCCCATGTCGGAATAGCGGCTGTTCAGGTTTCCCGGTTTTTCCGTACGTGGAATTCCATTCCGCATTCCTTCCCACGATCGACCGTCACCATCATCATCACCGTCAACGGCAGGACTAAAATATTTATCAATCCTCGGATCTTCATATCCGTCAAGCAGGCTTTCCATGGCAGAACTCATCCTAAACTCACCCCAGTCGGTGATAACAGTATAGGGGTTTCGGGAGTTAGGTGTAGTCAGCACGTAGGCGTTGTCAGCATTTGACATCATAACGCCGTCATTAAAGGCCTTCTCGGCTTCACTCTTTGCCAGGTCGGATTCGACGTACCGAATCCGCATTGCCAGGCGTAGCCTCAGAGAATTGGCAAACCGTAGCCATTTGTCTACGCTCCCACCGAATACAATGTCGTTACTTCCAAAAGCATTACCCCCGGCATTGTTCTTCAAGACTTCCACTGCCTCATCAAGCGTAGTAAAAAAGTCTTTATATACAGATTCCTGGGAATCATATGGGACGCTGGTTTCCCCATTTCCAAATTCTGAGTAGATGATGGGTCCCCAATAGTCTGTAACTCTGTGGTAAAGCTGTACTTTCCATACCTCGGCAATCGCATTTTGAAGTGTCAACCCCTCCCGTTCGGTGAAATCCAGCACAAAATCGAGCTGAGGAGCTGCATCTCCGTAGAAAGTCGACCACGCCAAGTCACTCCATCGACCAACCTCAATATATTGATCAGAATCAAAGTTGGCGGCAGTTGTTGCAAAATACTGGGCATAAAGGTCAGCAAACAGTGCCTCGGTAATCTGAAACTGCCAGTCCAGTCCTTTCATACCACGGTATTGCGACTGGGCAAATGCCTGTCCCAGCAACGAAGCGTCCACATTCGAAGCAACAATCTCATCTGAAGGCGTATTCAACTCATCGAAATCATCTGTACAGGAAGAAATGAGCCCTAGTGTTACAAAAAGCATTACCAACAAACATATACGAGAAAAGTATTTATTGCTATACATGAGAAATCCTCTCAACAAATTTTTTAATTATTTAAAATCGATCTGCAGGTTAGCACCAAATGTCCTGGTGGGTGGAGCCGTAAAGGACTCAAATCCTTCCGCTGCTGCGTTGGTCCCAACCATCTGATCCGGATCCAGGTTGTCAGATTTCTTGTAGATGAAGAGCAGGTTACGTCCAACCAGTGATATTTTAACGTTGGCAAAAGGCAATCCCGAGATAACCGACTGGGGTAACGTATATCCAAGGGTAACTTCACGCAATCGGGTATTGGTTGCGGATTCCGTGAACACCTCTCCTACCGGGGCGTTTCTACCTCCAACTCCCCGCCAGAACGTTTCAGCATCGATCGGAATATCGTTGGGAGAGCCATCCTCTTTAACAGCCTCTTCTTCCGGCATAAAGTTATCACCAAAGATGAGTCCTCCATCTCTGCCCTGCAGTGTTTGCTTGGTAAGTCCGTCAGCAAATAGCACAGCGGTGGTAAGGGATGCAATGCTGCCACCCTGACGGTGCTCTATGAGAAAACTCAGGCTATAATTTTTATAGAAGAAACTGTTTCGGATGCCCCCCTGCCAGTCGGGATTAAAATTGGCAACTGCAACGTTAAGCCCGTCCGTAATAAGCGGCATGCCGTTACTGCCTACAATTACCCGCCCCTGGTCGTCACGCTGATATCCGCGTGAATAAACCTGTCCAAACGGTTCACCCTCCTCAATGCGAAACTCCCTGAGAAAATCTTGTGCGATAGTGAGGCTCGGGCGCTCATCGGAAATAGATTCGACCATATTCTCATTGGTAGACCAGTTTGTATTAAAGTCCCAGCTAAAATCGGGCGTTTGTACCGGGGTGGTCTTCAACAATACCTCAATCCCCTTGTTTGACACATTACCTCCATTGGTAAAGAACTGGGAAGCTCCCGATCCAACAGGAAGGGCAACGGTAAAGAGCTGGTTCCTTGTATTGGTTTTATATCCCGTCACATCAAGGCCCAGACGCCCTTCGAAGAAACGTACGTCCACTCCCAATTCGATCGACTCTGTCTCCTCGGGTTTCAGTTCCTCATTTGGAAGCGTGGTACTCAACTGAAGGAAACCGTTGTTTCCTCCTGAAGTAATACTTGCCGTACGCTGTAGTTGAAATGGAGGTGCGCTGTTTCCCACTCTGGCCCACGACGCACGTACCTGGGCATAACTGAAAACATCAGGAAATTCTGGTATCAAGTCTGATAACACCGCAGATAGTCCCACTGATGGATAGAAATAGGAACGACTGTCGGCTGGAAGTGTTGAACTCCAGTCGTTACGACCGGTAATATCCAAAAATACTGAATTTTTCCACCCTATCTGTCCAAAAGCATAAAGTGATTGAACATCACGCGGCGAACCAACACTTTGGGTTGAGACGACATTTTGGGTATTTGATATGGTAAAGAAGTTCGGCACGGTCAGCGCATTTCCGGTGTTCGAAAACAGCCCGGTATTTCGCTCCTTTTTTATGTTTGCACCAACATTGGCCTCTACATACCAGTCCTCGGTAAGATCCCGGTTGTAGGACAACAAGAAATCGCCGTTCCATTCATAGGCATTTGTTTTGCTAAGACTGTACTGCCCGTTGTCTGCAATGATATAGCTGTCATTATACCATTTTGTCTCGCTTTGACCGGCTTCCCCGTCATACGAGGCCCGAACCATCAAACTTAAATTGTCATTGAAGTCATAGGTCAACGAGCTCATGGCAATCACTCGCTCCCGCTGGTTCTCATTAACATTCCGGTTTATAGTCCAATAAGGATTGGCGCCACCATTTGACCCGGGATTCCAGAAATTCTGTCTGTTTAATCCCTGTGAATTGGTATATTCAAAATTTTCAGCTTCTGAGGTGTTGATATTCCTGGGCATCCGGTAAGCATGTCGACTCGGATTGGCAAAATTTTCACCTGTTGGCAGCTGATTATCAATGTTCTGCCGCATATAGGAGACCTTGGCATCAAGGTCCAAATTGTCAGTTAGCTGACTTGTTACCCTTATGCTAAGATTGTGACGCTGCAGTTCGTTATTGGGTACGATCCCAGCAGCATCGGTATAGGTATAGGAAAATACGGTCTGCGTGTTCTGTCCACCTACACTTGCAGAGATGTTGGAAGAAGAGTTGTAGCCTCGCTGAAAAACATCCTCTACATTATCAGGCTGTGGAAGGAGTGCATATTGCTCTCCTGCACGCTCCGGGTCTGGTGACCAAAAATCAACCATGCGTCCATCTAGTGGTGGTCCCCAGTTGAATTCGGAACTTGGATCATAAACTCCTCCACTGCCCTGACCATACTGGTTTTGATAATCGTAGAGCACCATCGGGTCGCGGAACATAAAATTTGAGCTCATACTGACATTTATATCCCCGACTTCTCCCTTTTTGGTAGTAATGACAATAGCCCCGTTCTGGGCTTCCGCACCATAAAGTGCTGCTGCGTTTGGTCCTTTCAACACATTAATATTCTCGATATCATCAGGGTTCAGGTCACTGACCTCTCCCCGGATAGGAACCCCATCAACCACATACAGAGGCTGGCTATTCCCTGTAATCGAGCGGTTTCCACGAAGTATAACACGTGAAGACCCACCAACCCCCGTTGAAGCCTGGTTGATCTGAATACCGGCCACCTGCCCGGAAAGAGAATTCACAACATTAAGTTCACGGGCTTCGGTTAGCTGGTCGTTACCAACTCCTTCGGTACTATACGTTAGGGACTTTTGCTCCCGCTCCAACCCAAAAGCCGTCACAACCAGTTCATCACCGGTAAAAGTCTGGGCTATCATCTCTACATTTACGACGGAACGCCCGTTAACCGGAATCTGCTGAGTCTCAAACCCGATGAATGAAAAGACAAGGGTGTCGCTCAGCGAGGGAACAGTTATCTGGTAATTACCCTCGTTACCTGTAGTCGTTCCGATACTTGTCCCCTTCACTAAAATATTTACTCCCGGAAGTGGAGAACTATCTTCTGCCGATGTAACCGTCCCGGAAACCTCATTTTGGGCCTGCGCATTTACCGAGAAGCTCAAAGGAAGGATCATTGCTATTATAAACATGCTAAGTTTACGTAACTGTTGCTCTCTGCTCATAATATTCACCGTATTTGAAGATTAGACAAAATAAGTGAAGTTTCTTTCACTCTCTTTCTCTCGACTCTTCACTTCGTTATTTTATTTAACAAAATAATTTATTTTCTCAAAAAATATTTTACTAATTAAGGCATAAGAGAGAATAAGGGCTATTTATTTATATATAAATTGTATTTTTATATAGAAAAATATCCTTGTATCTAGCTTTGGCCTAAATAATTTTAGACCCAATCCAAAACCTTCAACCCCTAACAAATTAATTTTAACACCTAGAGAGGAAAGAGAGAGAATAATAAGAATTGATCATCTCGCGTAACCGATAACTGATAACCACAAGAAAGAAAAGAATTATTGAGCTACCATATCCCACCAATTGAACTGATTCAACTCATACTCTTAAGCTGATTGAAGATGAACTTAATATTCATAACCTTTTTCCATCCCCTCCCGTGTTTATAAAAAGTCAATTGCCTTT
This sequence comes from Aliifodinibius sp. S!AR15-10, assembly GCF_031569985.1. Taxonomy (NCBI): domain Bacteria; kingdom Pseudomonadati; phylum Balneolota; class Balneolia; order Balneolales; family Balneolaceae; genus Fodinibius; species Aliifodinibius sp. S!AR15-10. The sequence continues at coordinate 92,870 of NZ_JAMQKA010000018.1, read as the reverse complement.
ATTTCCCTTTCGCAAATTTAAACTTAACAAATATTTACTAATAAAGGTACAAATCTAGAAAAGAAGGTCCTGCCTTGTTAATTTCTGTTATCTTCAAAAAGAACTCAATCATGAGCAATTAAATATAAACGAGCAGGAGGAAATTTCAGGCTCTTATGACATTGACCAAACTATAATCCTGTTATTCTTCATACAGAGCCTCATCCTCAGGCCGAATTTCAATCAGTTTTCGCCATGCCTGGAATAAAAATATACTGGAGGCGACGGCAACAATGGTGATCACACTGGCCAGAAGCCACTTACCATAGATCCAGTAGCCGGTGGCAAATAGCGCACCATATACGGCGACACAGCCCAAAACCATGCAAAGCAGTCCTTGCGGCACGCGCCACGCCTCATCCTCAAGCGGTTCCACATCCTTGCCTTCTGCTTTGGCTTGATTGACCACTCGCTTCCAGCCGGGTCCGCCGGGCCGTGCTATCTTGCAAAATTCGACCAGCGTATCCTCATCTGTAGGTCGCGTCATAAATGTAACGGATACCCATCCGATCGTTGTGATAATGACACCTGCAATTAGTTCCTGCCAGCTTGTAAGCTCCGGAAGGCCAGTGTGGGCATGGGCAAACTGGAAATACATGGCTACAGCAAACGAAATGAACATGGCAGCAATTTCGCTTCCAGCATTAATTCGCCACCAGAACCAGCGCATGATAAACAGTAGACCGGTTCCCGCGCCAATCTGTAGAATAATCTGGAAACTGTCGAGTGCGTCCCGAAGGAGGAGGGCCAGTGCTCCAGCAACAATCATCAGAATCACCGTTGATATACGTCCTACGTTTACGAGCTCTTTTTCCGAACTTGCCGGGCGGACAAACCGCTGGTAGAAATCGTTTACCAGGTATGAGGACCCCCAGTTAAGGTGCGTAGAAATTGTAGACATGTAGGCTGCCGTCAGGGAGGCCACGACCAATCCCAGCCACCCGGTGGGAATGAAAGTCAGCATGGCAGGATAGCCCATGTCGTCACCCGCAACGCTGGATGCATTGGGAAACGCCTCTTTTAAGGAAGCGATATCCGGGTATACGATAATAGAACACAAACCGACAATAATCCAAGGCCAGGGACGAAGGGCATAATGAGCAGCGTTAAAAAAGAAGACGGCTGCTATAGAGTTATTTTCATCCTTTGCTGCAAACATCCGCTGGGCGATGTAGCCGCCCCCGCCCGGCTCGGCCCCCGGGTAATAGACGCTCCACCACTGGACTAACAGTGGAATGATAAAAATACCGATCGCCTGGGAAGGATCGGAGAAATCAGGCAAAATATTGAGCTGAGTCACCACCTCTGAATGGGAAAGAAGCCCGTTCAGTCCCCCAACCTGGGGATGCTGGAGGGCCACATAAGCAGCGATCAGGCTACCCCCAATGGCCAGGAAAAATTGGAAGAAGTCGGTAAGCAGCACCCCTTTGAGGCCACCAAGTGAACTGTAGGCCACGGTCACCACGCCCGCAATGACCACGGTCTGCACCGGAGTAAGCCCCATCAAAACCCCGCTTATTTTTATGGCTGCCAACGATACCGTTGCCATGATGATCACATTAAAAATAAATCCCAGGTAAACCGAGCGGAACCCCCGCAAGAAGGCAGCCATTTTACCACTATATCTAAGCTCATAGAATTCAACGTCCGTGAGCACACCCGACCGCTTCCACAGGTTGGCATATACAAAAACCGTCAGCATGCCGGTAAGCAGGAACGCCCACCACACCCAGTTGCCCGAAACGCCATCTGTGCGAACAATATTGGCAACTAAGTTAGGGGTGTCCGTTGAGAAAGTGGTGGCCACCATGGAAACACCGAGCAGCCACCATGGCATGTTTTTACCGGCAGCAAAAAATTCGGTGGAGTTTTTACCGGCTTGCTTGGCTACATACAGACCGATAGCCAGCGAAAACACCATGTAGAGCGCGATGATGACCCAATCAATAGTTTCTAGAAATACCATCTAATCCCTTTTTATTAGAATATTGTTGGAAAGAACTGCCTGCTTTATTGTTCAGCTTTCTGACTCTTCCACTTCGAATCTCAAATTATGTACTAATTCAGATAAGTAAACCCAGGGAAGAAATCAATCCCGATCAAGCCGGGGATACCATTTAAGCGCATTCTTTCGAAATATTTTTTTCATCACCGGCTCATCCATTCCCAGCCCACGAAACGAATTTTCTACTTTGGGAACTGACATGGTATCACGATCCGAAAAAAATTTCCAGTGCATGTGCCATTTCTCTTTTATCTTCTTCTTTATTTCTTCTGGTGGATTGCCCCGGTCATCAATAATATCCGTGCCATAAATAATTCGGTCTTGGTAGGCTACCAAAAAATTATGCACTTTTTCCCAATTACGAACTGCCTGATATTGCAGGTGGCAAACCCGTTCTGCAAGATCCACGGCTGCATTGGGAAACCGATCTAGCCAATCTGCGATCCTGTCTACGCTCCACTCCAGGCTGGCCAGGTGCGCCCCCACAAACCGCAGTTTTGGGTGTTTTTCCAGCCGCCTGTCCCTCGCTTCAATCTGCTCCTCATACGAAGGGTACTCAGGATGGCGATACATGTGGTATTCCGGGTGCTGGGCAAAATATTCCCGATCCCCGTTTACGGTCATCTCTTCGACCGGCAACCAGCAATTTTTGGGCTCACCAAGATGACCAAGGACCGGAACCTGCTTATCTTCACAGTATTCAAAAAGCGGATCAAAAGAAGGGTCGTCAATCATCACAAAATCCCCGTTTTCGTCCCGTAACTCCATCCCGATATTTTTCCAAAACTTGACGCCCACCGCCCCCTTCTCCATTCCATTTTTTATTTGAGCGAGTGCTTTCTCCTGCCAATCCTCCGTCCCCCACTTATCGGTAGAAAAAGTAGTGATGTAGTCGATACTTTTCTGCTCATCTCGCTCCCGATCCAGAATAAAATCCTCCTGCTCTTTGAGCAACGGGAAAAACGGGACCTCCGTGTTGATACTCAACAGCCGAAACCCTTCTGATCGGGCCTGTTCCAATAAAGCCGGCCTTGCACAGTTGTAGTGCATATGAGCATCAATTTTTGGAAGCGAGTCGTAAAGATCCATACAATCATTTGTCATTACTTCGTTGAATCCGCTTGGGAGTCTCTACTTTTTCAGTAGATCGTAACCCCTTCTACAACTCTTGAAATAGCACCGCTGGCTGAAGGAGAATCCGGTTTAAGCCCATATTTCAATGCTAAAAAGAACCCGAGTATCTGCGCCGGCAGAACCGAGACCACAGGCCACAACGAAGAATCAGAAGTACCACCTGCCCCAAGGGCAATATTAAAATCTGTTCCGATCTCCTTGGTTTCCTTCTGTCCCACACCGAGCGATGCCAGGCCCAACCCCTTCTCATTAACACTCTTTACCAGGTCCTTTTCATAGGGAAGTACCCCGGGATCCTGGGAAAAAAGGTACACGAGCAGTGTTTGCTCATCAATTACAGCTTTTGGTCCGTGCCGGAACCCGAGAAATGAATCATATTTACAGATTACATTACCATCTGTCAGCTCCTGCACTTTCAAGTGTGATTCCCGTGCAGTGCCGAGCCGCGGCCCTGAACCAAGAAATACCGCCCGCTTAAAGTCCAACTGGGCAATATCCTGAATTTTATCCAACTCCTGATCTATCACTAATTGCCCGCTCTCCGAAAGCTGTTGCACCTCCTTTTCGAACGACTGAACCTCCTCAACCTGGGCTATCAACAAAATAGCCAACAGCATCGCAGTAAAACTCCCGGTCATGGCCAAGGACTGATCTTCCGCCTCAGGAGGCAGAAAAAATGTATAGCTGTTACCAGATGACGGTGTCTGGGCCAGCTCGCCTTCAGGATTGCACGTAATTAGCAGGTGAAAAACTTCTTTCTGGCACAACTCTTCCGCCAGCTGTACTGTCCGCAGACTTTCCGGGCTATTGCCTGAACGTGCAAAAGAGACTAGCAGGAGTGGCTTTTGGGGATCTATGTAGTGTTCAAAATGTGTTACCAGAGTTGTGGTCGGTAACGCCCTGACCGGGGGCGACCAGCAACCTCGCATGATCGGTTCAGCAGTTTCCCCGATATAGGCCGACGTGCCGGCACCAGTCAAAACGACCTCCAGCTGATCAATATTTAATACGCGATCAAGAAAATTTTTGAGATCATCTCTTTCCCTGGAAACCTTTTCCCAAGTCCTGATCCAAAGGGCGGGTTGACCGGATATTTCTCTAGCGGTGTGGTCTGCACCATTTTCCTGTAAATTTTTAACTGTCTGACCTAAAAACTTCTGGCTCATAAAAACTCGATAAATCTTTAAATATGTTGTTCAAGCAAATACTGATCATGTTAAAACAGAAAACCATTCCATATCGAATTATCAGAATAATAAAAATAAATGGAAGATTATATTTTCAAAAAGAAATTAAACGAAAGGTTTTCATTTATTTTTATTTTCAATTTATTAACTATTCAGGAATAGTGATGCCAGGGACAAATAATTAATATTAACAAATGGTGCAAAACATGGGAGATAAGTCCAACCGCAGAGATTTCATCAAAAAGATAACGGCAGCAGGAGTCGGTCTATCCGTAGCTCCCTTTAACATTCTTCACGCACGTGATGACAACCATACGGCACAAATCGGGGTAATCGGGATGGGGGCGCGTGGTTCAGGACATCTCCGCGGATTGCTAAGTAGATCAGATGTAGAAGTACCAGCTATTTGCGATGTTGACCCCAAAAATGCAGAGCGGGGCGTTCAAATTGCAAAAGAAGTTGGACGCGAGGCACCGGAACTTTATACCAAAGGGGAAACAGATTACAAACGGCTGATTGCCCGCGATGACCTCGACGGCGTCATCATTGCCACCCCATGGCTCTGGCATGTGCCTATGGCGGTGGATGCAATGAAAGCTGAGAAATATGTTGGGCTGGAGGTACCCGCCGCCGTTTCAATCGATGGCTGCTGGGACCTGGTAAACACCTCCGAAGAAACCGGGATACCATGCATGCTCCTTGAAAATGTCTGCTACCGCCGCGATGTGATGGCAATCCTGAATATGGTTCGTCAGGGCCTGTTTGGGGAATTGATCCACGCTCGTTGTGGCTACCAACACAATCTTATCCCCTACCTTTTTGATAAAGATGCGAATTTTGGACCCGGAACGGGTAGCGTTTCCAGCTGGCGAACCGAGCATTATGTGAACCGGAATGGTGACCTTTATCCTACCCACGGCATCGGTCCCGTAGCCCACTGGATGGATATCAACCGGGGCAACCGCTTTGTGAATTTAACTGCAACTGCCACCAAGGCGCGCGGCCTGCATGAGCATATCGTAGACACCGGTGGGAAAGATCACCCCAAAGCGGATGTAGAATTTACCCAGGGTGATATTGTGACCTCCACCATTACGACCGCCAACGGTGAATCGATTATCGTTACGCACGATACCAGTCTGCCGCGGCCCTACTCCCTAGGATTCCGCTGCCAGGGGACGAACGGGATCTGGAGTGTAGAAAATAATTCGATCTACCTCGATGGTATCAGCCCGGAATTCGACGAGTGGGAGTCGTTCGACAAATACCAGGATAAATACGACTCTTCATTGTGGAAAAAGCAGGAAAAAGAAGCTGCTGAATCCGGTCATGGTGGCATCGATTATTTTGTGAGGAATGCGTTTGTGGAATCGATCAAGAGAGGTGTCAATACCCCGATCGATGTGTATGATGCAGCCGCATGGAGCGTAATCAGTCCGCTTTCTGAGATGTCGGTTGCCCAGGGAGGACACCCGGTGGACTTCCCAGACTTTACTGACGGACAATGGATGACGAATGAACAGATCTTCAAACCGGAAGAGATGGGTTATTAATCACATCATGAAATCAACATTATTGACAATTCTGCTTGGCCTTTGCTGCATATTTACAAGCTGCACTTCCGAAAAAGAAGAAACGGATCCGAACAGACTCCTTTTGAAAGATTATAGGCCAGAATCACTGTATAAAGCAGCCGGTTCGGAGGTTGACAAGGCACGTTATCCAGTCATTGATATGCATTCCCATAACCAGTATGCAGAATCACCTGAAGAGATCCGGGAATGGATACAAACAATGGACGAGGTCGGGATTGAAAAAGCCATTTTGCTAACAAAGGCAACCGGGGCACAATTCGACTCACTGCATGCCGTCTTTTCGCAATGGGAAGATCGCTTCGAGCTTTGGTGCGGCATAGACTATACCGGGTATGAGACCGACGAGAACTTCACTGAGAATGCCATCGAAGAACTGGAACGTCTTCATGATATGGGGGCCGGTGGAATCGGGGAACTCGGTGATAAAGGAGAAGGCCTTTTCTATTCTACCCCGACCCAGGCATTTGGCATGCACATCGACGATCCTCGAATGAGTCCCATCCTGGATAAGGCAGGCCAATTAAATATGCCGATTCATGTTCACATGGCCGAACCGATCTGGATGTACCAAGAGATGGATTCTACCAATGACGGCCTCATGAATGCCTACGAGTGGCGGCTGGATAACAAAGCTGGGATCAAAAGCCACGACCAGATGATGCAAATATTGGAAAATGCTGTACGTGACCATCCGAATACCACATTTATTGCAGCCCACATGGCCAATTCAGCATATGATCTGTCGAACCTGGATCGGATGCTGGATACGTATCCCAACTTATATTCGGAGATCGGGGCCCGATATAGCGAGTTGTCACAAACCCCACGCCATGTTGCGGCTTTTATCAACAAACACCAAGACAGGATTTTTTATGGCACCGATATGGGGCGGAGTCCAGAGATGTACAAAACAACTTTTAAAATATTAGAAACTGAAGATGAGCATTTTTATCGACATGATCTGTTTGGTTACCACTGGAGTTTGAACGGCTTTGGCCTGGAGGACAATGTCCTTCAAAAAGTTTACCGTAATAACGCTCTAAAACTCTTGAACCAATAATCAGATTCTAACTATAATGCTGAAATTGTGTTTTTTCGTGATCACTCACAGCGCTATTTAATGTAATCCTTGAAAACTGGACTCCTCGCTTTATATTGGTTTTCATATCAATGGGAAGAGTGGATTTTAATAAGAAAACCTTTTTATCACAGGTAAGCTTCACCGGGATTGCAAAATAAACTTACCAGATAAGGTTATAGGATTACACGCAATACTCTTTTTAATGGGATGGATTTTAAACCAAATTTTAAATCAAAAAAATCCGATCTATGTCTGAGCAGAATATGAGTAGAAAAAACTTTCTCAAGGGAGTCTTGGGTACTATGGGACTTTTTACCATTGTTCCTCGGCGTGTGCTGGGAGGCACTGGTTATACCGCTCCGAGCGATGAACTAACCAAAGCTGTGATCGGTGTCGGGATGATGGGGAAAGGCCACTTGACCTATCCGGGAGCACGCCTGGTTGCCATATGTGACATTGACCAAAGCCATCTGCAAGAATCACTAAACCTGGTCAGTGACGATGTCAATGGCTACACCGACTACAGGGAACTACTGGCACAGGACGATATCGACATTGTACATATTGCCACACCGCCCCACTGGCACGCCAAAATGGCTGTCGATGCTGCCGAAGCCGGGAAAGATATCTGGTGTGAAAAACCGATGACACGGACCATCGGGGAAGGTAAAAAAGTGGTAGATGCTGTTCAGCGTAATGGCCGTATCTTCCGACTAAATACCTGGTTCCGTTTCCGAGATATCTTTTACGGCATGGGTACTCCTGTAAAACCGATCAAGAAGCTGGTAGCCAATGATGTCTTTGGATGGCCGCTGAAAGTGACCATAAATGAAAGCACAGGGTTCAACTGGAAATTCAACTGGACCGGCCTGACCAACCTGCAACCGGAATGGATACCGGAACCCCTGAACTACGATATGTGGCTGGGTCCTGCACCCTACAAACCGTACAACCAACACCGGACGCACGTTACGTTCCGGGGCTACTGGGATTATGACGGAGGCGGATTGGGAGATATGGGCCAGCACTACCTGGATCCCGTTCAATATATCCTCGATAAAGATCACACGAGCCCGACAAAGATTACGGCTGATTCCGAGCAGCAGCATCCTGATGCCGTCGGTTCGTGGCGGCGAATTGAGATGACCTATGATGACGGGTGCCAGATCATCCTGGATGGAGAAAATAAAGACACCGACGCCGCATTTATTGAAGGACCGAAAGGGAAACTTTTCCGCGGTTTTCAATCTGACATCCCCAATATACGCAAGCTGGCCGCCTCGCTGCCCGACTCGGTACCGCAGGTCACCGACTTCAGTAAAGCGGTGAAAAATCGACAGGCATTTGCTTTAAACGAATCCAATGGACACCGCTCCTGTAACTTGGTAAATCTGGGCAAAATTGCTGTGCGGCTGGGACGAGACCTGGAATTCGATCCTGAAAAACAGCGCTTTATCGGTGATGAGGCCGCCAACCGCCTGATCAATCAGCCGATGCGTTCACCCTGGAAACTATAAACCTGATTAATAGCCTGATCATCATATGATGTCAAATAAATTAGACCTGGGATTTATAATGAAGCGATTCAAAGCTCTAAGCGTATTTTTTCTTACAGTTCTATTAGTCTCCTGCAGTTCTTCAAATGAAATCCTGCGTTCGGGTTCCGATATCGGAATCACCGAGAGCCAGTTTGACGAAATCACGGAAATTGTAGCACTAATGCCGGCAGATGATAAAGCAGAACGGGATTGGCTGAACGAAAGACTGCTCGAAATGGGATCCCCGGCCCTGCATGCCCTTTTCGGGATGCTTAAATCCCCGGGTACGGGTAGCGACACCAATGCTCGATATGCAGTCAATGGGCTGACCAAATATGTTTCCAGGCCGGGTGCCGAACCAGAGCATTCGATGTATGAAGAGGTTCTTATCAGCGAATTGCGGAGTAGCCATGCCCCATCGGTAAAAATTTTCTTAATGGAACAACTGGAGTTGGTCGGGAGTGATGAGGCCGTGCCTGTTTTGCGATCGTTTGTCGGAGACGATGCCCTTAACGAGTCAGCCGCCCACGCTTTGCGAAGTATCAACATCTCCAGCGCTGAGAATGCTCTTTTACAGGGAATCGGAAGTACTCAGGATGAACATCGCATCGTGTTAATAAAGGCGTTGGGTGATATGGAGGCTTCCTCCCAGGATGTTGTATCCCGGCTTCAACCACTTGCAGCACAAAATGACCCGGCGACGAAAGAAGCTGTATTATATGCACTCGCAAGCAGTGGCAATCCCAGTGCCTCAGGAGTCGTAACAACCTCCGGCACCGTACAGCAACAATTGCGTTTTGCCCGGCGACTTGCGGAAGAGGGGCATCCCCAACAAAGCGCCGAAGTTGCCCGGGGAATTTACGAAGGCTATCATGCTGTAAATTCGCGCATTGAAGCACTCCACATCCTTGTAAAGGCCGAGAGCGAAACGCCACTTGAACTGCTTTTGGAAGGCTCTCAAAGTACAGAACCAGAACTGCGATCAGCAGCACTGAAGATTGCCCAGGATCTCCAGCAGCCAGATGTTACAAACGAATTTACTGGGCTACTGGAACAGAATGAACCGGCTGTGCAGGCCAATATTATTGCTATGCTGGGACGTCGCGGTGATTCTTCTGCGTGGTCAGCCATTCAACCGTATTTGGAAGATCGAAACCCAGAAGTTCGCCTGGCGGCTGTCTCTTCATCAGTTTCACTGGCTGGAACAGAGGCTCTTCCCAGCCTCCTCACTGCACTAAACCGCGCCCGATTGCCTCAAGAGATCGATGCGATTAAACAAGCGTTGCTTCAGCTCCCTTCTGATCCGATGTTCGAAGCCGCTTCAGAACGTTGGGAGAACACATCAAACCACGCAAAAGTGGCACTGTTGGAGGTACTGGCCGAACGCCAGGAAAGTGAATATTTGGATGAAGTGCTGGGACAGCTAAGCAGCTCAAGTTCTGAGGTCCGCCGCGCCATGCTCCTTGCACTGGACGATTTGGCCGGGCCCGAAGACCTGCCACAAATTATAAACTTGTTGAACAGCAGCCGTACAGAAGAGGAAATTGAAATCATCCAAAAGGCCATCGCCTCAATTGCCGATCGAAACCCTGATGCCAAAAACCGGGCTGCACCGATAGTAAATGCTTTGAACCAAACTTCCAGTAAAAAGGCTGTCATACTGCTCGAAATCCTGCCCGAAGTTGGTGGTAACCAAGCCGTGGAAGCAGTTATCCCCTTCACCAACCATTCGCAACCAGCCGTACGGTCAACTGCAATTTCTGCGCTTGCGAATTGGTCGGACAGTTACGCCATCCAGCCACTTCTTTCTGTAATTGGGGAGACTTCTTCCTCACAAAAAATGGAATTGATCCGGGGTTTGACGAGGCTGGTTCGGGAGTCGAAATATTCAGATCAAGAAAAAGTGGCGTATCTGAGTCAGGCTATGAGTTCTGCCACGACTGACGAGCAAAAAACAGCATTAATATCTGCTCTTTCTAACTTTCAATCCCCGGCAAGTTTGCGAACCGTTTCCAAATATTTTGGGAATGCCAATCAAAGTATAAGGGAAAGTGCAATGCGGGCTGCGGCTGAAATCCTGGCTCCCTCCTATGATTTTTCGGAGGAATTTGACGGGACAGATAAAGCACTTTCGGTGCTCGAAGCGACCACCGATTCAACCACAAAAAATAAAATTGAAGGTTATATCAGTGAAATTCAGACCCAACAACAGGCGTCGGAAGGCTTCACTTCGCTTTTTAATGGAGAAGACCTCTCCGGCTGGACCGGTGCCACTGACGCCTATACCGTACAAAATGGGAACCTGATCCATAAAGACGGGCAAAGTGGGAATCTGTTTACGGAGCAAGAGTACAGTGACTTTATCCTTCGCTTCCAATTCAAGCTGACGCCGGGTGCCAACAACGGCCTTGCCATTCGGTCTCCGTTACAGGGCGATCCCGCCTACCAGGCGATGGAGTTGCAGATCCTTGATAATACCGCAGAAAAATACGCGGAGCTGGAACCCTACCAATATCATGGTTCAGTATACGGCGTTGCAGCGGCCGAGCGCGGTCACCTCAAACCCGCTGGCGAATGGAACACGCAGGAAGTAGTGGCCAACGGTTCACAGATTACAGTAAAACTCAACGGGGTGACGATCCTCGATACAGATATAGAAGAAGCGGGTTCGCCGGAGGCAATGGACGGAAGAGAGCATCCGGGACTGCTTCGCCCCAGTGGGCACATTGGATTTCTCGGGCATGGTGATGAAGTAGCTTTCCGAAACATTCAGATCCGTGATCTAAATGTATTTTACCCGGATTATTCGATGGGTACTGAAAATGGTGGCGGCATGAACCATCCCCCCGAAGGATTTAAGGCCTTGTTCAACGGACAGAACCTGGAAGGCTGGGAAGGCCTGTTCGGAAACCCCGAGACACGCGCTGAGATGAGCCCGGAGGAGCGAGCAAAAGCCCAAAAAGAGGCCAATATCGAGATGCAGCAGCACTGGTCAGTCCGCGATGAGATACTCTACTTTGACGGAAATGGAAAGAGCCTGGTGACAAAAAAAGATTACAAAGATTTCGAAATGCTGCTTGACTGGAAGATAGAACCCGGAGGAGACAGCGGGGTTTACCTCCGCGGAACGCCCCAGGTTCAGATCTGGGATATCACCGAAAACCCGGTGGGTTCTGGAGGACTATATAACAACCAGAAAAACCTGAGCGAGCCACTGATTCCGGCCGACAATGCCATCGGGGAATGGAACCGGATGCGGATAAAGATGATCGGGGAGCGTGTGACGGTTCACCTGAATGGACAACTCGTGGTCCCGAATGTGGTGCTTGAAAACTACTGGGACCGGGATAAGCCGATCTACTCGAAAGGGCAAATTGAGCTTCAGGCTCACAACACTCCGCTCTACTTTAAGAATGTATTTATCCGCGATATTTTCGGCTCCGAACCGCTGTTTAACGGTAAAGATCTATCCGGTTGGCAACGAGTCGGTGGAAATGCGGGGAGCTGGAACGCTTCCGATGGATTGCTCTATACCGAAGGCGATGGCCAAGAATGGGAAAAAGGCTCTGGTGGCGGCTGGCTCTCAACCGATAAGATGTATGACAACTTTAAGCTCGTGCTCGAGTACCGGTTACCGGAGGGCGGCAACAGCGGCGTATTTCTACGCGCCCCTCACAAGGGAGATCCCGCTTTCCAGGGTATCGAAATTCAGCTGTTGGACGATTACGCAGAGCAGTATGGCGGCCTGGAACCCTGGCAGTACACCGGCAGCATTTATGATGTCAAAGCCCCGTCCAAACATGTGAGTAAACAGGCAGGCGAATGGCAAAAAATGGAGATTGTTGCCAATGGACCTAAAATAAAGGTAGCGCTAAATGGACAACTCGTTATCAGCACGAACTTGATTAATCACATGAAAAAGGTGGGAGAACATCCCGGCCTGAAACAGAGAAAAGGCTATATCGGCCTTCAGAATCATAACTCCAGGGTGGAATTTCGGAATATTGAGATTACTGAGATCAAATAAAATAACATTTACTTCCCGTTTACAAATTTCGAATAAGCCACAGATTTCGCAGATATAACAAGCTTTGGCCTAAGTTCTTATTAGTTAGTAAAAGAGTTCTTATAAAATTAAAATACACTACCACACAATTTGACCATATGACAGTATCAAAGACACTTCTATCGCTTTTTATTGTCCTCCTGTTATCCCTGAACACAGCGTTTGCCCAATCGGGTATCATGGGAGCTGAGGCGGCAGGCAAATGGGATATCACCCTGCAAACACCCAACGGGGAGCTTCCATCCTGGCTGGAGATTGAGACCTCCGGCAACCAGGCATTGATCGGACAATTTGTGGGTCCGGCCGGCAGTGCACGTCCTATCTCTGAAATCAACTTTTCCAACGGTACCTACAGCTTCACCATCCCGCCACAATGGACGCCGTATGACGAAGATCCCCATTTTGAATTTGAACTCAACGGCGACAAGCTGGAAGGGTGGACAACAGGACCAAATGGTAACAAGCTGGAATGGACTGCCGTGCGTGCGCCTTCGCTCGATCGGGAAGAGGAGCCGGTATGGGGCGAACCGATAAACTTGCTGGATGAAAATCTTTCTAAGTGGGAGCTCGCCGAGAACAACCAGTTTCAGATGAAGGATAGAATCCTTGTAAACCAGAAGTCGGGTGGCAACCTTGTGACCAAGCAGAAGTTCAGCGATTTCAAACTGCACGTTGAGTTCCGTTATCCAGAGGGCAGTAACAGTGGTGTCTACCTGCGCGGTCGTTATGAAGCCCAGATTGCAGACAACTACGGCGAAGAGCCGGAAAGCCACTATATCGGCGGAATCTATGGCTTTATTGACCCGACTGTAAATGCTGCTAAAAAAGCAGGTGAATGGCAGAGCTATGACATCACCCTGACCGGCCGCATGGTAACGGTGGTACTTAACGGCACGGAAGTAATTTGCAATCGACCGATCCCCGGCATCACCGGTGGTGCACTTGACAGCAACGAAGGCGAACCCGGACCGATCATGCTTCAGGGAGATCATGGACCGATTGAATTCAGGAATATTACGATAACACCTGCTACGAATGTTTCGATGTGATCTAGCTTCAGCAATAAGACTATTACACAGAGTAACACAAAGTATGCACAGAGTACCTCAAGATTTGTGGAGTCTCAGGGTGACTTCGTGCCTTCTTTGTGTAACTTAGTGTTAAATTGTGGAGATAATGGTGGACTCGAAAACTTAATTTTAAATAAAAGCCCTTGAAGAATCTATACTTTGACTACATAATCATACTTGCATTCTCATTGTTTTTATCAACGGAGTTACATGCACAGCAGGCGATGGCCCCGGCGGGAATACAACGCGATGCTACGCACCCGACACCCGAACAGGTAGAATACCAGCGACAGGAGAAGATCGCTTTTGTCCATTTTGGGGTTAACACCTATACGAACCGCGAATGGGGAACGGGTGATGAGAGCCCTTCCATCTTTAATCCCAAAAAGTTTGATGCCGATCAGTGGGCACGGGTGCTCAGTGAAAACGGATTCCAAACACTGGTATTGACGGCCAAGCATCACGATGGGTTTGCCTTATGGCCCAGTGATTATACAGAGCACGACGTAGGCAGCTCACCATGGAAAAACGGGAATGGAGACATTGTCAAGGAGGTCGCTGAAGCTTGTGAAAAATATGGGATCAAATTCGGGGTCTACCTTTCCCCGTGGGATATGCATGAATCGAGCTACGGCACCCCGGAGTACAACGATTTTTATTTGAATCAGCTTGAGGAGCTACTGACGAATTACGGACCGATTGCTGAAATCTGGTTTGACGGTGCCAAGGGCGAGGGAGCAAAGGATATGGAATATGACTTCGATGCCTGGTGGAACATGGTTCGCAAGCTACAGCCCAACGCGGTCATCTTTTCGGATGAGGGCCCCGATGTGCGCTGGATCGGTAATGAGCACGGGTATGCCGGGGAAACGAACTGGTCCACCATCAATCGCGATTCGGTTAGCATTGGAAAACCTGGACAGGGCCAGTACCTCAACAGGGGGGAACCCCAGGGCCCAGATTGGGTGCCGGGTGAGTGCAATACCTCCATCCGGCCGGGCTGGTTCTATCACCAGGAAGAAGACGACCAGGTTAAACCGATCTCTGATCTGATGGAGATATACTATAAGTCGATCGGGCGAAACTGTACCATGATGATCAATATCCCACCCACCCCCGGCGGACGTTTTCACGCCAATGATGTGGAGCGGTTGAATGAGTTTACTGAACGAGTCGAGGCAATATTTGATGACAACCTGGCAGCCGGGCGGAGTGTAACCGGAAGTGGTTCCGATCATTCAGCACTCACTGACGGAGAATGGGATACGTTCTGGGTGGCTGACCGCGGGGCGAGGAGTTCAACACTAACATTGACCCTGGCACAGCCCACCAGGTTCAATCATATTGTCCTGCAGGAATATATCCCCTTGGGACAACGTATAGCAGAATTTAAGGTCTTGGCAAAAGAAGAAAACCAGTGGACCCAGATAACCGAAGGCACCACGATCGGGCACAAACGCATTTTAAAGGTTGAGCCCGTAATGACGGACCAGGTTCGCATTGTGATAGAGAAATCATACGGGCAAGCTGCACTCAATGAAATTGGAATATATAACGGAGAGTAATTAATAAATATGGGATGTACCGATATTAGCTAAAATGCAGCCCACCATCGAGGTGGACCGCACCTTTTCATCGTCTACTGAACTCATAATCACACTACAAAAAACAGGGATAGGAATGATGGGTAAACGAATACTGGCAACACTTTTCATTACAATATTTTTAGCGGGATGTGACCTACCAGACCTGGAGCGTCATCGATTGAATATTATTCCGGAACCGGTGGTAACCGAAGTTCAGGATGGACAATTCACCATCACGCCCGAGACTTCGATCCTGATAGATCAAGGCGATGCTGAACTACAACAGCTTGGTGAAACACTGGCTGAGCTCATAAATTCGGCTACATGGTATGACCTGCAGGTAGCCACCAGCGGAGATACGGGAAATAGCATCCGGCTCACTATTGATGAAAATGCCACCTTATACGAGAATGAGGAGGCTTATGCCCTGAACTCAAATGAAAATGGCGTCACTATTCAAGCGCCCTCACACCAGGGTGTTTTCTATGGAATACAGACACTGCGCCAGCTTCTTCCCCCAGAAATTGAACACACCGATCCCTCGATGACGCCGCAAAATGTGGAGTGGACGATACCGGCAGTTGAGATTGAGGATTATCCCCGCTTCCCCTATCGCGGCATGCACCTGGATGTAGCGCGCCACTTCTTCCCGGTAGAATTTGTAAAGAAGTATATCGACATCCTGGCGATGTACAAGATGAACCGGTTTCACTGGCACCTGACCGAAGACCAGGGCTGGCGAATCGAGATAGAAAAGTATCCGCGGCTTACGGAAGTGGGAGCCTGGCGAGATTCTACGCTGGTCGGCCATTATGGGTCGGGCGTCTATGACGGGGAGCGTTACGGCGGCTATTACACCCAGGAAGAGATTCGTGAAGTGGTGGAATATGCCCAGGATCGCTTTGTAACGATTATCCCGGAAATCGAGATGCCCGGGCACTCCAGTGCCGCTCTGGCCGCCTATCCCCAGTTCGGTTGTAAAGAAAATGGGGATTACCAAGTGCAGACCTCCTGGGGCGTGTTTGAAGACATATACTGCCCTAAAGAGGAAACATTCCAGTTCCTTGAAGATGTGTTGACCGAGACGATGCAGCTGTTTCCCAGCGAATATATCCATATTGGAGGTGACGAGGCCCCCAAAGCCCAGTGGGAGGAGAGCGATGTGGCTCAACAAGTCATTGAGCGTGAAGGCCTTGAAGATGAGCACGAACTGCAGAGCTACTTTATCACCCGGATGGAAAAATTCCTGAATGCCAACGGGCGACAGATTATAGGCTGGGATGAAATTCTTGAAGGGGGGCTGGCTCCCAACGCCACGGTAATGAGCTGGCGTGGCATTGAGGGAGGCATTGCAGCGGCAAAGCAGGGTCATGATGTGGTGATGACACCAACTTCCCACGTGTATCTCGACTATTACCAAGCGGACTCCGAAACAGAACCACTTGCCATTGGTGGATTTACCCCGCTTGAAAAGACTTATTCTTTTGAACCGGTACCGGATGAACTGACGGAGGAGGAAGCTAAATACATCCTGGGAGCGCAGGGCAATGTGTGGACCGAGTATATCAAATCTGCCGAGAAGGCCGAGTACATGGCCTATCCCCGTGCCATGGCGATTGCCGAGCTGGACTGGACACCCAAATCCAAGAAGAATTTCACCCTATTTTGGAGGCGCCTGCAACACCATTTCGAGCGATTTGACATCATGGATATCAATGCCGCTGAGCATTACAGGGGCGTGATGCCTGCCCTCAGCGATCAATAACGCCATGCCCAGGGGGCGCCGTTATACCAAGTCAATAAAAAAATGTTCCGATCGTTGTATAAAAAATCGTAAAGATCATTGCTAAATTTCCGGGATCTTCTATCTTAATAAAAAAGCAGGGCGGTTAACACAAGTTGGAGTGATCTATGACTACTTATCTACAGTTTCTTTACAGGAGATGCAGTTCATTTTTACTGATGTTGCTGGTTGGGACCTTTAGCATCGGTCAAACACAACCTTTGGCCACGCAAGCGGTGGTTACTGTTGATGAAAAAAGCCCCAATTCTGATTCATTGACGCTGGAAAAATACGATGAAGCGTTGCAGGCATTGGCCGATTATTTCAAAAAAGAGGGATTTAATATTGAACCACTGCTACAAGATCAGCGGTTTGAAATTTATGATAAAATCGGGGATCGCTTCAAAAACTCGGCAGAAAAAAAATCGCTCGACCTGGAGACTTACAAAAGAATACTCGGGTTTGAACACAAACAGCGCAACATCGTGGAGTTCGTCAATACCCACGAAGATCAACTCAACAAAGCCGAAAACAGGTACGGGATATCCAAGTATGTGATCTCGGCCATTATCGGTATTGAGTCAGATTTCGGTAAAAACTTTGGCAGTTACAACCCCTTCAACTCCTATGTCTCGATGTATGTAGTTAACTATCGTGCAGATTTTGCCCGCGCCCAGCTAAAAGAGCTCCTGGACTTTACTCAACGAAATGAAATCGATGTTTTTGAGTTGAAATCCAGCTACGCCGGGGCGATGTCATATGGACAGTTCATCCCCTACTCTATCAACAAGTGGTTTGTGGGAAGTGACATTTTTGATGTGGATAACAATATTTTGTCCATTGCCAACTACCTCTCTTACTTCAAGGAGCGCACCGGAAACATCGAGACGGCAGTTCTTCGGTACAATCCCAGCAGCCTTTATCGGGATGCCGTGCTAAGCCTGGCCGATGAAGCTAAAAACATGCACGCTGGTTCTACCGGAAGATAACAGTCGTTTTTTCTTTATTTTCAGACCTGTCAGGTTTCCAAATCCTGGCAGGTTTTTTTAAGGAATATCTCCCTCCTCTCAGTACAATGCTGGATAACCTCGAATCCGAAAAAAGGCAATAGTTTTCCAAATGCTGCGCATCAGTTAGAGAAAACATACCCAACATTAATCGAAACGTTGCACAGGATTTAATCAAAAGTTGCGCAACTCTTACCTCGACGCTGCGCAACATTTTTAAAACGGTGCGCAGCGTTTTCCAATCCACAAGCCTGACTAATTTTATAAGCCCGGCAGGCCTTTTTAATAAAATAGATACCCCTTCTCAAAACCATACTGCCCTAACTTTTTGTTGGATAAAGATCGAAACAGAGTAAATCCCTGGATTGCCAGGTTGAATGTACGGGCACGGTGCAACGTGCCCCAACGATATAAGCTCTATAAAACTGTTCGGAACGGTAATAAAAAAAGCCCCACTCCCGAAAAGGAAGTGAGGCTTTAATTTATTCAGACGCTAGTTGGTCTGAGTGGTCAATGGAAAGGCGATCTTACATCATGCCGCCCATGCCACCCATTCCTCCCATGCCGCCCATTCCGCCAGGCATACCGCCGCCGGCAGGTCCGTCGTCATCGTCATCGTCGCCTTTGCCAGGCTTGTCAGACACAATGGCTTCGGTCGTCAGCATGAGGCCGGCAACAGAAGCAGAGTTTTCGAGAGCAGTTCGAGCTACTTTCGTAGGATCGATAACGCCAGCTTTGATCAGGTCTTCATACACTTCGGTACGTGCGTTGTAACCGAATGCATCCTTACCTTCACGCACTTTTTGTACAACGATAGAGCCTTCGGCACCAGCGTTGTTGGCGATAGTTCGGAGCGGAGCTTCAAGAGCTCGTCGGATGATATCGAAACCAACTTCCTGATCCGGGTTTTCACCTTCCAGACCTTCAAGTGCTTTCTGAGCACGGATGAAAGCGACGCCTCCACCGGGCACGATGCCTTCTTCAACAGCAGCACGGGTTGCGTGCAGGGCATCTTCAACGCGGGCTTTTTTCTCTTTCATCTCTACTTCGGAAGCAGCACCAATGTTCAGCACTGCAACACCACCGCTCAGCTTGGCAAGACGCTCTTGCAGCTTCTCACGGTCGTAGTCAGAAGACGTGGTTTCGATCTGGCCTTTGATCTGGTTGATGCGGGCCTTGATATCTTTGTCGTTACCCTGGCCACCAACGATAGTGGTATTATCCTTGTCTACGTTGATGCGGTCAGCAGTACCGAGATAATCGAGCGTAGCATTTTCGAGTTTGTAGCCGCGCTCTTCAGAAATCACGGTACCACCGGTAAGGATAGCGATATCTTCCAGCATCTGCTTGCGTCGGTCACCAAAGCCTGGTGCTTTAACAGCGGCAATCTTCAGGGAACCACGCAGCTTGTTAACAACCAGTGTAGCCAGCGCTTCGCCTTCGATATCTTCAGCGATAATCAGCAGGGGCTTGCTGGTTTGAATTACCTTTTCCAAGATAGGAAGCAGATCCTTCATGTTTGAGATCTTACTGTCGAAGATCAGGATATGAGGCTCTTCCATCTCGGCGGTCATCGTTTCAGAATTTGTCACAAAGTATGGTGACAGGTAACCGCGGTCGAACTGCATACCTTCGACCGTCTCGAGATAGGTTTCGGTACCTTTGGCTTCTTCAACGGTGATCACGCCATCTTTGCCCACTTTTTCCATCGCGTCAGCAATCAGGTTGCCGATCGCTTCGTCGTTGTTGGCAGAAATGGTTCCAACCTGGGCAATCTCGCTGCGGTCGCTGATCTCTTTGCTTTGCTCTCGCAGATTAGCAATGACAGCGTTAACGGCCTGTTCAATGCCCCGTTTCAGTTCCATCGGATTCGCACCGGCAGTAACGTTTTTCAGACCGGTTTGAATAATGGATTGTGCAAGCACAGTAGCGGTTGTCGTACCGTCACCGGCATTGTCACTGGTTTTGGAAGCAACTTCCTTCACCATCTGAGCTCCCATATTCTCTCGCTTGTTGGAAAGCTCGATCTCTTTTGCAACCGTCACACCGTCTTTGGTTACGGTAGGTGCACCAAATGATTTTTCAATTACAACGTTGCGTCCACGTGGGCCCAACGTAACCTTGACAGCGTTCGCCAGCTTGTCAACGCCGCGCTTTAGCGCATCGCGGGCTTCCATATCGTAGTGAACTAATTTTGCAGACATAGTTCTCCTATTAGTTTATTAACTTTTGATTTAATTTTTTGGGGATAAAATCCATGAAAAGAATTAGGAAACAATTCCTAAGATGTCAGCTTCTCGCATAATCAGGTACTCTTCACCATCCAATGTAATTTCGGTACCTGAATATTTTCCATACAGAACCTTGTCGCCTTCAGCAACCGACATATCAATTTTGGTTCCGTTTTCCACTTTGCCCGGACCGGCAGCTACCACAGTTCCCTTTTGGGGTTTTTCTTTAGCTGTATCCGGGATAATGATACCCGAACTTGTTTTTTCTTCGGCAGGTTCAGGCTGAACCAAAACACGATCACTTAAGGGTTTAATTTTTGTTTTAGCCATATGTATGACTCCCTAATTTAGGTTAATAGTTGAAGTTGAAATTCTGTTTACTCAAAAATCTTTTCAAACTTGAACTGTAAGAACACTTCAAAGTATTTCAGGTAGATATATGAGCAAGTACCGTACCAAACAGCACTGAAATGCTAAAATGAACCTCAAAAAACCTAAAAAAGGAAGATAACTGCTCAATATACCCCTCCTATAGCGTATTGATGAATGTCAACTAATTTTAGTAGCCGAAATTTCAGGTCAAAATGCCATCTTCTTCAAGACGTGCTGTCAACTTTTCATAAATAGATGGCTCCCAGGCTTCTGCCCTCTTGTCAAAATTAAATCCCTCTGGAAGATTCTTTTTATCGATGATGGGCTTAAGCGCATTACTTAATTTTTTTCGGCGCTGGTTAAATGCTGTTCGGACGACCGTTTTCAGATGCTCGTCACTACACTCCAGCGGACCTTTATCAAAGGTAAGGCGGATGATGGCGCTGTCAACATTGGGCTGAGGACTAAAAACCTGCCGTGGAACATCGAACAATATCTCCGGGCTGCTCATCAGCTGGGTTTGTACGCTGAGAATCCCATAGTCTTTGGTCCGGATATCTGCAACAATGCGTTCCGCCACCTCTTTTTGCATCATCAGTAAGGCATCCCCCAGCAGCGCTCTGTTTTCAAGAAGTAAAAACAATATTTGGCTGGTGATGTAATACGGAAGATTCCCGATTATGTGCGTTTGTTCCTTTTCTGCTACCAGTTCATTAAAATCGGCCTCCAGTATATCCTTGTGGATTACCTTGAGCCCTGGAAATTTATCCTCCAACATCTCCACGGCCCGCTGGTCAAGCTCTACCGCAATCAGATCCTCAAATCGTTCGAGTAGTGCCTCAGTCAATGTGCCCGTGCCCGGACCGATCTCAATAACCCGATCTCCAGGTGCAGCTGTAATCGCACCGGCGATCTTTTCAATCATATTTTTGTCTTTTAAAAAATGCTGTCCTAGACTCTTTTTGGGACGGATGCTCATTCTTGGTTATTCGTTATTAGTTATTGGTTATTTGAGTTGCTGGTAGCGAGCTCACCTACTCTTCGTGAGTGAAATACCATTTATCACATTGAAAGCAAGAATCCTCATCCAATCTCTGCTGTCTCACTCTCACAAAAACCCTTTTTGCTTCAAGAGTAAGTTTAAATTAATTTGTTCAAAATATTCACTCAACGCTGGGCAAACAAATCCTTATTTATGGACATAAACCCTCTTGAAACAGAACAGATTGGTATTAAAACGCTTGAAAAGCGGTTAATGAAATCCAACTCTGAAATCTCCCTTAAAATTGGGCTGCCCAAAGAGGTGAACAATGACGAACGTCGCCTGTCTTTAACGCCCGGTGGTGTCTCCGTTTTGACGGCCAACGGTCACGAAGTATTTATTGAAAAGGGAGCCGGGGAAGAAGCCAACTTTGAGGATTCTGAATTTGCCGACGCGGGTGCCGAGATTACATTCAGCGTCGATGAACTTTATAAAAAATCGGAGATGATCGTAAAGGTGGCGCCTCCCAGCGAAGAGGAATATGAACTTTTGGAGCCGGACCAGACTCTGATTTCGGCCCTCCACCTGGGCAATGCCACCGAAGAATTTATGGATATCCTCATCAAAAAAAATATTACTGCCATTGGTTACGAGTTTATCCAGGGCGAGGACAAGGAGTTCCCCATTGTGCGGATGATGCACGAAATTACCGGTTCAATGGCCGTGCAGATCGCCGCACATTACCTTGAAAAAAACGACGGCGGGCAGGGCATTATGCTGGGTGGTATCTCCGGTATCCCTCCTGCCACGGTGGTAATTTTGGGGGCAGGAATCACAGCCGAGTATGCTGCACGGACGGCCCTGGGATATGGCTCCCAGGTTTTTGTCATGGATAACGACCTGACCCGTCTCCGACACCTCGAAAATGCCTTGGACCGGCGGATTATTACTGCTACAGCCAACTACCAGTATCTCTCTTCTGCCCTCCAGTATGCTGATGTTGTAATCGGGGCGGCTATGTCGGAAGGAGAACGCGCACCAGTGCTGGTCACAGAAACGATGGTGGCCAATATGAAGCCCGGCAGCGTCATCGTGGATACCGTCATAGACCAGGGCGGCTGCATCGCCACCAGCAGGGCCACTGTGCACTCCGATCCTATTTACAAAAAGCATGATGTAATTCACTACTGCGTGCCCAATATTCCATCAAATGTAGCTCGCACGGCGACCTATGCGTTGAACAATGTTATTGCTCCCTACCTGTTGTCCATAGGTGATGCCGGCGGAATCAAGCAGTGCCTGTGGTCGAATACAGCCCTGCGCAACGGTACATATGTCTACAAAAAGCATCTCACAAAAAAATCACTGGCTGAAATTTTTGATATGCCGTACCGTGAAATTGAGATGCTGATTGCCAGCCAAATTTAATTTTGAGTGTTGAATGTTAAATCTTGGATTATTTGAAATTCAACATCCATAACTCAAAATTCACAATTGCCCTTATGCCTCATTCCGAGTTAAGTGAATACAACTTTAAACGAATCAGCCTGATCAACTGGGGGCTGTGCTTCCCATTGATCCTGCTGTTTGGGTGGCCATTTCTTTTTCTCTGCAGCTATTTCAAGATTGAACAGGTCTTTGCTTTTCCAGGAGCCTTCCTCTTTTCTTTACCCTTCCTTTTCACCATTCTTCACGGTCATGTCACTATGGCGCTTGGGGCTTCCCACCGCCATCACTACTACGAGTGGCTGACGGAAAATCCTTACTCCTACGGCATTCTTTTTCACAACCTGTTTACTAAAACCCGGTTTCGGTTGGCATTGCTGGCGGCCAGTGTCATTTTGTTTGCCTGGGGATATTTCTCTGTTTAGAACAAGCGGAATGCTCCACTTCCCAAGTGGGCTACACCTTTTTTGCTAAAACTCTTTTTAAAAATACATCCCACCGTTGAGGTGGAATTGGAGATGCTCGTTTCTATAAAATCCACTGGCTAAAAGATCAGCCAAACTCTTAAGTGAATCACTTCCCAATAAAAAACCTCCAAGGTTGAGAAACCCTGGAGGTTTATGATTTCTTAAGACTTGCTATTTACTTGTCTAGTACGACTTTCCGCCTTTGATATCTTCAACGACGCTTGGGTCGAGCAGTGTTGACGTATCGCCCAGGTCGTCGGCTTCACCCGCGGCAACCTTTCGGAGAATACGCCGCATAATTTTACCGGAGCGGGTCTTCGGTAATCCACTCACGATCTGGATTTTATCCGGCTTGGCAATGGGACTAATGATCTTACTCACAAGATCGTGAATCTCCTTCTTGAAATCCTCGGGACTGGAGACGCCATTTTCGGTAATCATAAAGGCAAAAACACCCTCACCTTTGATGTCGTGTGGATATCCTACCACGGCCGACTCTACCACTTTGGGATGCTCGTCAATGGCATTCTCGATCTCGGCTGTACCCAAGCGGTGACCGCTCACATTGAGCACGTCATCCACGCGACCGGTAATACGATAGTAGCCATCCTCGTCGCGTTTACAACCATCCCCGGTAAAGTAATATCCTTTATAGGGATTAAAGTAGGTATCCATGTACCGCTCGTGCTCACCCCAGATGCCACGCGTCATGCCAGGCCACGGTTTTTTAATCACAAGATTGCCCTGCACGCCGTTGCCTCTGATCTCCTCTCCATTTTCATCGACCAGCGCAGGCTGAATTCCCGGCAGTGGCAGCGTTGCGTAACCCGGTTTTGTGGGTGTAATGCCCGCAAGTGGTGAAATCATGATGCCCCCGGTCTCGGTCTGCCACCAGGTGTCGACAATGGGACATTCTCCGTTTCCAATTTTATCGTGATACCAGTGCCAGGCTTCTTCGTTAATCGGCTCTCCGACCGTACCGAGCACTTTCAGCGAGCTAAGATCATATTTGTTTACATATTCAATGTCTTCTTTCATTAGGGCCCGGATGGCGGTCGGTGCCGTGTAGAAGTGCGTAACTTTATACTTTTCGACAACCTCCCATAAGCGACCGGGATCGGGATACGTAGGCGTACCTTCAAAAATGATGCTGGTATTGCCATTAAGCAACGGCCCGTATGTCACGTAAGAGTGACCGGTAATCCAGCCCGCATCGGCCGTACACCAGTAGACATCATTTTCTTCCACCTGGAACACATTCCGCATTGTGTAACTTACATACACCATATAGCCGCCACAGGTATGCACCTGGCCTTTGGGCTTGCCGGTTGAGCCGGAGGTGTAGAGAATAAACAGCGGATCCTCGGCATCCATCTCTACGGCTTCATGCTCTTTGGATGCGTTGCGAATCAGCATATGCCACCACTGGTCGCGTCCTTCTTTCCAGTCGATATCACGGTTGGTGCGCTGGCAGACGATGACGTTTTCAACGGAGGGGCAATCTTCGAGTGCCTCGTCGGAAATATCCTTCAACGGCACGTGCTTGTCGCCGCGGCGCAGACCATCGTTGGTGATCAGCATTTTGGCATCGCAGTCCTGGATACGCTCGGCCAGCGATTGTGCGGAAAAGCCGGCAAAAACGATCGAGTGAACGGCACCAATACGAGCACAGGCCAATGCAGCAATTGCCAGCTCAGGAGTCATAGCCATATAGATGGCTACCCGGTCTCCTTTTTTAATCCCTTGTTCCTCCAGCACATTCGCGAACCGACAGACATCCTCGTGAAGCTGACGATAGGTGATTGTCCTGCGGAAGGAGTCGGGATGGTTGGGTTCAAAAATAAAGGCGGGTTTATTCCCGATGGTATTCAGGTGGCGATCGAGGCAGTTCTCAGTAATATTCATTTTACCACCTTCGAACCACTTTACGTTACCTTCTTCAAAACTACCGCTGTGTGTTTTATCCCATCGCTTGCGCCAGTAAAAGGTCCCCGCTTCGTGCTCCCAAAACGCCTCTGGATCTTTCACGCTTTCATCATATACCTTCTTGTATTCTTCAAATGACTTGATGTTTAACCACATAGGTTCATCCCTTCTTACAAAATTGAAATTACTTTATTCGGTTCAGGTATGTTAAATAATTTGAGATCAGAATCAAGTATTTAATAACAGTTTCTGATCAAGTAAAATTTAATTCACTATTGATTTCGTTCTACTAATAACCGGTTATAAATAAGTTTTTGCTTTGGCGGTTCACACAATTTTTCTCACACCTATTGCAAAGATTCTCTAGACGCCTGACAAGCTACTCTGATACTTTCTTCTCATCGAAACCTTTTACCACTTGGGCAGGATACCGGATCTCTTCCACCATCTCCTGTACATCTTCCGGTGGCTCCTGGGTGTACCGGGAGATGGTAAAAGCCACGACGAGATTCACCAAACCCGCAATTGTACCAAACCCTTCCGGCGATATGCCAAACCACCAGTCGGCTTCCGTTCCACCGCCGAAGCCACCGAGCTTGTATTTAATCATGTAAAACAGCATCAATACGATGCCCACAATCATACCTGTAATGGCGCCCTGTCGGTTCATTCGTTTATCAAAGATACCCAGCAGAATGGCTGGGAAGAAAGAGGCCGCAGCCAGGCCAAATGCCAGTGCCACGGTCGCTGCCACAAACCCCGGCGGATTAATACCAAAATATCCAGCTACCATAACTGCAAATCCGGCCGCAATTCTGGCCCATACCAATTCCATTTTTTCGGAGATCGATGGATAAATCTGTTTCTTAATTAAATCATGAGAAATACTGGTTGAAATCACCAACAGCAATCCCGCAGCTGTGGACAACGCAGCGGCCAAACCGCCTGCAGCCACCAAGCCCACCACCCAGCTGGGAAGATTTGCAATCTCGGGATTTGCCAGCACCATAATATCACGGTCAACCGTCAACTCATTTGCACTTTCATCAGCTACATACTGTATTCTGCCATCCTCGTTTTTATCATCGAAAGAGATAAGCCCCGTTTGCTCCCACTTGCTGAACCATGTCGGCACTTCAGAATACTCTGTGTTGGATACGGTCTGGATCATATTTACGCGGGCAAAAGCGGCAATGGCCGGGGCTGTCGTGTATAGAATTGCAATGAAAAGCAGTGCATATCCCACGGATTTGCGGGCATCACGTACTTTGGGTACGGTGAAAAAGCGGACGATGACATGTGGGAGTCCCGCGGTCCCCACCATAAGAGCAAGGGTAATCGCAAGAACGTCAATCGTTGGGCGACTACCCGATGTATATTCAGCAAAACCCAGGTCGGTATTCAACTGGTTGAGTTTTTCCAGCAGATAGGTTGAACTGTCGGCCAGGGTGCTTCCGAAGCCGATCTGGGGAATAAAGACGCCGGTCAGTTGAAAAGAGATGAAAAACGCCGGAACCATAAAGGCAAAAATAAGGATGCAGTACTGGGCTACCTGCGTGTAGGTAATGCCCTTCATCCCGCCCAACACTGCATAGGAAAAGACAATCAACATGCCAATATAGACCCCGATGTTAACAGGTACTTCCAAAAAGCGGGCAAACACCACTCCTACTCCACGCATCTGTCCAGCGACGTAAGTAAAAGAAACGATGACCGCACAGATCACCGCAACGGTCCGGGCAACGTTTGAATAGTAGCGATCACCAATGAAGTCGGGCACTGTAAACTTTCCAAACTTGCGTAGATAAGGTGCCAGCAATAGAGCCAAAAGCACATAACCGCCAGTCCACCCCATCAGGTAGACGGCCCCGTCATAGCCCATAAACGAAATAAGACCCGCCATGGAGATAAAAGAAGCGGCCGACATCCAGTCTGCAGCAGTTGCCATTCCATTGGCCAGCGGGGAAACCCCTGTACCAGCTATATAAAAATCACTTGTAGAAGCAGCACGCGCCCATATGGCGATGCCGATATAGATCGCAAAGGTCAATCCTACTAATAAATATGTCCATCCCTGTATGCCCATAAATATCTAATCCTGTTACTTTAATAAATCACTGAGGTAATTAAGAATTGGTGACTCTTCTAATCTTCATGCAGATCAAACTTTTTGTCGAGGCGGTTCATCAGCCAGACATAGACGAAAATGAGAATCACAAAAACATAGATTGAACCCTGCTGTGCGAACCAAAATCCCAATTTGAATCCCCCAAACTGGATCGTATTTAGCGGTTCCACGAGTATTATTCCGAACCCAAAAGATACGATAAACCAGATCGTCAGCAGGATACCAACATATTTTAGATTTTCACGCCAATACCCTTCCAAATGTTCTTTCTTTTCCATCCCGTAAACCTTGAAGTTTCTTCAAGTGAACTAACTGTGTGTCCGTATTTACACAAACACTTAAATAATTGTGTTGGAGGATTAAGTCAAATACAAAATTTGGCTCAAAATCAGATTTGGATCCGACGCTCTACTAAATCTGCAATCGATAAATTATATTACTGCGGACTGCGTTAAACATTTCTTGTATGGAAAAAATTGAGCTTTCTCAAGCATGAATCATACCCCTGGATTAGCAGAAGTTGAAAAGTGGTTTAAAAACCGTGGTTGGCAGCCGTTTGACTACCAGCGTGAAGTGTGGGAAGCCGTTTTATCCGGCAAAAATGGCCTGCTGAATGCACCTACAGGAAGTGGAAAAACCTATGCTTTATGGATTCCACTGCTGATTAACTGGATGAATGAGCATCCCAAAACGTACAAAGAACTGGCCGATAACGGACTACAACTTCTATGGATCACACCACTGCGCGCACTGGCAAAGGACCTGGAGCAAGCCCTGCAAACCGTGGTTGATGACCTAGAAATTCCCTGGGAGGTAGCTCGGCGAACCGGGGATGTCTCGGCATATCAGAAAAAAAAGATGCAGGAGCAAATGCCGGAAGTGCTTATCACCACACCGGAAAGTCTCCACATTTTGCTGGCCCAAAAGGGTTATCCCGACTACTTCGAAAATCTTCAGATGGTAGTCATGGACGAGTGGCACGAATTGTTGGGTTCCAAACGGGGCACGCAGGCCGAACTTGGGCTTTCGCGACTAAAACACTTGCGGGAAGAATTACAGATCTGGGGAATTTCAGCCACTATCGGCAACCTCGAGGAAGCTCTGGATGTGCTGTTGGGGACCGATCGCCAATCTAATAGCCCAGTAATTATCAAAGCTGATATTGAGAAAAAAATGGAAGTCCAATCGGTTCTACCTGACGATGTCGAAAAGTTTCCATGGTCCGGGCACCTGGGTACCCGGCTCTTGCCCAAAGTACTGCCGATTATCAATGAAAGCCAGTCAACCCTCATCTTTTGCAATACGCGATCACAATCGGAGGTCTGGTTTCAACAACTGCTGGACGCCCAACCCGAATTGGCGGGCTCAATTGCCCTGCACCACGGCTCACTCGATCCCAAAATACGGTCCTGGGTGGAAGTATCGCTGCACGAAGGGTCTCTCAAGGCAGTGGTATGCACTTCTAGTCTTGATCTCGGTGTCGACTTCACACCCGTTGAAACTGTGATCCAGGTGGGAAGC
This sequence comes from Aliifodinibius sp. S!AR15-10, assembly GCF_031569985.1. Classification (NCBI taxonomy): domain Bacteria; kingdom Pseudomonadati; phylum Balneolota; class Balneolia; order Balneolales; family Balneolaceae; genus Fodinibius; species Aliifodinibius sp. S!AR15-10. The sequence continues at coordinate 63,706 of NZ_JAMQKA010000018.1, read as the reverse complement.
CCCAAGGGTGTGGCTCGGTTCCTGCAACGCGCCGGTCGCAGCGGTCACCAACCCGGGGCTACCAGCCGAATTTACTTTGTGCCTACCAATGCTCTCGAGCTGATTGAAGCTGCCGCACTAAAAACAGCGGCAGAAACGAAGAATGCCCTGGAAAGCCGGGATCCCATCCTCAAGCCTTATGACGTACTCGTGCAATATTTGGTGACATTAGGGGTATCAGATGGATTTCAGCCTGACCTGCTTTTTAATGAGCTCAGGACGACCTTTGCCTACCAGGCGCTGACGGAGAAAGAATGGAACTGGCTGCTGAACTTCCTCACCACGGGTGGGAAATCACTGACCCGGTATGACAAATATTCGAAGCTGGTGGCCGAAGATGGTGTTTACAGGGTAACTGACCGAAAGATTGCACGCCGCCACCGGATGTCGATCGGCACCATCGCCAGCGATACAATGATGAAGGTAAAATATATGAAGGGTGCAACGCTGGGAAATATCGAGGAGTGGTTTATCACGAAATTAAAACCGGGTGATACGTTCTGGTTTGCAGGCCGCGCGCTAGAGCTAATCCGTACCAAAGACATGACGGCCTATGTACGCCGATCGAACGCATCCAAAGCGATTGTACCAAGCTGGATGGGCGGGCGGATGTCACTTTCCTCCGATATGTCGAAAATACTGCGCCATAAAATGCACGAGGCTATCGAGGGGGATACGGATGATATTGAGCTTCAAACCATCCAACCGATTCTTGATGTACAGAACAACTGGTCGATACTGCCCGATGAGAATGAACTGGTGATAGAGAAAACGTTCTCAAAAGAGGGCTGCCATCTCTTTTTCTTCCCTTTTGAGGGCCGTTATGTGCATGAAGGGATGTCCGCCCTGGTAGCCTATCGCATCTCACAAATAATGCCGATCACCTTTTCCATTGCAATGAATGATTATGGATTTGAGCTGCTTTCTGACAAAGAAATCCCCATTGAACAGGCCCTGGAACAGGATCTTTTTTCGGATGAGAATCTTGTCGAAGATATCTTTTCCAGCCTTAATGACACAGAGATGGCCAGGCACCGCTTCAGGGGTATCTGCCAGATTTCAGGCCTTATCTTTCCGGGATATCCCGGCCAAAAGAAAACCGGGCGCCATCTCCAGATGTCATCCGGACTCTTTTTCGATGTATTCTCCGAGTATGAACCTGATAACCTCCTCTTGCAGCAAGCCTATGATGAAGTGCTCTCGTATCAGCTCGATGAAGTGAGGCTTCGCAAAGCCCTCAAACGTATTCAATCCCAAAAAATAACCTTGAAGAACACGAAAAAATTTACTCCTTTTGCCTTCCCGATTATGGTTGATCGGCTGCGCGAGCGGCTAACTTCCGAAAAGCTGATTGACCAAGTGAAGAAGATGCAGGTTGAACTGGAGAAACAAGTGGCAATATGAGAAGCATACCAAATGCAAAACGACTGCACCTGAAGAAACAACGGCTTTGGCTGCTCCCTCAAAAAGCGCTTTTTTGGGAAAAGAAAAAGATACTGATGATTGCCGATCCACACCTTGGGAAGGCAGAGCATTTTCGTCGGAATGGGATCCCCGTTCCGGGAAGTGTAAATACAACAAATCTTGAACTGCTCGATAGGCTACTGAAAGCTGTTGAAGTCGAACATCTCATAACGCTGGGTGATCTTTTCCACAGCAGGCATAACCGGGAATGGGATCATTTTTTTGAATGGCGAGCAAAGCACCGTGCACTGGAAGTAACGCTTGTTATCGGTAATCATGATATTCTGGAGCGCGACACCTACCATTCCTCCCGTATTAACCTTTTCCACAAGTTACGTATTGGTCCATTTCTGCTGGTTCATGATCTTTCAAAAGTACAATTCGATCCCCAAAAACCCGGCTACCTGTTGAGTGGACATGTTCATCCCGCAATACAACTAAGAGGAAAAGGACGGCAGTCAATGAAACTTCCCTGCTTCTATTTTGGAAACAATCAGGGAATTTTACCAGCATTTGGAGAATTTACCGGCACCCATGTAATTAAACCTAAACCGGAAGATAAGGTCTTTGCCGTTGTAGATGGGCATCTCATACCGATTCAGGAACTGACGTAATAGAATAGCTTTTTATTAAACTGGAAGTCTGCTATTGATTGGACTTTCGTTTTACACAATGGTGCAGACGACTTAAGATCCGGGACTTCTTTGTTCTCACATTTGCACCGGAAATATTGAAATGATCGCTGGCCTGCTTGGTCGTCGCCTGTGGTTTATCTATAAAGTACTCAATAAAACGGCGCGATTTGGCACGCAACTCTTTTAAGCATTCTTTAAGAATCTCCTGGCGCTCTTCTTCCAATAGGTTTTCATACTGTTCAGCAGGATCTATCATATGCTGTTCATGGTCTTCAATGGGATGGTTAAACTTATTCTTATCCTTGGCATATCGATAATACTCGTGTCGGCAGGCCCGAATCATATACATAAAAATGTACTTTTCTTTACGGATATTATCCTTATTGATCTGTTCAAGCACATTCAAGACGGCCTGCTGGACACACTCTTCTGCATCCTGCTCATCTGCTCCCATGGTTACCTTGAGGTAATCGATTAACCGGGGAAGCAATTCTTCAAGTAAGTCGTTTGCCTTACCCTTTCTATTTTCCTGTAAAGCGACAACTAGTTCTGAATAATCAACTCTGGAAGAACTCAATGGGATGGATCTGTACTGTTATTATTTTATCTATTTAAAAACCCCGGAGTAAATCTAACATAGGGAATTTACCTACCAGCATTCGTAACTGAATTTAATCCAACAATTATAATTAAACTACTCTTTACGCAATACCTAAGCTATTATACCTAGATGTTTTTAAAATATTAAATATTAGACCAACACTAGATTCCAACTAAAATTTAATTTATAATATTAACTGTAACAAATAAATATGATTATATATTATATTTACAAATAGTTTTATATCAAACTTATAATTTAGATTAGGCTACAAAATCGTCACAGATTATTTTTCCCAGATAAAAATGTCTCAACGGGATTTTTTTTGTAACAAAAACCCAATAAGTCACTCTTGTTCTCATGGGATAATATACATTTGACCAGGTGCAATTTGAGTTTTGTCTTACAAAAGGCACCAAAAAATAAAAATTCAATCACAACTAATAAGGACAATTACCATGAACGCACTCAAAACTTTCTCTGTCAAAACACTCGCTTTCTCCATGATCATCGCCCTGGCCGCCGGCTGTGCCTCGGTCACCGACGCCACCTTCGAGGCCCCCGAGCAGCCGACCACCATCGACCAGCCGGCCCAGCCCACACCGGAAACCTTCGGCGGCAATGACGATGACGTCCAGCCGATTTACGAAAAACCCGAATAATTCAACTTCAACCAGCAGAAACCCAACTATTTTTAAACACTAAAATCTATTCGACCATGAACGCACTCAAAACTTTCTCTGTCAAAACACTCGCTTTCTCCATGATCATCGCCCTGGCTGCCGGTTGCGCCTCCGTCACCGACGCCACCTTCGAGGCCCCCGACCAGCCGACCACCATCGACCAGCCGGCCCAGCCCACACCGGAAACCTTCGGCGGCAATGACGATGACGTCCAGCCGATTTACGAAAAACCCGAATAATTCAACTTCAACCAGCAGAAACCCAACTATTTTTAAACACTAAAATCTATTCGACCATGAACGCACTCAAAACTTTCTCTGTCAAAACACTCGCTTTCTCCATGATCATCGCCCTGGCTGCCGGTTGCGCCTCCGTCACCGACGCCACCTTCGAGGCCCCCGACCAGCCGACCACCATCGACCAGCCGGCCCAGCCCACACCGGAAACCTTCGGCGGCAATGACGATGACGTCCAGCCGATTTACGAAAAACCCGAATAAATATTTTGAATCCCCGTTCAGTATCTGAACAGTCATTACCTTTTTTTCAACAGGCGGCTTAACATCAAATGTATTAAAAACAATTCGCTGGCTTTACAGTTGTTTTATGGAATCGATCTTGGTAGCTTGTCAGGCTAAACTAATTAATAGTCTCTATGGTCCTACAAATCTTACTTCTTTTTGTGGTGGGATTATTGCCTCAAAATACTTCTACGGATCAATTGAAAAATCAGGCAAGAAACCAGACAACGCATTATCTGAATCAAATAGAAAAGGAGAAAAATGTAGACATTAATCTTTGGGCCCTTACTGCGCTATGTGAAAATAAGCAACACGAAGAGTTGTTGAATTTTATTCACTCCCAGACTCCTAAGCATGAAGTTTTAAAAGAGTTAAAGTACCCATTTTGTAACTATAACTCTAAGTCAAAACATCTAGAAAAGCTAGGGTACATTACCAGCTCTCCACGTTTGATTCTATCCGCTGTGCTCGAAGAAAGTAATCACGAGATACAAGCTGCTATATACAAAAAATTTGAGAGTAACACGGGACAGTTCAATAATTTAAATGTTGACTATGTTTCAATCATTAAAAATGTCATAGCTGAAGATTCAATAGGTACCGATCTTCTTTCAACTGACTTTAGCTTTGCACATTTTCAACTTCTCTTCAAAAGCAAATTACTGAGAAAATCTTTCCTTACAAAGATTGCTGATACCTGGCACGAAGGCTCTACAAATCTCAAAACTGATTCACTCGAAAAATCACTATTTTTGGTCTCACTGATAAGAGTGTTGTTTTTGACAGACGACTATACCAAAATACATAATTTACATTCCATTATAGCGAATGAAAAACTTGTCCCTTTGTCCAATATAAAAACAAAAGTTTACCGCTATTGGGACTACACTATGTATCTCCTTGGCTTGTACGATAAAGGCCTTAACATTTTAAGAAATTACTCAATTCCTCTTTCAAAATTTTTAAAAGATAAAGAAGAAGAGCTAAATCTACTCCAGACAACAGGAATTTATCTATACCAGATAGGTAAAATTCAAAGTGCAAAGCAAATTTATCAGGAAGTGCTCAGTAGGGCACAAAATCAAAATTTACGTGTCAGTAAGTCAAGTCTCTATAATAATTTAAGTATTACTCACCTTAAAAGTGGAGATTTTGATAGATATCTTCAATTTCAGTTTAGATCATTAGACATAGCTGAAAAGAAAGAAAGATATGATAACCAACTTGAAATATTACGCAATTTGCATGTCTTTTATCGAAGAAATGGAGACATTAATTCCTCCCTCAGATATATCAATAAAGCTTTAAACTTATCTAAAAAATACGGTAATACTCGAGATCTTGGGTCTATTTATACCTCATTAGGTGTTTTTTATCGAGACCTTAATTCTAATCCTGATTCCGCCTCTTACTATTTTGACAAAGCAAAATCAGTACTTAACCAAAATCAAAACTTCAACCACTATGTAATTCTACTTCGAGAAAATGCCAGGTTATATGAAAACAATAATGAGTATATGAAAGCCATAGGTATATACAGGGATATTAAGGATTTTGTCAAAACACAAACACAATCCCCTACTTATTTAGATGCCCTGATTGATGAAGCTCGGATTCTACTAAAACTGGGGAAACTTGTACAAGTAGAAGATATTCTAGTTGAAATTGAAAATTCTGACTTGTCCCTTCTCGACTTTTCTGAAATTATTAAAGCAAAAGCACTGCGGGCCGGTTATCTAATAGAAACGGAGCAAAAACGACAAGCCTATGAAATTATGAAGCCTGCTATTGAACAAATAGTTGAATGGGCAAAGAATAGTACCGATCTACAATCTGGCTTCTGGAATGTTGAACAAGAGTACATTAATGCGTTTAAGCTCTGGGTAGAACTACTTATTGATACCAATCGGCCGGGGGAAGCTGTACTGGCTCTGGACCAGCTTAAAACTATTAATGATGCTGGCTTTTACCAGGATCCCATGGTGAAGTCCAGCCAACTGAATGAGTCGGAACTCACCCAATACCGTAACTTGACTCAGGAATTAGACCGTTTGCGTAAACAACAACTAAGCTCTGACAATAATCAACAACTTGACCTTCAGAGCAGAATTGATCGACTGAATGCCCAAAAGCGGGCATTGGACCGCAAAATCACCCAGTATGCCGATCGACCAACTGTCAACATTGATCAAATTCAGCAGCGGCTGACCTCCAAAGATCTGATTATTCACATTACTGAACTCAAGAACACGTACTATTTTGCCCAAATTTCGCGGCGCAATGTAAAGTTCCAGAAAGTGGAATTAGACAAATCCACCCGCTCTCTTTTTGAACAGGCGATCCAGGAGCTCTCACAGGGCGAAACTGACCTTAACAAATTGTATCAAATCAGCGAAATACTTGAGCTTTCTAACATACCAAATGTTACCGAAAATGTAATTATGATTCCTGACAGCTACCTGTTTCAGTTGCCGATTGATATCTTGCCAGCAGAGGCTCCATCCCATAACTACAGTTACGGAGGGACGACCTACCAAATTGAACAGTTCAGAACGGAATACCTGACTTCACTCAATGAACTGGTGTATGGAACCGAAACCGAAAAATCATTCAATTGGGATTATGTGGGATTCGGTATTACCGACTTTAGTGATGACAGATCAAACTTAATGCCACTCCCGCATGCTGGAAAAGAGGTTACCCAGATATCCAGAGAGCTGACAAATCTTGAAGCCCACCGCACTATGCTGGAACAAAATTCGACTGAAGATGCCTTTAGACAAAACGCTCCCAAGGCACGTGTGCTCCACCTGGCTACTCACAGTAGAGTTTCTGAACAAGATCCCCTTTTCTCAACAATCTATATGAGCGCACCTGAAAATAAAAAAGACCAGGACCAGTTTAATGGACAAATTTTTGCTTACGAACTGTTTGAGATGAATTTATCCAATGAACTGATCATGCTAAATTCCTGTGAATCAGGGTCCGGTTCGTATCTGCAAGGCTCTGGCATTGTAGGCATTAGCCGGGCATTACGATATGCTGGTGCAGAAAGCCTGGTGCTCAATTTGTGGTCAGTAAATGATATGATGGCCTCAGACTTTGCCGTCGAATTTTATAAAGCTATAAATAAAGGGGACAGCAAATCTGAAGCGCTTAGAAAAGCAAAAATCCATTTCCTGAAACAGAAGAATGCAAATCCGCATTATTGGGGGCCTTACATGCTTATTGGCAGCAGCCGGCCGATCGTACAGCCGCAGCAATCTACTAACTTGTTGTTTGCCGGTGGATTCCTCCTTTATTTAGTGGTGATGGTGGGACTTTCATACACGGTTCAGCTAAGGAAGGATAGCCACGATCTCAAAGAAGCAGCATAAAAAAAGCCCGACCTTAACGGCCGGGCCTAATAAATAAAGTTAGACAATAATTGCAGCTGTTCTAGGCACTGGCTAAGGCGTCCAAGTAGTGCTTGGCCACCCGGCGATATGCTCCATCCAATTGATATGCATTTTGGATGGCCTGTTGCGCCTTGTCCAGTTGATTCATTTGGAAATATGCATTCCCGAGATACCAATACCCTTTCTCACGGGTCAGTATATCAACCTCTTTCTTCTCCACTACCTTCTGAAAATTCTGCGTAGCAAGCTGGTAATCCCCGCTATTATAGTACAAGGAGCCAATATTAAGATAAAGTTCAGCTGTCCAATTGGGACTGCTGGCATTTTGGACCTCTTGTTCCAGCAGGGTAATAGCTTCACTCGTGTTACCCCTGTTAGCAAGTGCCAGAGCGTTTTTCAGCACTTCCTGCTGGGAATCATTCCCAATCACACCATCCTCAGATCGATAATAATCCAATTCAATACTGGCTATTGGCTCTACGGTTTGCGACTGTGTATTGGGATAATTCACCACCGTTAACACTGCGACCAGGAGTATAACTACAGCGGCTGCTGCATAGCTCCACGAACGTTTCAGGCTGAAGACCTTGCTCTTTTTACGTTCAGATTCAATCACTGCCTTCGTGTTGGCAACGGTTTTAAGGTAATCGAGCTGATTGCCGTCCTGTATTAGCTCAGCCCACAATTCATCTACTTCTTCCCGAGAAAGCTGACCATTGATATATAGGTCAATTTTCTCTTCGAGTTCCTTATTTATGTGACTCTCAATCATCTGCTTGCGTCTTAAGGTTTACCTTTAATTCCCTAACTATAAAATATCAAATAATTAGCTGAAATATTATTTTATTAGGGATGTTTATTTACATATTTATTAGATCAGAAGAAAAAATATACTTCTAACAACTTTTATTTTGTAGAGTATATTAGTTTTTAAATCATCTCCTTGGAATATGATTATCTTATTTCTCCCAATTCTTGTACACAAGAGTGCCACACACTGGAACTGTTACAAAAAATATTGAAAAATTATTTTGTGCCCGACAGGATTCTTTCTACTGCCTGTGGAGAAAACTTAAAACGGGAAAAACAGTTCTAATAATTTTAAATCTACATAATGTTCAGTAAACAGTTGTTAACAACTGTTTACTGAACAAATATTTTTATTTCTTTAATTTGGCATACAGTCAAACAATTAGCCCAGTCGCATGAAAAGCTGTAAACTCTTGTTATTGACAGGATTCATCGTTGTATTCACCTCCTGTGCACAAACTGATCGATGTTCTATATCAGGTCAGATGGATTATGTCGGTTCTTCTGATATAATGCTGCAAAAACAACAGCTGCACTATAAATACAGTCCAACCACGCAGTATAGAATCCAGCCCCAATCCAATGGGCGATTTCAAGTCAACATACCGGTAGATTCAACAGAAGTTGTAAACTTTGTTATTGATGAGCAACGATACCCGGTCATTGCATCTCCGGGGGAACAGATTGAGCTCAATATCCAGCGGGCGTCATTTCCCAAATCCGTATCAGTCGACGGATATACCCAAGAGTGGGATAAGATGTACACAAGTTTCTTATCCACTGACAATAAAATTCTTCAATCGATTGAAAGAGGACTGCCCGCCTTCCGCAATGGTGAGCCAAATGACGTGTTGGAGCTGTATAAAAACCGTATATCTGTCGCCAAACGACATCTGGGAGACACACCACTTGAAATCTATTATCATAAAGCGATCGGGGAATATCTTGTGAAACGGCTTGAATCGATTAAATATCGGAGAGGACAAGATGGATTTGATCCCGAAAAAGAGCGACAACTCGTTCTGGAAAAGGCTAAGAAATATAACTTTTTTACTTTTGAAGTCCTTGCTAATCAACGGGCAGGGATTCGTGATTTCACCAATGCTTATGCCAACACTTTCGGAGTAGAGCAGCAGATTGAACAACAGTACGGGCAAGAATTAATGCAGTATGATATAAAACGGCTGGGATATTCTACGCTCGATTCTGCGCGAACATCGGTGTTGGATCATATTGAGGGACGAAAAGCCAAAGCCTATGCCCGGATGCACCTGGTAGCCGAACGAATTGGGGAAATGTCCCCCCAAGTGGCCGAAGCAAGTTATCGGGATTATTTGAATGAATACGAGGATTTTCAGGAATATACTGCCTTTCTCAGGGAATTTTATGGTGCAGTAAAAAGTGTCTCTCCAGGGCAGCCGGCCGCTGACTTCGCCCTGCCGAATCAATATGGAGAACTTGTTGAGATGGAGGATTTTGAAGGCAAATATGTGCTGCTTGATTTCTGGGCTCCCTGGTGCATTCCCTGCCTGGATGAATTTCCACACATGCGCGATCTTTACAAGAAATATTCCCGTGATAATTTCGAGATCGTCGCTATCTCAATAGAAGAGGACAGCCTTGTTTGGCGACGTGCAATCCAGCGATTTGAGAATCCCTGGGTGCAACTGTATGGTGGCAACGGATTTGAGCAACATACATTTAAAGAGTATCGAGGCGGGGGAATTCCATTCTATATACTGGTGAATCCAAAGGGAAATATTGAACGTTATAACGATGTGCGGCCTTCCTTTAATCTTGACCAGGTACTCGACAGCCTCATAACCCAACAGGGAACATAGCCATTGACTTATGCCTTCAAATGGTTAGCTTGTGATAAAATTTCATCCGGCACCTTTTTATGATGAGAACGCTTTTATCACTGGTCTTGGCAATTGTTACCTGTGTATCGGGATGTGCACAACCAGCACAAGAAGTCACATTCGAGGATAAAATCGGGCAAATGCTGATGGTGGGATTCCGGGGCACCGAGGTAGATGAGAAGAGCCCGATAGTTGCAGACATCAGAGAAGGGAACATTGGCGGCGTAATTCTTTTTGATTACGATGTTCCGACAGACAGTCCCCTTCGTAATATTCAGTCAGCAGAACAGGTAAAAAAACTGAACCACCAGCTTCAGAATGTCAGTTCCACTCCTCTTTTTATAGCGGTTGATCAAGAAGGAGGAAACGTGGCCCGGCTGAAGACCAAATTTGGGTTTCCCAAAACCGTTACCGCAGAATACCTTGGTTCGCTTAATAATGCCGACTCCACCCGCTTTTACGCACGATATCAATCAGAACTGCTCAACAAGCTGGGATTCAACCTGAATTTTGCCCCCGTTGTCGATCTAAATACCAATCCCAAAAATCCGATTATCGGGAAGCTGGAGCGCAGTTTTTCGGCGGACCCCGATGTGGTCACCAAACATGCCCGTATTGTTGTTGATGAACACCTAAATTCAGGTATAATCCCGGTGTTGAAGCATTTTCCAGGACACGGGAGCGCCTGGAACGACTCCCACAAAGGCATTGCCGATGTGACGGAGACCTGGGAACCTGTTGAGTTAAAACCCTATCAAAACTTAATCGCCAGCGATTCTATTCCGGCAGTAATGACAGCGCACGTCTTCAATGCAAAGCTGGATTCCACCTATCCCGCCACGCTCTCCAAGCCCGTGCTTTCCGGTGTTCTACGGGATAGCCTCAATTTCGGGGGAATTATTTTTTCTGATGACATGCAGATGAACGCAATCCGGTCGCAATATGGGCTACAGACTGCGCTTAAACAGGGCATTAATGCCGGACTCGACGTGCTGGTATTTGCCAATAACTCCATCTTTGAAGAGGACATTGCCCAGCGAGCAATATCCATTATAAACCGGCTGGTGGAAAATGGAGAAATTCCAAAAGAACGGATAGAAGAGTCCTACAAACGGATTATGGAAGTTAAACGTAAGATGTGAGATGTTGGAAGTGAACATCAACCTAAATTCAACTAGCTTGCCCGTATTTTTAGCTATTTTCAGGTCGTTAATTATGCATTAATCATTCAACTATGAGTGATTCTATAGGTGTTCAGCCATATACGTATCAGTGGTTTATAAACCAATTTACGCAGGCCAGGGATCGGTCGATCTCCTTTTGCCAACCCCTAAGTGAAGATATTTTCGTTCAACGTCCGGCCCCCGAAACCTGGAGTATTGCCGAGTGCTATAGTCATTTAAACGAATTTGGCAACCGGTATTTGAGCAATATACGCAGGGGTATGGAGTCAGCAGAAGAAGGGAAGCCATCCAAAAGTTTGGAGAGCGCATTTACTCCACGCCTTATTTGGAAGGGTGTGATTTGGCTGTTCGCTCCACCCTACAGGATGAAAATGAAAACAGTGAAACCGTTCACCCCAAAATCTGTGGCGCTGAAAAAAACGAACGTTTTGGATGAGTTCAATACGTTGCAAAACAACTTTATCGATGAACTTGAGCAGGCACGGATCAAGTCAGTTGACCTGGATAGCGTGAAGGTCTCGAATCCCCTGCTAACATTTATAAAAATGAGACTTGCCGAGTGTTTTGCCGTTGTTGAGGTCCACCAGCGTAGGCACCTGTGGCAGGCGGAACAAATCCTGGACAAACTCCAGTAGCTTTAGGTACCTTTACTTTTTAAAAGCGACTTTTACTCTTTACCAGCTCCTCGGTTTTCATATCGCGAATAGCATATGAATAGCCCGGTTGAATTGAATACCCGCCATACTCACCATTTTTGTTCAATGCAAGGAATCCAACCTGTCCCTCCATCTGTCCTCCGTTATTGCTCACAATCCGGTCAACGGCCTGTTTACATGCCTCGACTGGTGAAGATCCATGACGCATCAATTCAACCACCAGGTGACTGCCCGCAACCCGGATCACCTCTTCGCCAACGCCGGTTGCCGCTGCGGCCCCGATCTCCTTGTCCACGAAAAGTCCCGCACCGATTAGAGGCGAATCCCCAACCCGACCATGCATTTTCATCCCGATACCGCTGGTGGTGCAGGCGCCGGAGAGATTACCCTGTTCATCAAGTGCAAGAATACCTATCGTGTCATGATTGATATACTTGTCCCAGCTTGTAACAGGGAATTCCGGGTTTTTCTTCCAGCTCTCCCACACCTCTCGGGCGTGGTCGGTGAGCAGATTCTCTTTTTTGAATCCCTGTTTCATGGCAAACTGCCGTGCCCCTTCTCCAACCAACATGACGTGTGGGGAGCTTTCCAGAACTTTGCGAGCTACTGACACCGGGTGTTTGATATCCTGCAGGAAAGCCACCGACCCACAGCGCGACTCCTCGTTCATGATGCAGGCATCAAGCGTTACCTTGCCGGTGCGGTCCGGGTAGCCACCATAGCCTACGGAGTGATCAGCAGGGTCGGCTTCCGGAACACGGGCACCTGCTTCTACGGCATCCAGGGCTGTCCCTGCCTTTGAGAGAATATCCCACGCTGCACGATTCGCCTTTCGGTTGTCCCATGTTGAAATGACCACTGGTCCAACCACCTGCTCGCTTTTGCCAGAGAATGAAAACTTGCCAGCAGGTATCAACGCCCCGAGTAATGAAGTCCACAGAAATTTTTTACGATCCATATGTTAAATTCCTATTAATTATGGCTTCCACAAGAAAATTGTAAATCATTGACTTAGAAAATAGATATTACAAAATAAATGCACAGATATTTGGACTTAGCCGGTAATTCACTCAACAGCTCAACAATTCAACGTTTCAACACCAGATCCAAGGGAAATGAATCATACCTTTGACCTTCCGACCTTGGACTTCTCGACCTTAAAGCCCCTTTCATCAATAAATCAACAATTACCGATTATCACTTTTGTATTTGTCATACGGAAACAAGAACAAACCATACGGCTCCTGCCCCTCTTGGTCAACCGACTGGTGGTGACGCTGGTGCGCCCGGCGAATCAGCTGCATAATTTTGCTGTCACTTTTGAACGGCATAAACCGCTTATGTGCAAAAAGATCGTGGATGATAAAATACAGTACGCCGTAGACTGCAATGCCAGTACCGATGGAGAAGGACGCAGAGCCCAGTGGATCCTCCGATCCCCACACTATTAACCCGATGGACACCATAGCAAAAATGAGTGAAAACAGATCATTCATCTCAAACCAGCCGTGCGCGGGCCTGTGGTGAGACTCATGGATATCCCATAAAATCCCATGAAAAATAAAGCGATGCAGCACGTAGGAGGCGATCTCCATCCCGCAAAATCCCAGCATTACAAAACCGACAAACATTAAAATATCACCCATGATCATCACGTTTTTTATCCGTGTTAACCGGCAGAGACTATTATTTTATGCGATGTAAAACTTATCCATCATGAACCTAAATTCTGGAGAGTTTTGCAAAACTTTTGGATTTAATTGCTCGTAGAGATTGTTAGCAGGTATGCATCTGTACAATGCATAAATTTATTGTTGAAAATCATCATGTAAACCGGTGATACTAAAGTCATGGACAACTTTGATCCTGAGATATTTGAGATAAAGTTTACTATTGCGGACGCAGCTGCCAAGCAGTATGAAAAGCAGGGGAAAAATTTTACGCTCCATCGCGTTGCAGAAGAAGTCGACCTGGATGTAGCCAATATTTTTGAGTATTTCCCGAACAAAAAGGCGATTCTGCTATTTTATTATGAGGCGATCATCGTGCGCTACCTGCTGATGCTGCAAGAAATTGAGGGATTTGAGGATTACACGCTGGCGGAAAAGCTCTCCAACTTTGCCTACACCTCGTTCGATCTGTTTGGGGAACACGAGGAATTTGTTCGCCAAACTTTCCGGCCTTTGATTCTATGTTCGTACACAACCACCGAATTCGAAGCAAAATCCCGGCAACTCATTAAAGATTTTTTCACCAGTGATCCCCGAATTTCAATGAGCAGCTCCCTCCTGACAAACGACTACCTCTATAGTTTGCTTTACAAAAAATACACTGCACTAATCCGCTTCTGGCTGAAAGAGGAAAGTGAGGGCAAAGAGGTGAGCATGGAACTCACTGACAAATACACTGTGTTCTTGCAGGAGATCATGTACAACACGACGATCGATAAAGGCTTGGAACTGGCAAAATTCCTGTTCACCAATAATATATTCGGCAGAGGATTTGAATCGATCAAGAAACTGTTCCCCGAAATTGAAATACGAGATTAATGAGTGACGATTTTCCTTCATCTAAATTTGAGCGCGGCAAAATATTCGCAAAGACAGGCCTGAAGCTGGGCACCAATTATGCAAAAAGACATCTCAAAAAGGCGGCCGGTAGGAAAGAATCGAAAGAAGAGAGCAGCCGCTTTCACACCGAAAATGCGCGAGAGGTGTTTGATGAGTTCAGCAAGCTACGTGGGACGGCCCTCAAAATTGCGCAGTCGCTAAGCATGGACCAGGGGATGCTGCCCGAGGAGTTTACCGAAGTTATGGGTGAAGCACAGTACAGCGTGCCGCCGATTAACAAAGCGCTCGCACGGTCGATCATCAAAAAGCAGCTCGGCAGTTACCCGGAACAGGTGTTCTCCTCGTTCAACACCTCAGCCCTGGCGGCAGCCTCAATAGGACAGGTTCACAAGGCCCGACTCAAAGACGGGCGGGATGTGGCGGTAAAAATTCAATATCCCAACGTCCGGGAGACGATCCAGTCGGATCTCGGCATGGCTAAAATCCTGATCAAACGGTTTGTCAAAAAGGGCGCCGATCTCGACGACTATTTTGAGGAGGTTGAATCGACGCTGATGGAGGAGACCGACTATATTCAGGAAGGCCAACAGATCGAAGCATTCAGAAAACGATTTTCGAACGGTGCGGTTGTCACTCCAGAGTGGATTGAAGAACTTTCCACGCAGAAAGTATTAACGATGACGTTTATAGAGGGAAAACACCTGAAGGAATTTCTGCAGACCTCCCCCTCCCAGGAAGAACGTAATCATTTCGGACAATTGTTGTGGGATTTCTTCCACGACCAGGTGGTGCAGCGCGATACGGTCCATGCCGATACTCATCCCGGCAATTTCCTTTTTACCGAAGATGGTCGCCTTGGTGTCATTGACTTCGGATGCGTCAAAAAGTTTCCACTGGAGTTTTCCAACAAGTACCTTCGTCTGCTCCCCATTCACATGGAAGATGATATTGATAAAATCAGAAAACTTTTTATCGACCTTGAGATAACAAAAGAGAACCCGGATGACCCGGAAAAAGAAGAACGCTTCTTCAAATTCTGCATGAATTACGGCCGGGCATTTGCCCAACCCTACAAAAATGACCGGTTTGATTTTGGGGATCCGGAATTCAAGGCGCTGATCAACCGGTTTGCCAAGGAGCCGCCTATCATGAATGAGCCGCGCGGTTCCAAGCACTTCATCTACAGCACGAGGGTGCATCTTGGGCTCTACAATCTTTTGATGAAGCTGGGAGCAGTCGTCGATACCCGAGAAAGTCGCAAAAAAGCCTTGGAAGTTTTAGAGGAAATAGAAGAGAATTAGTTATTGGTCATGAGAAGCCTTTGTGTCATCCTGAACTTGTTTCAGGATCTCGCAAGGTCCACAGCCGTTGTTTCAGTTAAACATTTGAACAACACCACTTGTCCTCAAGAGATAGTCACTTTCCCCTAAACGCGTTATTGACTCCAATCTCGTTCTGTGCCTTTGGTTTAGAACGACAGTGGCCGATGATCTTGCATGTAAGATCATTTAATTTCACATTTCACCCATTGGAATCAGGATGGACAGGATTAAAGGATTTTCTGGATTCTTTCTCAGTAAACATTGCCATCCCTGCAGATCCTCTAATCCTGTAAATCCCGGTTCTTATTTTCCCCCGATGGTCGCGCAATCCCTTTTTCAACCACTACCCTTCCAGTGCCAAAAACCGGTCGCTGACCGGCATGTAGCAGCATTCCGGTTAGCCCGAGGACTATTCCACCAACTGCTCGCTTCCGTCCGCTCTGCGCGGAAGCCCCTCTGACGCTCCGCGTCTCTGTGGCACCATAGGTTATACTGGACGCGGAGCAACGTCCCAATAGGTCCCAACGCAGAGCATCGGGACCAAGCGTGGGATTATTAATAAGAAATCATATATCGAACTGACGTTAAATCAAGCAAAACGTTGCGCAGCATTCAAAAAATGGTGCGCGCCATTGATATCAACGATGCGCAACGTTGAGTGAAGAGTTGCGCAACGTTTAACCAAATCATGCGCATGATTTCCTCTGGTTTATCGCACCTTTTACTTAAAGGGGCATTATCTCCCTGGCTATTTTTTGCGGAGCGGCGCTCTGCATTACATTGTTATTTAAGCAATTGTTAATTGAGATTTAATTACCCATATCCTGCAGGAACTGGAAGAAATCGCTGTTTGTGGAAATTACGATCGAGGTTTTGTCATCGAAGGTATTGCGGTATGCCTCCATTGAGCGGACAAAGCTGTAGAGCTGGCGCGCCTGTGGTGATTTGTCATACGCATTGGCATATACGGCAGCCGCCTCCGCATCTGCAGCACCGCGAATCTCTTCCGCCCGTCGGAAGGCTTCCGACTGAATCTCCTTCAGCTCGCGCTCTTTTTCACCATTGATGCGGGAGGCTTCTCCCTGCCCTTCTGATCGGAATTTCTCTGCAATGCGCTGCCGTTCACTGACCATACGGTCGTATACGGTCTGGCGGACATCTTCCACATAATTAATGCGCTTAAATCGGAAGTCTAGCACCGCCAGCCCCAGATCACTGGCCCGTTTGTTGGCCAACTGCTGGATGGCGGTTTGTATGGAGTCGCGCCCCACTGAAATATCCTCAAGCGAATCCTCCACAACCTCCGAAATAATGCCCTCCTGTATCGGCTCACGGTTGGTGGAGCGAA
The DNA here is from genome assembly GCF_031569985.1 of Aliifodinibius sp. S!AR15-10. Classification (NCBI taxonomy): domain Bacteria; kingdom Pseudomonadati; phylum Balneolota; class Balneolia; order Balneolales; family Balneolaceae; genus Fodinibius; species Aliifodinibius sp. S!AR15-10. The sequence goes on along the minus strand of NZ_JAMQKA010000018.1, from coordinate 46,614 downwards.
CCAGCTCAACCAAATCATGTGAAGCGATGGCGTTACGGGTCTCCCCGTCAAGGATATCATCCAGGCGGGATTGCGCGCCGCGTTCATCTCTTAGCCGTTTAAAGAACTGCAATGGATCCGTTATCTGCCAGCGGGCGTAAGTGTCCACAAAGATGAACTTCTTGTCCTTGGTGGGTACCTGGTTACGGTCGCCGTCCCACTCCAGGTATCGCTTGTCGAAATAATGAGCTTCCTGAATAAAGGGAATTTTCATCTTCATGCCCGGCTCGGTTTTTACTTCCCCCACCGGTGCGCCAAACTGTGTTAACACTACCTGTTCTGTTTCATCTACGATATAAAAGCCGTCCATGGCTACCAATACAAGGATTACCAAGACAACGATAACTGAAATTCTTGTGAAATTTTTCATGACTTAATTTCTACTTAATTAATTTCCTGAATTATTTGAACCTGAACCGCCGGAAGAGTTCCCTGCCTGCTGTGCCTGCAGATTTCTAACTCCACTGCCATTCATCTGCATCTGCAGCAGGGGCAACACACCGTTCCCGTTTTGATCGGTCACCACTTTATTGCCGATCTTCGGCAAAATTTCTTCCAGTGTTTCCAGGTACAGCCGCTGCTTCGTCACTTCAGGAGCTTTGAGATATTCTGCATACAGATCATTGAACCGAGCGACCTCACCGCGTGCTCGGTTCACACGATCTACCGCATACCCCTCGGCTTTCTGGATTGTCTCCTGGGCCTGTCCGCGCGCTCGTGGAATCACCCGGTTGTAGGCTGATTTAGCTTCGTTAATCAGCGTTTCACGTTGTTGTTGTGCTTCATTGACGTCGTTAAAGGAGGGCTTCACGCGTTCAGGCGGATTCACATCCTGCAATACCACCTGCTCTATTCTTATACCGTTTTCGTATTCTTCACAAATTGACTGAATGAGCACTTCCGCACGGGTCGCGACCTCCGCACGTCCCACGGTAAGTACTTCGTTCACGGTACGATCGCCCACAATCTGACGAATTGCCGCCTCCGAGGCATCACGCAAGGTTTGCTCCGGATTTCTTATTTTGAATAAAAACTGGAACGGGTCGTCCACGCGGTATTGTACTACCCACTCCACATCGGCCAGGTTGAGGTCGCCAGTAAGCATCAGTGACTCATCCCTGTAGCCCTCTTTTTGATATGTGGATTGCACCCCGGCACTTATCGTCCGATAGCCGAATTCAAGCTTCAGCTGGCGTTCTATCGGCACTAACTGTACCTCTTCCACAAAAGGAATCTTAAAATTAAGACCGGGTTCAGTGGTTCGGGTAAATTCACCAAATCGCATAACCACGCCGACCTCCTCCGGATCCACCGTGAAGAAGGATGTGAATGCAAGTACAAAAGCGATTACACCGAGGAGAATAAGCCTCAGGTGACCGCTTAACTTTTTCAATTGATCGGGCATTTCGGGCCCGGAAAATGGTTGATCTGCCATCGATTAGTTCTGATTAATTTAGGTTAAATTTGTAGCTACCAACGTACGGGCTCTGCGTGTCGGACTCAAACTTTAAGGCAGATAATTGTCGTATCGTCAGCTAGCTGATAATCGCTGAATTTTTGGATTTTACGTTTTATATCTAGTGCTATCTCATTACTCGTTCTGTTGTCTGTGTCAAGAGATTCCACCAGTCCAATCAAATTTTCATATCCAAACCGGTTGCCTTCCGGGTCGACCGCCTCAGGGAGACCATCAGAATAGAACAGGAGAAAATCATCTTTTTGCAATGTGGTTTCAAGTGCTTGGTAGAGCACGTGATCTCGCAGTCCCAAGGGAAATTTGGGATTAGGCGTAGCTAAAAACTCAGCTTTCCCATCTCTTTTCAACAGCGGAAGACAGTGACCGGCATTGGCAACAGTCAACTTCTTGGACGCGGGATTATACTGTGCGATGATACAGGTGATAAACGTTTGGGGATCGGTCCTGTGGTAGAGTGTTGGGGCCACCTCGCGCAAAATAGATGCCGGATGATCATTCGATAACCTTGAAAGTAGCAGTCCGCTGGTAAAGACAGCGTGCATCGCCGCTTTCATCGCCTTACCTGATACATCCACAATCGTCATAGTAAGCCCCACCGATTCGGGAGTGCTGTTGCGACTTACAACATAATCAAAATAGTCACCACCGACCTCAAAAGAAGGCAAGAAGAAACCATAGACATCTATCCCCTTAACTGATGGAGGCTGTAGCGGCATTAGTTTAAACTGGCTTTCACGGGCAATTTCAATCTCTTTCTCTACCCGCAGATGATTGGCAATCCGCTCTTGGTATTCCGGTATATAGCCTCCCATTTCCGAAACAGAGGTCCCGTAGCGGTAAGAGGCCACCCCATAGAGGAATGGGAAACCAAGTATAAAGAACTGAACCCACGCGATGTATCCCATATCCATGCTTTCTGCCCCCAGGTATGGAAGCGTAAAGATGGTAACGGCAAAAATCCACCAACCGACTGAAACGGTCAGCAAACCGGCTCGCTCGAATGCATAAATGAGTGCTGGGGCCAGGGCGGTAAAGATTACAATTCGGTACCATATGGTGCTGGTTGTACCAAGCAGTGCGCCCGATCCACCCAGCAAAAGTCCCATTAGCAGGCCGGTGACCAGGTAAAATATTTTTTTATTGGGAATTCTCTTCCGTAAAAAACCGACAGTCACACCCACATGCCCCAGTGCCACCAGCCAGGCGTTAACCCAGCCCGCCATATTGATTGTGAGGAGCCGGGGCGTCAAACTTGGCTCCGTAAAGCCAAACTGGCTGTCCGATTGGTAAAACAGGATTCCCATTACGTAGAGCGCCAGGGCAAATCCACCTAGTAGCACGCCTCCCAACGCAAAGCCGCGAAGCAGTCCGTCGCCGGTTTCCCGGAAGAAAAAACGATACCTCCAAAAAGCATCAATCAGGTGCAGTTGTCTGTCATTGTTTTCACGCGCCGTTGCCTCCCAGCCTATATACGCCAGTGCACCATACAAACCTGTAACCGCCCCAAAGAGCAAAAAATTGAAGAGCAGCACAGTGAACAGGTCATCTGTCAAATAGGAATCGTAGGTATTAATCAGGAAAAGAACTCTCCAGATAAAAATGGCCAGTGTTATGGTTACAAATACAAAGAGTGCTCGTTTCCACTCAACCTGCCCTTTGTTGATGTGCCTGATCCCTTTAAAAAAGACCAGTCCGACCAGTAAGCCCACAGTCAGATAAAGTATGATATAATACCTGTTGTCAAGCGAATACGCTTTTACCAGGTCTTCCGGCTCATTTTGATTAGCCGCTCTGAATGAAATTAGGGAAGCGCCATATTTGATCTGTGTTCCGTATTGCCCGTTGTGCTCCCTTATTTTAGGCTGAATTTCCAATGTCAATTCATCGGGAACCGAAGATACATTATTAATTTTTTGCCAGACAAAGGAGGTATTATTTCCCACATTCGTTTCCGAAAAGTTGAGCGGGCGATTGTTGATACCCGGTTCAGTTGCAGTGATTGAGGTATCCTGGATATCGACACTTCTCAGGCGATACTCAGCCAGGTCATAAGCAAAAATATCTGTGACTATTTGTTGAGCCACCCCCAGCAGGGAATCACCCGGAATAAATGTGGGATTATTAGCCAGGTTGGTTTCTGCTCGACGAACCTGCCCGTTATCATCAAACCTGAGTTTAATGCGTCCAATTCGACTAAACAGGTCGCTCTGCGAGATTGACAGCGTCCCCTCCTGCTCCTCCATACTGCTGCCGATTGTGACCAGCCAACTATTTAAAAAAAGTGATTTATTCAGCTCCTTCGGAGATGGCAGATCTTCATTGACAGAATCTTCCAGGGCTTCATAATAATTCAGATGCTGTGAACGCGTGGTAAGCAGATTAAGACTGTCCGTTGAAAAGCCGAGTTCGCGGGCCAGCTCAACGGTTTTGCTCTCTATTGTGGAACGGCTCAGGTGGATGGGGTTGCCAGCGTTAAAGTCCACTGCCGGACGCAGCAAAAAAAATAGAGCAAATCCCAGGATGCCCACCAAGATCCAATATACCAGACGTTGCCCCATTTTTATTTTATGCGTGATTAATTCTTAAACCGGTTCCCAACTTATATCATATCATAATGTCGGTGAAGCATAAGCAATACTTACATTCGGACAAGACAAATCTAAACACCGAAATACATTGATTAGCTTGCATGAATAGAGACTACGAGTAAAAACGCTTTTTGTTACTCAAAGAGTTGTGTAGGAAGGCAGAAAGGAGCGGAGATTTTTAATTACCCCCAGGCTAATACTAAAATAAAGTAAGGACACCCACTTAAGTGTGCCCTTACTCAACAATAAGATATCAAATCGTTTCTCAACCCTCTTTTGCTTCTTCAGCAAAAGATTTGAAAACCATTTTCAGATCCCCGGCAATCTCGTGTTTTGTTCGCCCCTCAATGCGGTGGCGCGGTATCATTGCCTTGATTTCCCCATCCTTAAAATAGGCAAACGCTGGTGAGGACGGTGGATACTCGCTAAAATATTCACGGGCGCGAGCGGTTGCTTCCTTATCCTGTCCGGCAAAAACGGTAACCATATGATCCGGTTTTACATTGCTTTCATCCAGCGCAATCTTCACACCGGGCCGGGCATTACCTGCCGCACAACCACAAACTGAATTAATGACCATTAACATGGTTCCTTCATCATAATCTTTCATTGCACGATCTACATCGTCGGGGGTTTTCAATTCCTCTATGCCCAAGTCCGTGAGTTCTTCGCGCATCCAATTGGTATCGGGACCTACTCCAAATCCGAATTGCATAACTGTAAACTTTTATTAAGGGATGACTGATTCACTTCAAATATAAGAAATATATAAAGAATGTGCGACGTACATCAATCGCACGCCGCACAAATCAATTAATGCACGCTGACCAATTAATTAGGTGGCGTCATTGTAGTACTCATTAACCTGATCCCAGTTAATGAGATTCCAGAAATTATTGACGTACTTTCCACGCTCGTTCTGGTAGTTCAGGTAGTACGCATGTTCCCAAACATCAACGCCGAGAATTGGAGTCAGACCGTCCATGTAGGGACTATTTTGATTCGCGGTAGACAGAACCTGCAATTCGCCATCTTCGTCTACACACAACCAACCCCAACCTGAGCCAAACTGACCTGTGGCGGCATTGTTAAATTCATCTTTGAAATCATCAAAGCTTCCGAACGCGTCGTCGATCGCATCGGCAATATCTCCAGTGGGATCTCCACCGCCATTCGGAGAAAGAATCGTCCAGAAGAGTTTGTGATTGGCAAATCCACCGCCGTTGTTAATAACAGCCTGGCGCTTTGCTTCGGGGACTTCATCAATACGTTCTAACACTTCTTCAATAGGCAGGTTAGCAAATTTGTGCCCTTCAAGTGCAGCATTCACCTTGTTTGTATAGCCCTGATGGTGCTTGGTATGGTGAATTTTCATTGTTCTCTCATCGATATGAGGCTCGAGAGCATCATAATCGTACGGTAGGTCAGGAAGTTCAAAAGCCATAATAATGTATAAAAATTTTTATTTAACGATTTGTTTAAAATAAATTCCAAACAGAGTTAACTCTTTGGCCAGCAACGTTCTAATTGTTCCGTTGCAGAGCATGTATATAATCATTTTTTAAAACAAAATCGTTCCGAAAAAGTATTAACAATGGTTTAATAAAACCAATGCAGCATTGCTTCATCTTTTCTGCTATTTTAACGTGAATTTGAATGTTCTTAGCTTTAAAAATTTAGAGGTATGTCTCACGATTACGATGTCATTATAGTTGGAAGTGGCCCTGCCGGCTATTCATGTGCTATGCAAAGCTCCAAGTTTAACAAAAAGGTGCTGGTTGTTGAAGCACATGACAACTACTTGGGCGGCACCTGGATCAATTCAGGCACGGTGCCAAGCAAGGCGCTGCGGGAGTCTGCGAACACCATCAAGAAATTTGATACCCAGTTCGGCAGCAAAGATACCCGTAAGCCGTATGAGCGGTTCCGTATGGAAGACCTGCTTCAGTACAAAAACGAAGTATTGGAGCAAGAGAATAAGAAAGTAAAGAATGACCTTATCAAAAATGAGGTGGATGTGGCCCGGGGCTTCGGACGCATTGCCGATCAGCACACCGTTGAGGTAGAAACCCCGATCGGTACCACGGAAAGCTACACCTGCGAGCGAATTCTGTTGTGCACCGGCAGCAGCCCGATCTATCCCACCAAGTTCGAGGTAGACAATGACAAGGTGCTGGATTATAAATCCATCTTTGAGCTCACGCACATTCCCAAGCGACTGGCCATCATCGGCATTGGAGTTAATGCCCTGGAGTATGCCACCACCTTTGCAGCCCTGGGTACACGCGTCACCATGCTGAGTGAAAACATCAAGCACCTCACCTTTCTGGACGATGAGATAAAAGAACACCTGAACATGGCCCTGGACGACCAGGGGATTACCGTTAAAACCGGGGTAGAAGTGGAAGAGGTGGACTACAACTCGATCAGGACCTGTGTGGAAGTTCGATTCCGCAACCTCGAGGGTGACAAGCGACTGCAGGTTATTGAGACCGAGCACGCGCTGTATATGGGGGGGAGCAAACCCAACACTGCCGACATCGGCCTTAAAAACGTGAATATAGAACTCACCGACGAAGGATACATCCCGGTGGATGACACTTATAAAACAAATGTAGAAAGTATCTACGCCGCCGGCGACATCATCGGATTTCCGCGGCTGGCCTCGGCCTCTTTCACCCAGGGACGCCTGGCGGCCTGTAACATGTTTGATATTCCCGCCCGTGACATCCCCCAGCAAATTCCGTTCGGAATCTATACCATGCCGGAAATCTCGCACATTGGGCTCACCGAGCAAGAGGCCACAGAACGCGGCCTGGATGTGACCGTTGGACGGGCCTACTTCAAAAATATTGCCAAAGCAGATATGATGGGTGATGCCAGTGGAATTTTAAAGCTCGTTTTCAACACCGATACCTTCAAAATGGTTGGCATTCACATTATCGGCGATCAGGCGTGCAACCTTATTCACCTGGGGCAGGCTGTGATGGCACTGGACGGCGATATCCGGTATTTCATCCGTAATGTCATGAACTATCCAACCCTGAGTGAAGCCTACCGACGAGCGGCGTTCAACGGCGTGAACCGCGTGTACAAAGCAGGTGTTAAGTACAAGAAAATCCTGGAAGATACTGATGACGGGTAAACCAAAGTATTATTAATCTGACATATTCTATTCCCCTTGGTGCGGGAACAGTTTTACGCTCCTGAGCCAAGGGGAAATCCCTCCTTCATATCCATCAGCAGCTGAAATAATGGGTTTCAGTACTCTTTTTACACTCCTGCACCCTATGTTATTCCTAGATTAAATTTTTCCAGCGTATTTCAAAAAGCCGGGGAATAACTTATTTTACTGTTTCCAATTGAGGAGAGTGCTGGAAATCAAATAATAATTTGCCATGGAGAGAGAGATTATATCAAAAATGAAGAGAACACTACTGGTAGTGTTCCTGATCAATGCGATCTTGGTAAGTACCCACAAAGGTGAGTTCTGGCCATTCAGTATTTTCCCTATGTTTTCGCAGGCCGGCAACCCATGGTCGCGCGGTTTAGTGATTGAGGTCGACGATATGAACAGGAAAGATCTGTGGGAGACGAAATCGCTGTCCAGCATCGATGATCGCGTTGTAGCACTTAGGGAACACGGGATAGATGATATCGACTATGCCAACTTTATTTCGAAAACCAAGAATTGGGACGAAGAACGCATCCAGGCCCTGCGCAACCTGTTCCAGATAGAACAACAAGGAGATGCCAAATGGCTGGCCTCCCGCGTCACCGGGCATCTTACGGAACAGGATTCTGTGGTTGTTAAAGTCATCCCGATGTTCTTGGTAACCAGTGACACGACCTATAAAAATCCAGATCTGTTCAAGTAGGAGAGTTTCATCATGTTACGATCATTTTTCGACAGGCTAAGCTCAAATCTTTTTGAACCACCGGCTCCCAATACTATTGGCACCAAAATATATTATCGCCTTTTTGAGCTGTTTACAGTTACGTACACCATTATTTACGCTTGGCAGTGGGGATTTTACACCCTGCGCCTAAGCGATGTGGTGCTCCCGCTGGGACTTGCCCAATATATCAATGTTGAGATCTTTCTCGGTACCTATTTTCCACTTATTAATGCCGGCCTTATTACGCTTTTCGTTGTTATGGCTCTCTTTTTTGACAGATCGAAGTGGCTGTACGGAGTGGCCTTCATCCTATTTCACCTGCATTACGTGACCCGCTACAGCCAGGGTGAAATTCCCCATAGCCAAAATATGGTGGGCTTCTGCCTGCTGGGTTTGGGTATCGGCAGCGTATTTTTTAAGGAAAAACGCCATTCGTTACAGTTTGGACTGGGATTCGTCGTCTTTTTCCTTGGTCTGGGATATACTACGGCAGCTTATTCCAAGCTTATCGCTACTGGCATTACGTGGGTAGACGGCAATCACCTGTGGTTATGGATGGCAGAAAAAAGTGTTGATGTCCTCTCCGATGAAGGAGCTTTCAGCTATAACTGGATCCAGGAAATTGCACTCCAAAACCGATTGTTTGCCACCCTTTTCTTGACAATGGGACTCCTGACAGAATTTTTTGCCTTCTTGGTGTGGTGGAAACCGTTCCGAACCTACATGTTTATTGCCATCATAGGCTTGCATATGGGCATTCATTCCACCATGAACATCCTGTTTCTCTCCTACACAATTGGATTATTTATCATTGGTCTGCCTTGGTATAAGGTTATTAACTGGACCATCGATCATTACCAAATTAATGTGGAAGGCTACATCAGCCGGCTGAAGGAGATCAGGAACAAGGTTCAACTATTTACTACGCATCATAGCAGAAGGGATATCTCCCACGATCTCTAATAAAATAATTAGACGTAATGGATCGCCATTGGAAGGCCTGTGGAGTCTTTCGGTGGATCCTCCGGCAGGGTTTTGACAGGCTTGTCAAGAGATCGAAATGCAAATAAGGCAAGAGCCATGGCATCTACGATGTCATCCTCTTCCACCTGGTTGCGTCGGTATTCCTCCTTAATATCGCGAAAAAAGTCATCGGCAAATTTACTCTGTTCTTTCAACAAGCCGAGGCGGTGGCGAAGTCCTTTTTTGGTCTGCTTCTTTTGCAGAATAGAATTCCCGCCATTCAGCTTTTGGAATATCAGCTCCGGGTGACTTTCAAACACCTTCTCACGGAGTGACTCATCATTTTGCAAGAGCTGGTCCACGGCCTTTATGTTGGGCGTAATGTTCCACGCCTGGATCGAGATCTTTTTCCCTGTTGTCTCATAACTCTCCATCGAAGCCTCGGCGTAAGTCGGCGCGTGCAGGGCTGACCTGATCGGTGGATTGAACACACTTGCCTTGTAGTCGGGTCCCAGCACGTTGCGCAACTCCTCGTCGCATTCACGCACATATTGATCTTCCGTCAAGCCGATCGGTACATCGATGAATATGCGGTCGTACTCCTCGAACGTCTCTTTAAGCTCTTGGTTTGATTCCAGCAGCCAATAACCCGCATGTACATCATCCAGGCTGATTGCGATCCAACCAGCTTTGCAACCGTCAATTCCTATTGTCTTCAATACGTTCTACCTAATTTTGTTGTTTGATATCTTCTTGAAGTCGAATGTGCAGATCATCCAGCTGTTCGGGGTCCACATAATCCGGGCTGCCATCCATCAGGTTCTGTGCCTTCTGGTTTTTGGGGAAGGCGATCACATCGCGCAGGCTGTTGCCCCCGGAAAGCAACATAATGATCCGATCAACACCAAGTGCAATACCACCGTGTGGCGGGGCGCCATATTTAAACGCCTCAAGCAGGAAGCCAAACCGCTTTTCCGCTTCCTTCTCATCGATGCCCAGCAGACGGAACATCTTTTTCTGAACCTCCCGGTTATGGATACGTATCGATCCCCCGCCAATTTCGTAGCCGTTGAGCACAAGATCATAAGCACGTGAGCTCACCGATGACGGATCGGAATCCATCTTCTCCAGGTCTTCGTTTTTGGGAGAGGTGAACGGGTGGTGCAAGGCGTGGTAACGCTGGGTGTCTTCATCCCACGCCACCAGCGGGAAGTCGGTAACCCAAAGCATATTGTACTCAGACTCATCGATCAGGCCATGCTCTTTGCCCATCATCAGGCGGAGTTCCCCGAGCTGTTCATAAACGGTAGGCTTGGGTCCGGCCAGGATCAGGACGATATCGCCCATTCCTGCGCCCGCCTTTTCGTTCATCGCATCAATTGTCTCATCTTTGAGGAATTTCCCGACACTACATTTTGTGCCTTCCTCCTCATTCTGCTTGATATAGACGAGCCCGGCAGAACCAATTTCATTCTGAACCCGTTCGGTCAGGCGATCGAGCTCACCGCGGCCCATCGTGCCCTGCCCCGGCACCTTGATGCCCAGCACGCCACCACCATTTTGAACAGTTTTTGAGAAAATCTTGAACTCCGAATCGGCAACCAGCTCAGAGAAATCGACAAATTTCAGCCCGAATCGCGTATCAGGCTTATCGGTACCATACGTTTTGATCGCTTCTTCATAGGTCATCCTTGGAAATGGCGCCGAAACCTCTTTATCCATGGTATCCTTGATCAGCCTCTGCATCAAGCCCTCGGTCATCTCCATGATATCGTCTTCATCTACAAACGACATCTCCACATCCACCTGGGTAAACTCCGGCTGGCGGTCGGCCCGCAGATCTTCATCGCGGAAACACTTCACAATCTGGAAGTAACGGTCGTAACCAGAAACCATCAGCAGCTGCTTGTAGGTCTGCGGACTCTGTGGCAAAGCAAAAAACTTGCCTGGATTTACCCGGCTGGGCACCAGATAGTCGCGTGCTCCCTCGGGCGTACTCTTCATAAGGAAAGGTGTTTCCACTTCGGCAAAATCGGCTTCATGGAAATAGCTGCGTATAGAGTGATAAGCGTCGGAGCGCAGCATCATGTTCTTCTGTACTTCCGGACGGCGCAGATCCAGGTACCGATGCTTCAGGCGAAGTTCCTCCCCTGTCTCCACCCCGTCCTTGATCTCAAACGGAGGTGTTTCCGCTTCGGAATAAATTTTGATCTCATCTACAAACACTTCCACTCGGCCGGTCGCTATATCCGGATTCACTGTATCATCCGAGCGCTTTTCCACATGACCTTTTATTCCAAGCACATACTCACTTCTGATATCCTCGGCGATGGCATGAGCCTCGCTATCCTCTTCCTTAAAAACAATCTGTGTAATGCCATACCGATCGCGCAGATCTATAAAAATAACTCCACCAAGATCGCGCCGTGCTGAGACCCATCCATTCAATGTTACCTGGTCTCCAATGTTCTGCTCGGACAATTCACCGCATGTGTGCGTACGTTTCAAACTCATAAACTGTTGTTCAATATTTCCCTTTCCATTTAAAAGGCTGAAAATAAGTAATATGAAAACCAATCGCTTAATGATTATTCAAAAGAACTTTTGTTCGAATAATACCGTTGACCTTATTGCGCTACTGCTAACGTTGGAATACGGATGAAGTGCCCGGCACGGTATAACATCCTGAGGTGTTTGCAAACTTTTTGTATTTTATAATTATTATTGAACAGGCAGAAAAGGCAAAATCATAATGTTGTGCACGATATTATGATCATTTAATTGTGCCCTTTTGCACTTGCTTATATGAGAGAAAAATTTACTTTGAATAAAGAGAAATTTTCATCTCAGCGCTTACGAATTGGTCATCAAATAATGTAGGCGGGCGATAAAACAGGCGGGGTTTTAATGCAACAGATTGATGTATTGGTCGCTGACGACCATGAGATACTCCGATTTGGGGTAACCAAGTATTTAGCTTCATCAGAAGACATTAATATTGTAGGTGAGGCTTCTACGGGAGAAGAATGTTTAGCACTTTTCAAGCAGCATCATCCTGATGTCTGTGTCTTGGACATAAGTATGCCGGAAAAAGATGGTATCGAAACCGCCAAGGAGCTGCGCCAAATTGACTCTAAGGTGAAAATCCTGATCCTGTCAATGCATATTGACAAAGAGATACTGGACAAGGTGCTGGAGGCCGACATCAACGGGTACCTGCTAAAAAACACCGAAAAAGCTGATCTTCTGCAGGCAATCCGTTCCGTTATGAAGGGACAGCAGGTATTCAGCGACCCGATCTCCAAACTGATCACCAACTCCTATCTTAATAAATCGGAAAGTGCCGAGAAAGAGCTCGATGATCTGAATATCACCAAGAGAGAGCGCGAAATCCTGAGTCTTATCGTCGATGGGTATACCAGCCAGGAAATTGCAAAAAAGCTGTATATCAGCCCCCGAACAGTGGATACCCACCGGTTTAATGTGATGCAAAAACTGGATATTAAAAACACTGCTGGGCTGGTACGCTTTGCTATTCAGAATAATCTGGTATCTCCCGAGTAAGGGAAACCAACATTTTTATCAAATTACGTAATTTTACGTATCCAAATTACGGCCTTTTATCTATTGATGGGTACCCCTGTGACAATTATGTTAAAAGTGCAAATGGGGTAATAGCCGTCTGTAGATGATATTTAGCAGCCCATCCTTGATTGGAGGGCTGCTAATTTTTTGTACCCACCTCAGAGCCTTGTTTTCTATTACTTTACAGTAGACAACATTTATTCTTTTTCACCGTCAAATATTCGGATTTTTGCCAGTGTTCTGTCCCCATGCACAACCACTTTTCATGATATTTGGACAAAATTACGGAATTCTACGTATCCAAATTACGACCATCTATCTATTGATGGGTACCCTCGTGACAATTATGTTAGAAGTGCAAATGGGGTAATAGCCGTCTGTAGATGATATTTAGCAGCCCATCCTTGATTGGAGGGCTGCTAATTTTTTGTACCTGTCAGAAAGTTTCATCCGCCCTTTCACGAAACTGGAGCTCATAAAGGTGTTTGTACAACCCATCTTCCATGATCAAATCTTCATGCTTTCCATCCTGAATAATACGTCCTGCATCCAGGACCAGTATCCTGTCGGCATTGCGTACGGTTGAGAGCCTGTGAGCAATGATGAATGTCGTCCTGTTGTGCATCAGTCGCTCCAACGCCTCTTGCACCTGGGCTTCGGATTCTGAATCGAGCGAAGAGGTCGCCTCATCCAACAAAAGTATTCTGGGATTTTTTAACAGGGCCCGCGCTATTGCCAACCGCTGTCGTTGTCCCCCACTGAGCTTTACACCCTTTTCCCCGATCATGGCATCCAGCCCTTCCGGGAGATCTTCAATATATTCCCATGCATTGGCATCGCGGGCAGCACGTTCAATTTCCCCATCTGAAGCGTCGAGATTCCCGTAGCGTATATTTTCACGGATGGACGTACCAAACAGGTGCACATCCTGCGGGACAATTGCGATCTGTTCGCGCAGGCTTTTTTTCTGTACCGTTTTAATATCAATACCATCAATGAGGATCTGTCCTTCCTGTGGATCAAAAAATCGCGGAATCAGATTTACGAGCGTTGTCTTTCCGGCCCCGCTGGGGCCTACAACGGCAACCATCTGCCCGGTCTTGGCCTCAAACGTAATATCCTGCAACACCGCGCGGTCGCCTTCATAGGCAAAGGTCACATTACGGAAAGAGACTGTTCCTTTCACTTGGGGAAGCGGGCGGGCATGACCCTGATCCTGCACCTCCGGTCTCTCGTCAAGCAGCTCGAATATTCGATCCGAGGCTCCCACGGCCGAGTTTATGGTTGTGTAGAGGCGAGACATCTGGCTGATGGAACGAGCGATTGCAAAAGCGTAAAATATGAACGCCACCAGATCACCCGGTGAGAGGCGGCCTGCCAGTACTTCCTTTCCCCCGTACCAAAAAATGATCACCAGTGCTGCCATAAACATCCCTCCGACAGTGGACCAAAACAGGCTGCTGAGCACGATTTTTTTGCGTGACGTTTGGAACAGGTTCTCCACGGAATCGGCGTAGCGGTCGACCTCATAGGGTTCCCGCGCAAATGCTTTGACGATCCGGATTGCGCCCAGGGCATCTTCGGCGATGGCGGTTGAGTTGGCCAGGTCGTCCTGCACGCCCCGTGCCAATACACGAATTTTATTCCCAAAATAACGGGTCATAATGGTAACGAACGGCACGGTGACAAACACGATCAGGCTCAATCGCCAATTGAGGTAGACCATCAGTGCTACCGAACCCAACAGGGAAAACGTGGTGGTGATGGAACTTGGCACCGCATTAGTTAGGGCCGAGCGTATGGAGGCGACGTCGTTCGTAAGTCGTGATGTTATTTCGCCCAGGCGCTTGTTGGAGAAGAACCGGAATCCCAGCCGGTGCAGGTGTTCATAGAGCTGCTTGCGTAGATCCGTTACAACGCGTTCGCCCACCCATTCCAGCCAGTAGTTGCTGCCAAAGGAAAGAAAAGCCTGCAGGATAAACAATCCCATCAGGATGACGGTAATGAGATTGAGCAGGGCGTTGTCGCCTGTTTGAAAAACCGCATCCAGCAGCGCTTTCAGTCCCAACGGAACCGAAAGTCCCACCCCCGAGGCAAAAAGCGCCAGCACGGTAGCCACATAGAACTTTGTCCGGTACGGCTTGCTGAGCCGAAATATTCTTTTCAGGGCTGCCCAGAGCGACTTCCTGGATGCGCGGGTTTGCGATGTCTCCTTATTCATGTGAAATGTTGTTAATGACCGGCTGATAAGAAGCTAATCATTTCCGGGGAGAAATCATTCGGGGGGATGGGCAAAACCGGCAGGCAGAATATCTATTTTTTAAAAGATGGAGCGGCATAATATTAGGGCTTTCTACTTTCTTTGAAAGCTCTAAAAAAATATACCCTTATTCTTGATCCTCATCAGAAATCTGGCGAATAAATTTTTCGCATTTGTTTTTCCACCATTCGAAATGCTTCGGTATCTGTGTTTTATGCACTAGATTCAGCTTTTTTAAAAAGGAACTTTGTTTCTGCAAGTTTCTCCAATCAATATATAAGCCAAATCTTAACAGATAAATATTTACAAATAATCTAGCTACTCTCCCATTGCCATCATAGAAGGGATGAGTTTTAACAAATCTTTGGTAAAATTTAAGTGCATTCTCAACCGGATCTACAGGAGTATCCTCATGCAGAAATTTAAAAGCTTTTTTTAAGTCTCTTTTTATATTAGATGGTTGGGTTCCTGTGAATTTAGGCTGTAATTCTCCACGTTTTTGTCCTCCAAAAAATACATGTCCATCATTTGGATCATGGGGATCTCTAAATTGACCATTATTTGATATAATATCTTGAAAAATAAAACCGTGAAAAACCTCACATAGCTTAAAACAATTTGATGTATTTAATTCAAATTTTCCTGATTTGAGAGATTCGGTTATATAGGGAATTAAATCATTATCAAGTAGTTCATACTTTGTTCTAGCCGCAGCATTTGCTTTTTCTACTTCCTTAAGCGAATACTTATCAGGGAATACCTGAATAAGTTCTCTAAGTTGAGCTAATTCTGAACTTACACCCAAAAAATCATCAATTAACTAGCATTAAAAAGGTGCTTTACTAGAAGCTTCTTGAAATTTTTCTTTGTAATCTTGGATTGAATCAAATGTTATCTCTGCTGCTTCATCATCTTCATCCATATCAAATACGAAAGCATAATGGCTATTTGTTTTAGGTGGATAATATTTGTTGTTCGTACCTAAAGGAAAATTTTTAGCAAATGACTCTTTGCTATAATAATCTATTATGTCCTTATCACTAATTTTATCAAAAACAGAATCACTCTTATTTATCCAAGGATCCTCTGAATGAGTTGTCTTTGATAATGTTATAGCATTATATGGCATATAGCTCTCAAGAATAAAATCTATAAAATGTTTCTCATTCTCTTGAATATATTCATAATTCGGACTCTCAGGAATTGGTTTACTACCATACTCCTTATACTTATGATAGATACTTTTATTAACCGGACCAAATTTCCAAGCATGGAAGCTATCATTTTTGGGGAATAAGTTTTGCCCTCCCACCAATGACCAAACTTTTATATAATAAAGGAGTTTTTGCAGCTTCATTGGTGTAATCTCTCCCTTGTATTTATTTAAGATATAAGAAGCTACGTTATTTAAAGTTTGCATATATTTGGCTTTTAGCTCCAATTATTGGGGTCGGAAAACGCCACTAAACTTAATAATATTATAATATATTAGAAAAATTAGTTACTTCAACAGTTATTGAGCCCTCTTATACTATATCGCTTTAAATTAGCTCTTTATGGAGTGTATTGTTTATTATGGATTAAGTGAATTACAATAACCTAATTAAGAGAAAATGGGTACTGAACCAGTCGAAGAAATTCTACCTGGAAATTGGGGGAAGGGATCAAATCTTTTAGAACTGTTGAAGGATTTTGAAAACCTGATGAATGAATGCGTTAATTATGGTACACATATTTACAAATGGATTAATGTTTCATTCGAGAATGAAAAAGATTATCCGATTGCTATAATTCTGCTAGTTAGGCATCTACTGGAAGTATCACTTTCAATTGCAAATCTAACCAGGGATTCCTTAATAGACCCTGCAAAAATACAGTTACGTTCACTTTTTGAGACATTTCTTCTGATCAAATATCTAACTGAAAAGGATTTTAAAAAAAGGTCTTATGCTTACTTAACTACTCATTATATAAAACGGAAAAAGTTACACGAAAAATTTAATCCTAAGACAGAAGTAGGAAAACAGTTTAAATCTGAAATGCAAGGTACAATTTTAAAAGATCTAAAAGTTCATGAAGAATTCGATTTAGATCAGGCAAGCAAGAATTTAGAACATCTACTAAATAAAAGAGAAGGTTTTAAAGAAGCTTATCAAGAGTATAACCGAATAAAAAAAGAATATGGGAAAACACACAGTAGCATGACTTTCTTTTCACTCTACTCAGAGATAATGAATCTTGAATCTTTGAGTAAAGATCTCAATTTACATGAACATTACGAATTAATTTTTAGAGATGCGTCCAAAAAAGTACATGCCTCAGATGTAATTACTGGATATTTATCCTCAGATTCGTCTGGACAAAATTATATTCGGTCCTTAAAAGATCCTACTGACGCTCAATATGTCACTTTTTTTACGATACTATATCTTAAAATCACCTTTGAACTTTTGATAAAAAAATTTAGACAAGATAAGTCTGTACATTATATGGTCTGGTTTAAGGAAAATATTGAAACTAAGTTCAATCAATTGGCTGAAGAGGAGTTGATATCAATCGATGTGTGACTTATTAACTCTCTTTGTTGTACTATTGTTGTACCAACTATAAATAAATATCCCTAACGCATTGATTGCCAATACATTAGGGATATTATCCAGTAGCGTGGGGCGGAATCGAACCGCCGACCTCCGGGTTATGAATCCGACGCTCTCACCAACTGAGCTACCACGCCATCTAATAGTCAAACTGTCAATAAATTTGTCGGCGGGGAATCGAACCGCCGTCCGCCAGCCGGCGGATAGGAATCCGACGCTCTCACGTCGTGTCTTGTTATTGGTTATTCGTTATTTGTGTATCGGTTATTTGGTAACCTTTACCTTAACCAACAACCAATAATTAGAAACAGAATTGCTTCCATACTTACCTTTTAACTGGAAACGCCCTGTTCCGTTCAAGAGTTGCCAAATATACGATTTTATATCAGAAAATTTAAACCCCAATTTGCGTTTTTTCCACTCCTTTTGTTCTCAGTCTTTTTTACCGCACATTTCTTTTTGCGTATCACTGTTGTCCGGTAAATTGTCCTACTTCTCTTACTGTTCGTTTTTTCATTGAAGAAAAAACGAACCTAAAAAATTCATCGGCTCAGGTAAACTTGACCTGAAAGGCTCCTCGTTCCGCTAAAAAAATCACAGATTTTTTCTTTACGCTCCCCTCGGCTCCTTTCCGGGCGGTCAACTTTACCAAGGCCGGACTCCAGAGGCTGGTCTATTGTATGAAGCCCGTTTATAAAGAGGTTCATTATAAATTTCTTTTAAAAAAAGGCCATTTGGTGAATTTAAACTCCATCTTTTGCTTGAAAGATATTTTCCCCGGACACTAATGATTGCGTATTGTGTAGGATGGCTCTAATCCAATACGCAGTACGCAATACGTAATAAATCACCCCATTCACTTTGACCCTCCTCATTTTCGCGTTATTTTAGCGCTTCTAATTAATCCGCAAATAACACTGATGTAAGCGTTTCTCATGGCTAAGAAGATCACAAACAGAGAAGAAGATTATTCACAATGGTATCAAGATGTAATCCGTGAAGCCAAGCTGGCGGACCACTCCCCGGTGCGGGGCTCTATGGTCATCCGTCCCAACGGGTTTGCATTGTGGGAAAATATGAAGGAAGCACTTGATACCATGTTCAAGGAAACCGGCCATGAAAACGCCTACTTCCCCCTCTTTATCCCGAAATCTTTCCTCTCAAAGGAGGCCCAGCACGTGGAAGGCTTTGCCAAAGAGTGCGCCGTGGTGACCCACAGCCGGCTCATGAGCGTGGACGGCGGCGTGGAGGTCGACCCCGAATCAAAGCTCGAGGAGGAACTGATTGTGCGCCCGACCTCCGAAACGATCATCTGGGATTCCTACCGTAACTGGATCCAGTCCTACCGCGACCTGCCGATCCTGATCAACCAGTGGGCCAATGTGGTGCGCTGGGAGATGCGGACGCGGCTGTTCCTGCGCACAATGGAATTTCTCTGGCAAGAGGGTCACACAGCGCACGCCAGCAAGGAAGAGGCGATCGAGGAAACCGAGCAGATGCTGGAGGTCTATCGCTCATTTGCGGAAGATTACATGGCGATGCCGGTCATTAAAGGGGTTAAAACGGAATCCGAACGATTTGCCGGGGCAGTTGAGACCTACTGCATTGAAGCCCTGATGCAGGATGACAAAGCCCTGCAGGCGGGTACTTCACACTTCCTGGGCCAAAATTTTGCCAAGGCATTCGATGTGAAGTTCCAGGACCAGGATGGCGAGCACAAGTTTGTGTGGGCCACCAGCTGGGGCGTCTCCACGCGGCTCATCGGCGGGTTGATTATGACGCACTCCGATGACCACGGCCTCGTTCTGCCGCCGAAGCTCGCTCCCACACAGGTGGTGATTGTGCCGATCTGGAGAGATGACGAGCAGAAGGCCAATGTACTGGAGTATGCTGACACTATTAAAAAGGAACTCACGGACCTGGATATCAGCGTCAAGCTGGATGACCGCGAGAATTACAATCCCGGGTGGAAATTCAACGAGCATGAAACGGCCGGCATCCCGCTGCGCGTTGTGGTGGGGCCACGTGATCTTAAGAATAATAACGTGGAGCTGGCACGCCGCGATACGCTGGACAAAAACATCGTGGACCGCGAGGGGCTTGCCGAACGTATTGACAATCTGCTTGATGAAATTCAGCAGGACCTGTTTGATGCTGCCAAAGAGCGAAGAGAGCAGAAAACTAACACGGTTGAAACCTATGACGAATTCAAGCAGGTGCTGGACGACGAAGGCGGCTTCATCTATGCCCACTGGGATGGAACGGCAGAAACCGAAGAACAAATTAAAGAAGAAACCAAGGCCACCATCCGTTGTATTCCCCTGGAAGACGGCGAACCGGGGGAATGCATGGTGACCGGCAAGCCTTCGGAACAGCGCGTTCTTTTTGCCCGGGCCTACTGATTTTTCACAAATGAGATGATCTATGCCGACACAAGGAGTCTATTCATCCCGTGTTCACAGGGTTGCACGATGGATCTCCGATTTGGCAAATCCCCTGTTCGTTCCTCCGATTGTTTTTATCGTGATTGGAGTATTGAATAATATCTCAACGGCAGAACTGGGATGGCTGACTCTGCTCTCATTATGTTTCTACACCTTTATTCCATTGGTCACGGCACTGGCCTTGTTAAAAAGTGGGCATATTGAGTCGCTGGACATCCCGCGACGGGAATCCCGAAACCTGCTGTATCTGCTGGGGATTGCCAGTGCAGCGGTGGGCAGCCTGGCGTTGGGCATCTTTTTCTATCCCCACCGCCCATTTTTAACACTCATTTCCGGAATTTTCTGTATCAATCCCGTGATCGGCTACCTGCTGAATCGGAGGTGGAAAGTAAGCATTCACTCAGCTTCAATATCCAGCGGAGGCATCATCCTGCTGTTCTTCTATTTATGGGAGCTGGGGATAACACAATCAACGGCCATTGTTTTTTCATTAATTTTGCTTTTGATAATTTTACCGGTGATGATGTGGTCCCGCTTTTACCTGGAGGTCCACACCATGCCCGAACTGATTGGCGGGGCAACAGCGGGCATCTTTTTCACCACTGTTGAAATCTTGTTAACCTTTTACTTTTGGCAGCCATTATGAAAGCATTATCTGTTCCTCATCACTATTACCTTTGTACTGCTGAACAGTCTCAGCAGATGGATAAGGCCACTATTGAACAGTTTGGCATCGATGGCTTTACCCTGATGGAGGTTGCCGGGAGCTCGACTGCCAAAGATTTGCTCACTGAATTACCGGCTGATTCACACGGACTTTACATCTGTGGAAAAGGGAACAACGCAGGAGATGCCCTCGTTGTAGCGCGATATTTAATTCAACACGGCCATGACGCCACGCTCCTTTTTATAAGTGGCACTGAAGATCTATCTGCCGACACCGAAAAGAATTTTGACCTGCTCCGCAAAATTACTGAAAATGATTCGGCAGCTGCTTCGGTCTCAATCCTGGAAAGCTGGGCAGAATTTGAAGATATAAATGGTGTTGCATACGATTTTATCGTCGACGGCATGCTCGGTACCGGTCTCAATAGCGATCTGCGTGGCGATTACGTCAAAGCGGTCGCATGGACTAACGAGACGGATCTCCCAGTTTATTCGATCGATATTCCCACAGGTTTGCATTCCGATTCCGGGCATATCATGGGCGATGCCATCCAGGCAGAGAAAACGTACACCTTTGGCACAAAGAAGCGGGGATTTTACCTGGAAGACGGGTACAGCTGCACGGGTAAAATTTTACTCTGCGAGCTGCCTTTTCCCAATTATTTAAAGTCATGCAACACTTTTTTACTGGACCGCTCATGGGTAAAGGAGCCTCAGTACCCGCCAGCCAAACACAAATATGATGCCGGTGTTCTATACATTATTGCTGGATCAGAAGGGCTGACGGGAGCTGCAATCCTGGCCGCCAGAA
Organism: Aliifodinibius sp. S!AR15-10; assembly: GCF_031569985.1. Taxonomy (NCBI): domain Bacteria; kingdom Pseudomonadati; phylum Balneolota; class Balneolia; order Balneolales; family Balneolaceae; genus Fodinibius; species Aliifodinibius sp. S!AR15-10. Next base: position 25,285 of record NZ_JAMQKA010000018.1, on the reverse strand, counting down.
GTGCCTGGGCTGAAGGCGTGGGCGCAGTAATACTGGTCTGCCCCCGCGGTATTCTTCCTATTTTTGAAAACAACCTGCCACAAATAATCAAAAAGCCGGTGGGCATGAAGGATGACACTTGCCTGAAGGAAGAACATCTTGAACAGATCGTGCAAATAATTGAAGAAAGGCCTGGAGATGTTCTGCTTGGCCCCGGCATTGGCAGGGAACCGGATACCCTCGCTTTTTGCACCTCATTTTTTGCACAATACAAGGGCAACCTCCTAATCGACGCAGACGCCCTGTGGTGCCTTGCTCAGCAAGAGGACTGGCAAAAACCGGCCGATGCTGCTTCATGGATTGTCACCCCCCATCCCGGAGAGCTGTCTAAATTAACGAAAGACCCATTTTCTGACGGATCTCAGCGGCTTGATGTAGTTCGGAAACTGAGCAAAGAAAAAGATATTACACTTGTTTCTAAGGGATTTCCTTCTATCATTGGAACACGAACGGGTAAATGCGTTTTAACCGGTTATGATACCCGGATGTTTGCACGTGCGGGATTTGGAGATGTTCTGGCCGGCAAAATCGGAGCTTACTGGACACTCGGCAATCCCGCTGCCAAAAGTGCGGTCCTGGGCCTACTAAACGGCTATGACAAGATTTACCGCGATAAAACAACAACCCACAGATCCCCTGAGCCAAACGATCTGATATGATCAAACTTATTACCGGCTACTTGAGAAGTCATCCAAAATTAATACTGCTGGGACTCTTCGGAATCACAATTTCTGCCCTGTTGCTCACCCTGATACCCGCCGACTATCTTGGGCACAACGAAATCTGGTCGTACGACAAACTCGGGCATTTTCTGCTTTTCGGGTCTTGGACGTTTCTGCTTGGGCTATACTCCATGGTTAAGGACTACAAGCACACCAATTTATGGAAGATATTTTCCCTCGGTGTTTTGTTTGGTGGTGCAATCGAAATATTACAGCACGTGCTGCCTGTAAACCGTAATGGGGATATTCTCGACTTCTGTGTGGACGCCCTGGGAGCGGTAGGTGCTGTAATATTACTAAAATTTATTACCCACCAGTCCGATAAATAGTTTTTGCAACCATATCTGCATAATTATTGAACGTTATTAAAAATTATTGCAATTCAACTTGCATGACAGCGATAAATTGATATCTTACAGAAGTTTTACGTGAAAGTAGCAATCTAAATCAGCTGAGTATTATGTCCCATAGAAAAAATCCTGATGCTGATTTAAAGAAGTACTATACAGTATTTCTTGAAATCGGCTTAATAGTAACACTCGTCGTATCTCTTGCGGCCGTCAAGATAGATTTCCGACAGGAAGTTAAAGATGTCGATCTCACAAAAGAGCAAGAAGTTGTTGAGATGGAAGAAATTGTGCAAACCAAGCAAATTGAGAAGCCACCACCCCCTCCGCGTCCACCGGTACCTGTTGAGGTTCCCAATGATGAAATTGTAGAGGACCAGGTTCTGGATATCAATGCCGAATTGGATCTCGATGCTCCACTAGACATGCCTCCGCCACCACCTGACCAGGAAGAAGATAATGAAGAAGATTTCTTCGTAGTGGTTGAAAACATGCCAGAACTCATTGGTGGTCTTGCTGGCCTGCAACAGAAAGTTCGTTATCCTGAAATGGCCAGGAAAGCTGGTATTGAAGGACGCGTCATTATTCAGTTCATCGTAAACGAGCAGGGGAAAGTTGAAGATCCCCGAGTTGTTCGTGGCATTGGTGGCGGATGTGACGAAGAGGCACTCCGGGCTGTGAAAGAGGCCAGCTTCAAGCCTGGACGGCAGCGCGGTAACCCTGTACGAGTTCAGTACAGCTTGCCTATCGTGTTTAAGCTTCAGAACTAGAACTAGCGACAGTCACTTTTTTACTTTGGTGCAGTCTTTTTACAGGACTGCACCTTTTTATTTCCTATCCCCCCCTTTCATTATCTAAACAACCTACCAGTCCCAGTCCCGCTCATACATACCGATAATCGAACGGTATATTAACTCATTGTTAAGAAGTACCCCGCCCTGGTCTATCTTCATATAAAATTTATATTCCGGCCTTTTCTTCGGACATCTCAGAGTAGATAAGGCTTTTACAACCGTCACAGATGGCTAAATAAGCTGATAGAGAACACCTATATACCCGATTTTAAAATGATATCAATATTGTAATTATTTCTGCTTAACTTGGGTACGTACAAAAGAAAATTAATTATTTAAAAGAAATTTTATAATAATTTAAGTTGACATTGGTAATATACCGAAATAATTTAGGTGTAGTTCTGTTAAGGCAGAGCGAAACTTAAAATCCCTAAAACAATCATCCCAATCACAATCCCAACAAACGCTAAATCATAACATGCGACTAGATCGTAAAAATCCCGAAGCTGATCTTCGTAAGTATTACCAAGTGTTCCTACAAGGTTCACTTGTAGTAGTACTGCTTGTATTCTTTGCAGCCACAAAAATCGATTTTCGTGGTGAGAAGGAAAACCTGGATCTGACAACCGAACAGGAGGTTGTTAAAATGGAGGAGATCGTGCAAACCAAGCACATCGAGAAACCACCTCCCCCTCCGCGACCACCTGTACCGGTGGAAGTCCCCAATGACGAGATCGTTGAGGATCAGGTCCTGGACATCAACGCTGAACTTCAATTGGACAGTAAACTCGAAATGCCTGCGCCACCATCCGAAAGCACTGAAGAGGAAGAAGACTTCTTTGTTGTGGTGGAGCAAATGCCCGAACTCAAAGGCGGGTTGGCTTCAATCCAGAAATGTGTCAACTATCCCAAAACGGCACAAAGAGCTGGAATTGAAGGCCGGGTTATCGTACAGTTTATTGTCAATGAAAACGGCACTGTTGACGACCCACAAATTGTCAGAGGCATTGGTGCCGGAGCTGATGAAGAGGCTATTCGCTGTGTTAAAAACGCGGAATTCGTTCCCGGACAGCAGCGAGGAAACCCCGTCAGAGTTCAATTTTCTGTGCCCGTAATCTATAACCTGACGAGTAAACTCTAACAAATTTCAAACATTATTTTCCCCTAACACTCAACAATCCCTAGTTGAGTTATAAATCCCTAAAGCGTAACCGATGGTATCGGTTACGCTTTTTTATTTAGATGGAACTTTCATCCTTTTATACTGTTTTATTAGTGTAAGCTAAATACATATATTAAAATAGATATTAGTGTATAAGCATAGAATGATAACTTAATTTCCTGAAATTGGAGGTTCTTATGCGGAATGAACGCAAAAAGCCAAAGTCTGATTTAAGAAAATATTATACCATTTTCCTCGAAGGTGGATTAATTGTAGTACTTGTTATCTTTTTAGTAGCAATGAAACTCGACTTCCGTGGTCAACAACAAAATGTTGACCTGACAAAGGAGCAGGAGGTTGTTCAGATGGAACAGATAGAACAAACTGAACACGAAGAAAAACCACCTCCTCCTCCCCGTCCCCAAGTGCCTGTAGAAGTTCCCAACGATGAGGTTGTTGAAGACCAGAATATTGATATAAGTGCGGATCTGAATCTACAGGATAAATTAGAAATGCCCCCTCCCCCCGACGATAGCCAAGAGGAGGAAGAAGAGGACTTTTTCGTAGTTGTAGAACAGATGCCGACGCTTAAAGGTGGATTAGCTAAACTGCAGGGTTGCGTTAATTACCCTGAGATGGCCCGTAAGGCAGGCATTGAAGGACGTGTAATCGTCCAATTTATTGTGAACGAGCAGGGTAATGTTGAAGAACCTAGAGTGGTACGCGGCATTGGTGGTGGCGCAGATAAAGAGGCTCTTCGCTGTGTTAAACAATCCGAATTTGAACCGGGCCGTCAGCGCGGAAACCCTGTTCGAGTTCAGTACAGCTTACCAGTAGTATTCAAGCTGCAGAACTAATTCCAGAATCTTCAACTAAATTTGAAAGGCGTGATTCAATTTGAATCACGCCTTTTTTGATCATTATATCTTATAAGCTGGTTACTTGCCGAAATGCCAGTTTTCAAATGACCCCAGCACTTCACGAAGATTCTGATATCCCACTTTTTCTATTGCCTCTTCCAGGGGAAACCACGCCAGCTTGGTAATATCTTCTTCCGTTTCGGGCTCCAAGTCCTCTTCCTTACCAGCTTCCATGGCATACCAGTGGGTTGTTTTACCAATATATTCTTCAGCCTCCTCGTACTCGTGGTAAGTCGTAATTAATTTTTGGCGTATTTCTGGCAGCCGGCATCCCACTTCTTCCGAAACCTCGCGCTGCGCACACTCTTTGATAGATTCTTCCCCCTCCAGCTTCCCTTTTGGAAGGTCCCAAACCCCACGCCTGTATATTAACAACACCAGTATGCTATCATTTTCTACCTTATAAAGCACGCCCCCGGCCGCCGTCACAGGTACTATTTGCATATTGCTTATTTATTCTTCCTCGCTGTTCGAATTTGATGCTTCTTTCCCATCTTCTTTTTTCTTCTCTTCCGCATAGTTCATGCGCAAATTGTTCAGCGTTTGATCCAGGTACTTCTTCAACTCCTTGGGTAGATTTCCCTCGGTAAACTGCTTTAGCATCAACAGCGTGTCGATGGCAAACTTGGCAGACTTCATCTCTCGCTCTACCCTGTCGGTCGAGGGATTCTTGATCTTTCCCATCCCCATCATGGCTATCTGCTGATGCTGCTGTACCAACATCATGAATAGTAACTGATTTTGCTGATCATCAGATAAATTTTCGTTATTGAAATCTAAATCTTGTAGGTCCATATCTCCTTTTTTAGGTTTCTATTGGATAGAAAATAACGGCTTTTCACCTATTTTGTAAGAGTTCATTATTTAATGATTTTGTTCTTTATAAATTGATCTGTCCAACGTAAGTTTACGCCTTTATTTCTCAGCATAATAAACCAATACAATGGCCATAATACACCCGTTTAAAGCCTGGCGACCCCGCCGGGAAAAATTAAATGAAGTAGCTTGCGTTCCCTACGATGTTATTAATACCGAAGAAGCCCAATCACTGGCAGAGGGCAAACCGGACAGTTTTTTACATGTTATACGTCCTGAGATCGATCTGCCCGAGGGAACCAAGTATAATGAGGACAGCGTTTACGAAAAAGGAGCTGAAAACCTGGCGCGGATTCTAGACTCTGACTTGATGACCCAGGAGGAGGAAGAATCGGTTTATATTTATCGCCTGATCCGTGAAGGGCGCTCGCAAACGGGGCTGTTCACTTGCGTTTCTGTTGACGATTATGACAATGAAGTGATTCTTAAGCACGAGCTCACGCGGCCCGACAAGGAAGATGATCGCACACTGCACATCCTGACACAGTCGGCCCACGCCGAACCGGTCATGATGACTTTTAAAGATACCAAAGGCATTGCATCTACCATTGAAGATGTGATGGACTCTGAGGAGCCGCTATACGACTTTACGGCGGCTGACGACATCCAACACACCATCTGGAAGGTACCTGATGCGAAAGAGCTGATTTCCGATTTTGAGGATATCCCCCATCTCTACATAGCCGACGGGCATCACCGCTGCAAAAGTGCTTCTCGTGCGGCCGCTGAGATGAAGAAGGCGAATCCCAATTACAGCGGCGAAGAGGAGTTTAACTTCTTTCCCGCCGTGCTCTTCCCGATGGATGAGATGAAAATATTGGCCTATAACCGTATTATCTATTCTGTCCCGGATGATTTTCTATCGGAATTGAAAGATAAGTTTGAACTCACCGAAAATGCCGAGCCAAGTCCTTCTGAAAAGGGCTCGATCTCCATCTATTATGACGGAACCTGGTATGGTATGGAGCTGCCACAAAAACCAGATGCAAACAGCGTTGAGAAACTGGATGTACATCGGCTACAGGAAGCTATTTTGGAACCCATGCTCGATATAACCGACCAGCGGCGTGATGAAAACATCTCGTTTGTTGGGGGTATTCGAGGCACAGAAGAGCTCGAGCGACTGGTCGACTCCGGAAAGGCTGACCTGGCTATCAGCATGTATCCCACGGACATTGCGGAACTGGTGGAGGTTTCTGACGAAGGACTTTTAATGCCTCCAAAATCAACGTGGTTTGAACCTAAGCTGAGATCTGGTTTACTTATTCACACTTTCTAACAATCTAATTTGATCACAAAAACAATGACACGAGTACACAACTTTAGCGCAGGACCTGCAGCACTTCCCCTGGAAGTTATTAAACACGCTCAACAAGAGCTTACCGACTACAAAGAGACTGGGCGCTCCATCATGGAATTGAGTCACCGAAGCGCCCATTATGAAGAGATCGATCAACAAGCAAAAGCACGGCTGCGCAACCTGTTGGGACTTGGAGACAAGTTTGAAATTATGTTCTTGCAGGGTGGGGCAAGCAGCCAGTTTATGATGGCTCCCTACAACTTCCTGGGCAAAGACCAGACGGCTGATTATATCGATACCGGCCGATGGTCTGCCAAGGCGATCAAGGAAGCGGAAATTTTCGGGAATGTGCACGTTCCATTCAGCAGTGCCGAAGGGAACTACGACCGCGTACCCACGCAAGATGAGCTGAAATTCAGCGATAATCCACAGTATGTGCACTTTACTTCCAACAATACGGTTGCTGGTACCCAATTCCCTGTCGAACCTGACACGAACGGCGTACCCTTGGTCTGTGATGCCTCTTCTGACTTCCTTTCGCGACCAATCGACGTGGATAAGTATGGTATCATTTACGCCGGGGCCCAAAAGAATGTTGGTCCTGCAGGGGTTACAGTGGTTATCATTAAAAAAGACTTCCTCGCACAGGCAAACACCGAGAACGTTCCCACAATACTGCAGTACGGCACGCATACCGGCAAAATCTTTAACACTCCGCCCACATTTAATGTTTACATGGTGAACCTGGTGCTAAAGTGGATTGAAGGTAAAGGCGGACTTTCCGGGTTTAAATCATTCAATGAGAAAAAAGCAAAAAAGGTATATGATGCCATTGACGCTGATGATTTCTACCGTGGCGCTGTCGATAAAGAGTCTCGCTCACTGATGAATGTGACCTTCCGTCTGCCTTCTGAAGAGCTTGAGCAAAAGTTCGTGGATGAAGCGGTCAAACACGACCTCTACTCCCTGAAGGGCCACCGAAGTGTTGGTGGAATTCGTGCAAGCATCTACAATGCCTGCCCAATGGAATCAGTTGATACGCTGGTTGACTTTATGAACGACTTCCGTTCCAACAACGGGTAAATAAACGTTAAAAAGGTTCGAGCAAAAGTGTAGCCTGCTTCATTGCAGGCTACACTTTTTCATTTTCCCTCCCTAAAGCAATCCAAATACGGTGAGTATGTGATCCACCGTGTTGGGTACAAATATCAGCAGGTAGAGCATTCCCCATATGGAGCCAGCCGTGTGCGCCTCATGGTTGATTTTGCCTACATCTTTTTTGCTCTCGTACATGCTGTAAATCAAGTACAGAATTCCGAACACAAACGCGGGAATAGGAACCGGAATTAAAAAAAGGTAGATGCTTTCCAGTGGAAAGAGCAGGATAAAGGCGAATAGCACACTCCCCACCGCCCCTGAAGCACCCAGGGTGGCATAGTTGGGATTGTCTCTATACTTAATCAGCGATGGAATGCCCGATACTATCAGTCCCGAAAGAAACAACCCGGCAAAATAAGTCGGACCGATCACCCGCTCCATCACCTGCCCAAAGAAATAGAGCGTAAACATGTTGATAAACAGGTGCGTAAAATTGGCGTGCAGGAACCCGGATGTCAGCAACTCATACCAGGTATTTTCCCTGACAACGCGATAGGGTTTTAGAAAACCTTTATCAATGATATTCGGATTCCAGTACAAGGCCAATAATGAGACAACAACATTTACCGCAATCAGGATAAATGTAACCGAACCTAAAAAATCGTAATTCTGCATGCGAAATATTTTATTTTAAAAGCGAAAATAGAGAACTGCCAAATACTTCGCTAATTTTGATTTAAATTGTCAGCGCCACTTGCTTGCAGAGTAAGACAATGCTTATATTTGCACTCGCACAAGCCGAAGTAGCTCAGTGGTAGAGCAACGCTCTCGTAAAGCGTAGGTCGTCGGTTCAAATCCGATCTTCGGCTCTCTCTTCGCTTTTCCCTTCTTTTCTCTGCCCTTTTAAAGAACGCTGGTCACCGCTATCATTGTTTATAAATGATAGGTACCAAATGTTCACACATCTATAGGGAGGTCCGTTATGTATCAGGATTTAGCCGAAGCCATTGAAGATATCCAACAGAAAGGATATACCCACCTTTTTGAGGTTCATGACAATGCTTTGCGGTGTAAAGAGACAGAAGAAGAATATCCGAGTGCAAAGCTCCGCATCGTCTCCACGTATAAATTTGACCGGGGCACCGACCCCGGGGACGATTCAAGCCTGTACTTAATAGAAACCGATTCGGGAGTTAAAGGCTATATCGTGGGTGGGGCAACAATGTACCGTGACCGGGAAAAAGCCGAATTCCTGGATCAACTGCTGCAGAAAAAATAATTTAAAAAAATACATTTAGCTATTGCATATCATTCAAAAAAGGTTGTAATATAATGCTTAATCATCGTTTGAGATGAGGGTCGTAAATTCTATCAAAATAGGTAGATAGCATGACCACAACCTGATACTTTTGGAGTTTACAATGGATAAGAAATCCAAAAAACCATCCAAAACTCAACCTAAAGCTCCTGCCACAAAGAAGCCCGAGGTTAAGCATAAAACTGACAAGAAGTAATTCTTGATTAATCCGTTCGATTTGCAAATTGATCGAAGTGAGAGTTCCTTTTAAATTGGACACCGGCTATCCTTGTAATGGGGTAGCCGGTGTTTCTGTATTAAAAAATGGAGATTATGAGTTTAGCACCTGAGGAAGAATACCTATTTGTCTATGGCTCTTTACAAAGTGGAGCCAATCACCCGGCCCATAAGGTGTTGACAGAATATGCATATTTGATCTGTAATGCCGAGTTCGAGGGTCATCTTTTTCTGGTGGCAGACTATCCCGGGGTCGTTGCCGGCAACCATTCCCCAAATAATATAAAAGGGGAACTTTATCACCTGAAAAGGCCTACAAAGGTATTTCAAAAACTGGATCCCTATGAAGGATATAACCCCCATGAACCAGAAAATAGCCTGTATATTCGCCAAAAATGTGATGTCCATTGCCCAAACCGTACTCCAGAGACTATCTCGGCATGGATCTATCTTTATAATCGACCGACCGAAAATTTGACTCGGATCCCATCGGGAGATTACCTCTCTTACGTCCAAAAAGGATGACGTTCTGCAGCTCCAGGCAAATTCTATATGTTTATTTCTCTGCAGATTATTATTATTTCTGTCAATAATTTTTTTTTAGAAAAGCTAATTAAATACCTCGTTTTGATTAAGTCTACATACCTTTTGTTCGTGGTACCGGCAATGCTGTTCCTGAGTTCATGTGGCATAACCTCTCGTGTTACAAAACCTCCTGCCGGGCCCGCACCTGCTAAAATGAACAATGCGATTGAGTCTGGCGTGGCCAGCTGGTACGGACCCAATTTTCATGGAAAGATGACGGCCAACGGGGAAATATATGACATGAACACACTGACAGCTGCTCACCGGACACTGCCTTTCAATACTTTTGTGCGTGTCGAAAATATTGACAATAACAAATCCGTGGTCGTACGGGTAAACGATAGGGGACCTTTTAAAGACAACCGTATTATAGACCTGTCAAGGAAAGCAGCCAGAGAAATTGAGATGATCGGCCCTGGCACAGCAAACGTCCAATTGTTTCTTGTTGAAGGCAGTGTTGAGGAAGGCAAGGATCTGAAAACCTCGACTTTCACGGTACAGTTGGGCTCATACGAAGAGAAAGAACGAGCCCACAAGGTATCAAGAGAAATTGACGGATCCCGGATTGAAGAATTCAAATTAAACAATGGCCAGCGTGTGTACCGCGTTTTCTATGGCATTTTTACTGATAAGGATGAGGCTCAAAAAGAGCAGCGCAGGCTCGAACGCAATGGCTATAACGGTTATGTAAAACAGCTGGAGAACTCGTAGATAAACTGAGAAGATACCCTGGGGTCCCGTCTAATTAAATTAAGACATTCTACAATATTTGAATGCGTTATCCATTCCAGACGAAAGAAAATAAAATTTAAACTGCACTGATTCACATTTCCCTACTATACTTTTTGAAAAGCCTTCATACACTTTTTTGTAAAGTATAACTATTCTTTTCCAAAAAGCGTTAGTACAATTATTTAAAAAGCCTTAGTACATTTTTAGGAAAAGACCTACTATACTTTTAAAAACATTAGTATAAATTTTTGCTTTATTAAGCAAAGCTTCCTCAAATACAGCTATAGACACTCATATCCTTTTTTTTACTGGTGATCCATATTATAGTTGCCAATATTGGAATTCTGAACGCCCTTTTATGGTTACTTGGTCGATATAGAAACCAAAATTTATCAAGATCCCATGGCAGAGAAAGTAATTATAATTGGCAGTGGTTTTGGGGGACTGGCTACCGCTTCACGCTTGCTGTCCAAAGGTTACGAAGTTGAAATTTTTGAAAAAAGAGACAAACCGGGCGGCAGAGCCTACGTCTATGAAATTGACGGATTTACTTTTGACGGGGGACCGACTGTTATCACTGCTCCATTCCTGTTTGATGAAATTTTTGAAGCTGCCGGTAGGAATCGAGAAGACTACATAGAGTTTGTGCCGTGCGACCCATTTTATCGAATTTTTAACCACGAAGGGCGAACCTTTGATTACAATGGGAATCACGAATTTGTACTTAATGAAATCGCAAAATGGAATCCTGCGGACAGAGGTGGATACACTAAATTCCTGGAGAGTACCAAAGCGATCTTTAAAAAAGGTTTTGTAGAACTGGCAGATCAGCCCTTCCTGAATATCTGGGATATGGTCAAGGTGGCTCCTGACCTGATAAAACTGAAATCCTACAAGACGGTATACAGTTACGTATCACAGTACATCGAAAATGACTTCCTCCGCCGGTGTTTCTCCTTTCATCCCCTGTTGGTCGGCGGCAATCCCTTTGATACCACCTCAATCTACGCTATGATCCATTACCTTGAACGAGAATGGGGAGTCCACTACGCTTTAGGGGGGACCGGATCCATTGTCAATGGCATGGTAAAACTTATAAAAGAGCAGGGAGGTACATTTCACCTGAATGCGGAAGTGGATGAAATTCTGATCCAAAATAAACGGGCAAAAGGGGTGCTTCTGAAGAATGGAAAAGAATATACTGCTGACCATGTCGTCTCCAATGCGGATGTGGCCTTCACCTACCGGTATATGATTCCAGAGTCCAAAAGACCCACTTATTCCAACAAAAAAATTGAGAACCTAAAATACAGCATGTCTCTTTTTGTGATATACTTCGGGACCAAACGGCGCTACCTGGACTCCGATCTGGCTCATCACAATATCATCCTGGGAGAACGATACCGGGGACTCCTGGAAGATATATTCCACGATAAAAAACTGTCTGAGGACTTTTCTCTATACCTCCATATGCCCACTAAGACCGACCCGTCCCTGGCTCCTGATGGATGCGAGGCGTTCTATGTCCTTTCCCCGGTCCCACACCTTGGAGGAGACACTGATTGGCAGGCAACGGCCTCTCAATACCGCGATGGCATCATGAATTTCCTTGAAGAGAACTACCTCCCCAATTTGCAGGAAAATATTATTGCCGAGCACCATATCGATCCCCTTCATTTCAAGAACACGCTTAACAGTTACAAGGGATCGGCCTTTTCCGTAGAACCCATTCTTACGCAGTCTGCGTGGTTTCGACCTCATAATAAATCAGAGGATGTGGAGAACCTGTTTTTTGTAGGAGCAGGCACGCATCCCGGGGCTGGACTGCCCGGTGTACTTTCCTCGGCCAAAATAGCTCAAAAACTTGTGGGAAAGTCTTAAAATTAGAAATGCCAGACCCCTATAGAGCTATAGAGCCTGGCATAAAATAAGTCTTAGCAGAACTTAATTACTTGGCTTTGACTTCCTCCTGGAGTGCATCCCAGTCGGCCAGGAACTTGTCGAGGCCACGGTCGGTAAGTGGATGCTCCAGCAACTGCTCAATCACGCTCAACGGCATAGTGGCAACATCTGCACCAAGGCGCATAGCCTCTAGGACATGCATCGGGTGACGAATGCTTGCCGCCAAAATTTCGGTTTCAAAACCATAGTTGTCATAGATGGTAACCACATCTTCAATTAGTTGCATGCCATCTGAAGATATGTCATCGATACGCCCAATAAAGGGTGAGATGTAGGTAGCACCAGCTTTTGCCGCAATTACAGCCTGCGTCGCCGAAAAGCACAGCGTACAATTGATCTTAATGCCTTCACCGGAAAGTGTCTTTATCGCTTTGATTCCCTCTTTAATAAGGGGCACTTTCACAACAACATTATCAGCAATCGCTGCCAGGTGACGACCTTCGGCTACAATATCTTCATACTTTGTAGAGACCACTTCAGCTGAGACATCTCCACTAACGATATTGCATATTTTAGCAATGTGGCCTTCAAAATCTTCAACCCCGATTTTGGCGCACAAACTCGGGTTGGTTGTAACTCCGTCCAAGACTCCCAAGTCATTAGCTTCACTAATTTCATCCAAATCCGCAGTGTCAATAAAAAATTTCATAACAGGATTATTTTTGTATTGCATTCCTTTGTTTTAGTCTACCCTAAAGATAAAAAAATATTACTGAAACTTTAATATGTATCTAGCATGTTGCATATTAACACTAGGTAAACATTTTACCTATTTTACATCAATATTATCTATTGACAAAAGCTTAACTGTTAAGAAAGGATTTGATAAAGTATGAGCCGATCTAAAGACTTTACTCTTGGACTACTTTCGGGTGCACTCGTTGGGTCCGTGATAGCTCTTTTGTACGCTCCGGATAAAGGAAGCAATACCCGAAATGTTATCTCATATCGACTAAGTAATTACGTCGATGAACTTACTCACCTGATAGAACGGCTTTCGGAAGAAAAGCATGCGATATCCGAAGCCAAACGCAAAGGTGATGAGGTAGTTGAGGATGCCCGTCAACGTGCAGAAGACCTGATCAAGGAGGCCGAACACCTGTTAGATTCTATTGAGGAGACCAAGGAAGAGGAGAAAAAGGAATCATAATAGCGCTACCACCTCTGTGAAATCTTGATACACTTTCCTTAAATTTCCGACAGCCCATTTAAAAAGAAAAAGCCCGACTTTTCTTGAAGCCGGGCTTTTTAAATTTAATTCTACAGAGAGGCTATGACTCTTCCTCTTCCACGTTTGCTGCTTTCGCAGCTTCCTCTCCATTTTCGGCGTCGGCGCCGAGTTCTTCAAAGACTCGTGCCACTTCTTCTTCGCCTTCATCCAGTTCTTTCCTGGAACCGACGATAAGATCTTCATACTTACGAAGACCTGTACCGGCAGGTACTTTGTGGCCAACCACAACATTTTCCTTAAGACCCATCAAGTAGTCCTTCTTAGCCTCAATAGATGCCTGTGTAAGGACTTTGGTGGTCTCCTGGAATGAAGCGGCTGAGAGCCAGCTTTCAGTTGAGAGTGCTGCACGTGTAATACCGAGCAAGATCGGCTTCGAAATTGCCGGTTCGGCCTCTCGGGTCTCCAGCTCCTCTACACCTTCCTTAATCAGTTCGTTATTAATTTCACGAACTTCTCTTCGATCAAGAATTCGGCCTTGTTTGAGATCGCTTCCGCCCGGGTTGGTTACCACGAATTTACCAATGAGCTCATCATTCCTATTGTTCAGCTCAAATCGGTCAACTTTATCTCCTTCAAGATACATGGTATCACCGGGATCGGTTACCTCAACCTTCTGCATCATCGTTCGTACAATGACCTCAATGTGCTTGTCATTGATACGAACACCCTGCAATCGGTAAACCTCCTGAATCTCATTCACCAGGTAAGACTGAACCGCATATGGTCCGAGGATATTGAGGATCTCTTCGGCAGGTACTGTACCGTCGGAAAGCTGCTGGCCGGCTTCTACATAATCATTCTCCTGCACCAGAATGTGCTTGGACAGGGAAATCAGGTATGTTTTTTCATCCGTACCGTCTTTACTTTCAACGATAACTTCCTGCTTACCACGCTTGCGACCACCCATGCGAACGATACCGTCAATTTCGGAGACAGCAGCAGGTTCGCTTGGTGAACGAGCTTCAAACAGCTCGGTAACACGCGGCAGACCAGCAGTAATATCTTTCGATTTTGCCGTCGCACGTGGAATCTTGGCAAGCACTTTACCAGCCTGAACCTCTTCACCGTCATCAACAGTGATGTGGGTATCAACCGGCAGTGTCTTCTCAATAACGCGATCGCCATCGCCTTTAACCATAAGGGTAGGTACCAGCGAACGATCTTTGGAATCGATAATCACTTTCTCACGGTGACCGGTTTGTGAATCAGTCTCCTCTGAGTAGGTGATATCTTCCATGATATCTTTGTACTCAACAACACCATCAATTTCCGAATAGATGTTGGCGTTGTATGGATCCCACTTACAAAGCGGAACACCCTTCGGCACGGTATCACCCTCTTCAACGAGGAGTTCAGAGCCATAAGGCACGTTGTACGTCGTAAGAACTTTGCCTTCCTCGTCGAGAATCTTAATCTCTCCGGCACGACTCAGTACAATATTCTGTACCTCTTCGCCATCATCGTACTCTACGATACGTACGTTCTCAAATTCGACTTTCCCTTCGAACTTGGTCTTGTGCTGCGATTCTGACTCCATGCGGGAAGCGGTACCACCAACGTGGAATGTACGCAACGTAAGCTGTGTACCGGGCTCACCAATAGACTGAGCTGCGATAACACCCACAGCCTCACCGGTTTGAACCATGGTTCCACGGGAGAGGTCACGGCCGTAGCATTTTGCACATACACCACGTTCGCTTTCACAAGTCAGTACTGAACGAATCTCAACCTCTTCAATTGAGGTTTCAGCAATGCTCTTCGCTACCGATTCATCAATAAGCTGGTTCGCTTCACAGATCAGATCATCTGAGATTGGATCGTAAATATCGTGGAGCGAAACGCGACCGAGGATACGATCTTCGAGGCTCTCGATGACATCCTCGTTATCTTTCAACGCTTTCATCTTAATGCCACGAAGCGTACCGCAGTCCTCTTCGTTAATGATGATATCCTGCGATACATCCACAAGACGACGGGTTAGGTAACCGGCATCAGCGGTCTTAAGTGCCGTATCGGCCAGACCCTTACGCGCACCGTGTGTTGAGATAAAGTATTCGAGCACCGTCAATCCCTCTTTGAAACTTGAGAGAATCGGGTTCTCGATAACCTCGTTACCGGACTGCTGCGAACTTTTCTGCGGCTTGGCCATCAGTCCACGCATACCGCCGAGCTGTCGAATCTGCTCTTTGGAACCACGTGCACCGGAATCAGCCATCATAAATACCGGGTTGAATCCTTCTCGATCAGCAGTCAATGCGTTAAACAGAGACTCTGATACCCGGTTGGTCGTGCTGGTCCATTTATCAATAACCTGGTTATACCGTTCATTATCGGTAATAAAACCCATCTCATAGCGGTCGGTAATGTCCGAAACTTCGCTCTGGGCTTTGTCGATAAGTTCCATCTTTTCATCAGGAATTACGATATCCTCCAGGTTAAAAGACAGGCCACCGGTCGTTGCCTTTTCAAAACCCATCTTCTTCATCTTGTCAAGGAAGGAAGCTGTGCGGGCTGTTCCAACTTCGCTGTGGATATCCCCGATCAGCTTTCTAAGCTCCTTCTTGCCAAGCGTTTTGTTAATGAATTTAATTTCCGGAGGCAGAATAACATTAAACAATACCCGGCCTGTGGTCGTCTTGATGATCTCATACTCCGTATCATCACCTTCACCTGAAACAGGAACCCGGACATTGATCTTTGCGTGCATGTCAATCTTGTCCTGATCCCATGCTACCAGCACTTCATCGGTGTTGGCAAAAGTCTTGCCCTCCCCACGCTGATCATTCGCCATCTTGGTCAGGTAGTAAATACCCAATACCATATCCTGCGACGGAACTGCAATAGGTCCACCACTTGCAGGACTCAAGATGTTATGCGAACCAAGCATCAGCACGGATGCCTCAAGGATTGAGTCGTGACTCAACGGCACGTGCACAGCCATCTGGTCACCGTCAAAGTCAGCATTAAAAGCAGTACAGGAGAGCGGGTGCAATCGCACGGCTTTTTCCTCGATGAGTACCGGCTGATAGGCCTGGATACCCAGTCGGTGCAATGTTGGTGCACGGTTCAGCAGTACAGGGTGTCCGTCGATCACATTTTCAAGGACTTCCCAAACCACTTGGTCGCGTCGGTCAACAACCTTTTTCGCGCTTTTAACCGTCTTCACATACCCGCGCTCAATGAGTCGGCGAATAATAAATGGCTTGTAAAGCTCAACAGCCATCTCTTTCGGCAGACCACACTCATGCATTTTGAGCTCTGGTCCAACCACGATTACAGAACGACCGGAGTAGTCAACCCGCTTACCAAGCAGGTTCTGACGGAATCGTCCGCTCTTGCCCTTCAGCATATCACTGAGAGACTTCAACGGCCGGTTGTTATTACGAACCGCGTTGGATTTTCTTGAGTTATCATAAAGCGAATCGACCGCTTCCTGCAGCATACGCTTCTCATTCCGCAGAATCACATCCGGCGCTTTGATATCAATCAGTCGCTTCAGGCGGTTGTTTCGGATGATTACACGTCGATACAGGTCATTTAGATCTGAAGTCGCAAATCGTCCACCTTCAAGCGGTACCAGTGGACGCAGTTCCGGAGGAATGACAGGAATAACACGCTGTACCATCCACTCAGGTCGATTCTCCGTGTGCTGGTTAGCGGCACGGAAAGATTCGATCACCTGCAGTCGTTTCAGTTTCTTTTTCTTCCGCATCTGGGAGGTCTCATTACGAACCTCGTAACGCAGTCGATAGGCAAGGCTGTCCAAGTCTAGACCTGCTAGCAGATCTTCAATTGCATCGGCGCCTTCCTTACAGATGAATTTATCTTCATCCTCATCATCCAGTTCATACTGATCGTCTGGGAGCTGATCAAGAATATCATAGTATTCCTCTTCAGTGACAAGATCGCCCCGTTTGTAACCGAGATCTCTTGCAAGACCCGGATTCATGATTACATGTGTTTCATAATAAACGACCTTTTCAAGATTCTTGGATGAGTATCCAAGCAGATATGCCAGTTTGTTTGGCAGTGACTTGAAGTACCAGATGTGCACTACCGGCACGGTCAGGGAGATATGTCCCATACGCTCGCGACGGACAGCCTTTCGGGTTACTTCAACACCGCAGCGGTCACAAATGATACCCTTGTAACGGATACGCTTGTACTTGCCGCAGTGGCATTCGTAATCTTTGACCGGACCAAAGATCTTTTCACAGAAAAGACCGTCCATCTCCGGTTTAAAGGTACGATAGTTGATTGTTTCGGGAGTCAAGACTTCCCCGTGTGAACGGGACAGAATCGTCTCCGGTGATGCCAGAGAGATTCCAATATTACTGAAGTCTTTCGTGACCGTTAATGTATTTGTAGTCGGCAAGGATGTACCTCCGGATTAACTTTTATTAACAGTACAAATTCTTTATTCAATTTAGTCTATGTGTATTTCAAGGCCGAGGCCCATCAGTTCGCGCAACAATACCTTGAATGATTCTGGTACGTCGCCATCAGGGAGGTTTTCACCTTTAACAATAGCCTCATACACTCTTGAGCGGCCTTTAACATCATCACTTTTAACAGTGAGCATCTCTTTGAGGATGTTGGACGCTCCATAAGCGTAGAGTGCCCAAACCTCCATCTCACCAAGACGCTGACCACCAAATTGTGCTTTACCACCCAGCGGCTGCTGAGTAATTAGTGAGTATGGCCCAATAGAACGGGCGTGCATCTTGTCTTCAACAAGGTGATTCAGCTTCAGCATGTAGATGTAACCTACCGTTGTCTTCTGGTCGAAGGATTCGCCTGTACGACCATCGTAGAGTGTTACACGGCCATCTTTCGGCAATCCTGCCTCTTCCAGTTTATCCTGTACCTGATCGTAAGAGGCACCGTCGAATATTGGTGAAGCAAACTTAACACCGAGCTTCTTGCCTGCCCAGCCAAGAATGGTCTCATAAATCTGGCCGAGGTTCATTCGGGAAGGTACGCCCAATGGGTTCAGCAGAATATCTACCGGGGTCCCATCTTTCATATAAGGCATATCTTCAACCGGAACTACTTTTGCAACCACACCTTTGTTACCGTGGCGGCCGGCCATCTTGTCGCCAACTTGCATCTTACGCTTTTTGGCGACATAGACTTTAGCGTTCTGGATAATTCCAGGAGGAAGATCATCACCCACCTGAATCTGGTATTTCCGACGCTTTGCTTCCGTATCAATCTCTTTACGGATTTCTCGGTAATTCTTAAACAGTAATCTTACGTGTTCCACGAGATCTTCATCCGTAGCCCAGTCAATGTTTTCATTGATGATTACGGGATCAATCTCTTCAAAATCAGATTTACGATACTTCTCACCTTTTGGAATGAGCTCTACACCATTCAGATCATAAACGCCGGGAGAAGTCTTGTCACGCAGCAAGGTATAGAGCTTGTCGTACATCTTGCTGTTTAGCTCTTTAACCTTTTCAGCATGACGCTCATTCTCCTGCTCAACCATCTTTTTCTCCTCTTTACGGGAGATCTGTTCATCACGTTTACGGCTGAACAGCTTAGTGTTGATCACCGTACCGGAAACGCCCGGTGGTGTCTTCAGTGAGGCATCTTTCACATCACCGGCTTTGTCACCAAAGATGGCGCGAAGCAGTTTCTCTTCAGGAGTTGGATCAGTTTCCCCTTTAGGCGTAATCTTACCTACCAGAATGTCGCCCGGGTTTACCTTAGCGCCAACCCGTATAATACCCTGTTCATCAAGATCTTTGGTAGCATCTTCACTTACGTTAGGAATTTCTCGGGTAAGCTCCTCTTCCCCACGCTTGGTATCACGTACTTGTTGTTCAAACTCTTGGATATGTAGCGAGGTATAAACGTCATCCTGAACGATGCGTTCACTCACTACAATAGCATCCTCAAAGTTATAACCTCTCCAGGGCATGAAAGCGACAAGCAGGTTACGTCCGAGGGCAAGCTCTCCACCGTCGGTGGCACAGCCGTCAGCCAGGGTATCCCCCTTCTTAACCTTGTCGCCTTGACTTACAATCGGGCGCTGGTTAATCGTGGTGTCCTGGTTGGTGCGTTCAAACTTTTTGAGCTCATAGCTCTTGATACCTTCATCAAAATGGCAGGTTTGCTCCATCTCCGTCCGCTCATACTTCACTCGGATCTCTTCAGAGCTGACATAAACCACTTCCCCGTCGGCTTCTGCGGCGATAATAGCGCGGGAGTCCTTAGCAGCACGATGTTCAAGACCAGTTCCGACAATTGGGGATTCAGGTCGCAGCAACGGTACAGCCTGGCGCTGCATGTTTGATCCCATGAGCGCACGGTTTGCATCGTTGTGCTCAATAAACGGAATCAGGGCCGCGGCCAGAGACGTAATTTGGTTCGTAGAAACGTCCATATACCCGATCTGATCAGGCTTGGCCAGTTGATAGTTACCATCCCGGAAACGGGAGAAGACGTTCTCATTGGCAAAAATACCCTCATCATTCAATGGAGCGTTCGCCTGTGCAATAACAGTTTCATCTTCCTGCTCCGCCGAGAGATACTCTATTTCATCGGTGACCTGTTGCTCCTCGACTTTGCGATATGGTGTCTCTATAAAGCCGAAGTCATTAACCTTGGCATGCACACAAAGTGAGGAAATCAAACCAATGTTCGGGCCTTCAGGCGTTTCAATTGGGCAGAGACGTCCATAGTGCGTGTAGTGAACGTCACGAACCTCGAAACCAGCACGTTCACGTGTAAGGCCTCCAGGTCCCAATGCCGACATACGACGCTTGTGCGTCAACTCGGCAAGCGGGTTGGTTTGATCCATAAACTGTGAAAGCTGGTTCGTGCCGAAGAAGGTGTTGATCACACTGGAGATCGTGCGTGCATTTACCAAATCTTGCGGCGTCAGCTGCTCAGCATCGCGAGAGTTCATTCGCTCCTTGATCGTGCGAGACATTCGGGCAAGTCCGATAGAGAACTGCTGCCCAAGCTGCTCACCTACGGTACGAACCCGTCGGTTACTCAGGTGATCGATGTCATCAACCTGTGACTTCATGTTTTTCAGGCGGATAACCTCTTTAACAATCGCTACGATATCTTCCTTCACGAGGTAGCGGGTATCCATATCCACATCCAGCTTCAGGCGCTTATTCAGCCGGTAACGACCAACCTCACCCAGATCATACTTCTTATCACTGAAGAACAACCGCTCCAGGATCTGGCGTGCCGTTTCAGCATCCGGCATCTCACCGGTTCGGATCTGGCGATAAATTTCAGCCAGGGCTGTCTCATCATCATGTGCGGGATCTTTGCGCAAGGTATTCATGATCACGTTACGCTCGGAATCCTCGGGAGCCAGGTTCTGAACCCGGACACTCTCAACTTCCGCTTCTTCAAGCGTTGCAAAATCCTCTTCCTCCAGCTCGTGATCACGTTCCAGAAGCACCTTACGGCTTTTTGCTTCTGTTACCTCACCGGTTTCCTCGTCAACAACCTCTTCCAAC
The DNA here is from genome assembly GCF_031569985.1 of Aliifodinibius sp. S!AR15-10. NCBI lineage: Bacteria > Pseudomonadati > Balneolota > Balneolia > Balneolales > Balneolaceae > Fodinibius > Aliifodinibius sp. S!AR15-10. The sequence continues at coordinate 4,493 of NZ_JAMQKA010000018.1, read as the reverse complement.
ACTTCGACTGAAATTTCTGAAGCCAGGCGTTTTCCAACGCAGTTTTCCATAAACTTCTCTTCGTCACTGCAGTCAACGCGTTCAGAAAGTTCAAATAGGCTGAAAATTTCATCGTCATCAGAATAACCGAGTGCCCTAAGAAGCGTGGTGGCGGGCACTTTTTTCTTCCGGTCAATATAGGCCCAAAGGACATCTCGGATGTCAGTAGAAAACTCAATCCAGGAACCCTTGAACGGGATAACGCGTGCATTATAAAGCTGCGTGCCGTTCGGGTGTACATTCTGCCCGAAAAACACACCAGGTGACCTGTGAAGTTGACTCACAATTACTCGTTCCGCCCCATTGATAATGAATGTACCACGTTCGGTCATCCACGGGAGATCACCCAGAAACACTTCCTGCTCGATTGTTTCTGTGGCCTCATCCTCATCATCTACAGCGGAGAGGCGGAGTTTTGCCTTCAACGGCACGGCATAAGACAGACCGCGCTCCTGGCACTCCTTAATATTGTATTTGGGTGTATCCACCGAATAGTGGAGAAATTCGAGAATATGTGTTTCTCTCGAATCCTGGATAGGAAAATTTTCATTGAATATTTTTTGCAGACCCTGATTTTTCCGATCTTCAGGAGCAACATCCAGTTGGGTAAAATTATTGAACGACTTGAGCTGGATATCAAGAAAATCGGGATAATCCAGTACATGTTCAGTTTCAGCAAAAGAAAGACGATCGGTGAACGGGACCTTCTTCATGGAATTGTTCGTACTCAAAGGAACCTCTCCTTTAAATTAATGTGATAGTGACGAGCATGTAATAGCAACAAGGGCTAAAAGGGAATAAGGATTAAATGCACATACGATTGAGACGCCAATAGCCAATACCGATTATAACGATATTGGCTACGGCTAAATTGTATGTACAATACAAACTTACTTAAGCTCGACTTCTGCGCCGGCATCTTCAAGCTTTGACTTGATTTCTTCAGCCTCAGCTTTTGCGATACCTTCTTTAACTGCATTAGGAGCATTGTCAACCAGCTCTTTAGCCTCTTTCAGGCCAAGACCGGTAATGCCGCGAACTTCCTTAATAACGGCAATCTTCTTCTGACCGGCAGATTTCAGAACAACATCAAATTCTGTTTGTTCTTCTTCTCCGCCGCCTTCTCCACCAGCTCCGCCGGCAACTGCAACTGCAGCCTGAGCAGGCTTGATGTCATATTCTTCTTCAAGAACTTGTGCCAGTTCGTTTGCTTCCTTTACAGTTAGGTTAACTAGTTGTTCAGCTAATTCTTTAACGTCAGCCATTTTGATTCTCCGAATTGATCTTTATGAATTAAAATTCTTAGGTAATGATTGTTTAGTTTTCGCCTTTTTCGGCGATGGATTCAACAGCGCCGGCGACCTTCTTGCCGGGAGCCTGGAGCGCACTAACAACATTGGATACAGGAGCGAGCAGGAGACCAACAATATCTCCGATAACTTCGCTCTTGGATTTCATTGCTGCTAAAGTTTCGAGCTTATCTTCCCCGTAAAAGTCGCCATCAATAATGGCTGCTTTAAACTGGGGCTTTTTATGCTCTTCTTTGAACTTCTTAATTACTTTAGCAGGTGCGGCAAGCTCTTCTTCCACAAAGGCAAATCCATTTTGCTCGACCAAATGAGGGTACAAGTCATCATAACCTCCAACCTCATCCATCGCGCGTTTAACCAAGGTATTTTTGTATACCTTGTATTTAATGTCTCCTTTGTAGAATTCGCTACGCAGCTCATTGATTTCAGCAACCGACATCCCGGAATAATTCGTTATATACAGTGCATTTGAATTATTCAGATCTTCGGTTATCTCTTCAACTACTGCCTTTTTCTGTGCTAATGTTGGCATTGCTATCTACCTCTAATTTCTTACACTGAAATTACGGATGAACGACTCAGAGTAATACTGGGGCCCATTGTAGAACTCATATATACGCCCCGAAAATACAGTCCTTTGGCCGATGCCGGTCGTAACCTATGCACCTTTCTCAGGAATTCTATTGCATTTTCTCTAAGCTCGTTTGGCTCAAAGCTTACCTTTCCAATTGAAGCGTGCAGAATGCCATACTTATCTACACGAAATTCAATTTTTCCAGCTTTCACTTCTTTAATTGCCTCCGCAACATCTTCTGTAACGGTTCCACTCTTGGGGTTAGGCATCAAGCCTCTCGGTCCTAAAACTTTACCGAGTCGACCGATCTTACCCATGACATCAGGAGTGGCAACAATTACATCGATGTCGGTCCAACCTTCTTCGATTTTCGTTATGTATTCATCGAGACCTACGTGATCTGCCCCGGCTTCTTCTGCCTCTTCTTGCTTGGCTTCACTTACCAGAGCTAACACACGAACCTCTTTACCCGTACCGTGCGGCAGGGAAACGGAACCGCGCACCATCTGATCGGCATGCCGGGGATCAACCCCGAGCTTGATATCCATATCAACAGATGCGTCGAAATTCACTTTCGAGGTCTTTTTCACCAGATCACATGCCTCTTCCAGAGTATATTCTAAATCCGGATCTATGAGCTCAGCGGCCTCGCGATACTTTTTTCCTCGTTTTGCCATTATACTATCGTTCCTTTATTTGTCTCTTAAAACTCGCAGTCCCATACTTCGGGCGGTACCCGCAATCATCTCGGCACCAGCCTCAACGTCGTGGGCATTAAGATCTTCCATCTTCTGCTCTGCTATATCCTTGCATTGCGTCCATGTGACCTCACCTACTTTAGTTCGGTTGGGCTCACCGGATCCGGTTTTGACACCGGTTGCCTGCTTAAGGAGTACAGCTGCAGGTGGAGTTTTAGTTTTAAACGTAAACGACTTATCTACGAAGACCGTAATCTCAACCGGAATAATAGTACCGGCATCTTCTTGCGTAGCAGCGTTAAACGCTTTACAAAACTCCATGATGTTGATCCCTGCCTGACCTAATGCAGGACCGACCGGAGGTGCAGGGTTTGCCTGACCACCACGGATCTGAAGCTTTAAGACAGTATCAACTTGTTTTGCCATTTCTGTTAATTAAATCGTAATAGATTAACTTTTCGATTTGCCGCGTAATAGCTCACTTTGCATCAAGTGACGTTTCGGTTTTAGGTCGCAGGTTCTACCTGGTTCACATCGACCTCAACCGGGGTCTTTCGACCGAAAATACTTACCATAACTCTTAGTTTGAGCTTATCGGTGTTTACCTCTTGGACGGTCCCGTCAAAATCCTTGAACGGCCCGTCAATGACCTTCACGAGGTCACCTTCATTATAGGGGATCTCAATTTTACCCCCCTGCTCCATCATCTCTTCATTATCTTTCACCCGACCCAGGATTCGTTTTACTTCTTGCTTTCTGAGTGGATTGGGCTTTTTATCATTTTTTCCACTTTTCAAAAATCCCAGTGTAGAAGGCGCTCCCTGAACAAGATTATTTACCTCTTCATCATAGATCGTGTGAAGCAGCAAGTAGCCTGGAAAGAAATTCTTCTCCCTGGTCCTTTTTTTGCCTGAACGTATTTCAATAACAGTTTCTGTAGGGATCAATATCTCATTAATCTTATCTTCCATTCCCTGCAGTTCAATTTCTCGCTCCAGGTAACGCTTGACCTTTTTTTCATGCCCGGAGAAACAGCGTACTACATACCAGTCGTATTGTTTTTCAGCGGTCATTGATAAATTGCCCCTAATATGGTGCTATATAATTGGTCTACTACGAAGATAAATACGGAAATCAGAACCGTAAACACCATCACTATGACAGTGTTATCAACCAGCTCCTTCTGGCTCGGCCAAGAGACTTTTTTCATCTCCTTCCGAACACCTTCTAAAAATTCCTTAATCTTGTCCATGATTGTTTTTTAATCATTCAAAACTTGCACGGGTGGAAGGACTTGAACCCACAACCTGCGGTTTTGGAGACCGCTGCTCTGCCAATTGAGCTACACCCGTAGATACACCAAGAGAGTAGATTCAACAGACAGAACCTATTCTCTCCACGTGTAATTTCGCTAAGAGGGCTGTCATCATAAGGATGACCCTCCCGGATTCATTAGTCATTCAATAATTTCACTTACCACGCCGGCTCCCACGGTGCGCCCGCCCTCGCGGATCGCAAACCGAAGCCCTTCTTCCATCGCTACCGGCTGGATCAGGGTCACCGTCATGCTGACGTTGTCGCCCGGCATCACCATCTCTACCCCGTCGGGCAGCTCACAGGATCCGGTCACATCGGTCGTACGGAAGTAAAACTGCGGGCGGTAGCCTTTGAAAAACGGCGTGTGACGGCCGCCTTCGTCTTTGCTCAGCACATACACCTCACACTCAAACTTCTTGTGTGGGGTGATCGAGCCCGGCTTACACAGCACCATACCGCGCTGCAGGTCCTCCTTGTCGATCCCGCGCAGCAGGATCCCGGCGTTGTCCCCGGCCTGCCCCTCATCGAGCATCCGACGGAACATCTCAATGCCGG
>NZ_JAMQKA010000017.1:0-125356 GCF_031569985.1 Aliifodinibius sp. S!AR15-10 | reverse complement strand
GAGGCCGATATTTCGGCCTAAAACGAAAAATGCAAGGTGCATTTATGGATTATTTTGCCGGTTTTTACCTATTTGTACCCGCAAAATTAAACACGACCCAAATCGGCAGGTAATTCAAAGGCCTCTTGAAATTAAAAAACTAATCGGACTTTACGTATTCCTGAAACCTTATACCTGGGTTGTTGCATTTTGAAAATGCTAATTTAACGTGAACTGGGGTTAAGAATTTGCTAGAATCTTAGATTGTCTGTCACTAAGAGAGCTTTTGTAGCTGTTCATTTTTTGAACGACGAAAAAACGAACCAAAAACGTCGCCGGCGGGTGAAATTTTTGTTGCGTTCCCTACGCCTGCGCTAAAACCATTTAACTCGATCCGCTGGAAGGCGCGAATCTCAAACAGAAATGGTTTCTTAACGCTCCGGCTCTGGTCACTCTGGTCAACAAAAATTTCGAAGGCCGGAGAACGGAAGTCTCACCACATCTTTAGAGCTTATTATCCCGAGTTAACGTTAAGTTATAGCTTTGGTTATCATAACTTGAGCCGAAAGAATGGCAGTTCGTTTCCTACTGTAGATAGAACTCAGATAAGTTTTGCAAATAAGGATGAGCAAATCACTAATAAATTGTATCTTGGCGCTCTGAATTTCAGATTAAATTTATCAGTATCGTGATACAGCGAATACAAACCGTTTTTTTACTCGTGGCCTTTATACTTGACGGGCTGGTCTTCTTTAACCCACTCTATTCCCACGCCATGCAGGATCCCCAGCAGTGGATCGGCATTGGATTTGCCGTTGTGCTGACTCTGGCCGCCCTGCTGTCGATTGTATGCATCTTCCTTTACAACAATCGTCCAACTCAAATTACCTGGGTAAAGCGCACCATGCTGGTACAAGTAGCCAGCCTGGGATGGGGCGTTGGCATCTTATTCTCCCTCGGCGGATTTGGGGTATTTCTCTGGGACGAGCTCCTGGGGACAGGCTTGCTACTGCTCGGCCTTGTTGCTCAAATCCTGGCACTTCGCAATATTAAAAAGGATGAAGAACTGGTCCGATCGATGGACCGCATCCGGTAGGCCGGGTACAAAACAGACATTATTATGCCCGACTCGTATCCGCGTCTCAAAGTAATCAGCGCCCTTGCAGCGGGACTGGTTGCGTTCGGATTTTCTCCCATCTTTGTACGCTTTACGCCAGAAACACCGGCTCTGGTTCTGGCAGCCTATCGTACGGTGATCGCATCCGCCTTACTTATACCATACTGGTTGCTGAACCGGGACCGCTCGACGACACCAACCAAAGATAAAATCTACACCATGGTGGCCGGGGTCTGCCTGGGCATTCACTTTATCCTCTGGATCTCTTCCCTGCACTACACCTCAGTGGCTTCAGCCGCAGTGCTGGTGACTATTCATCCCATAATCATTATCCTTGTTGAACGGCTTTGGTTTAAACGCAGCTTTGCCCTCACCACCTGGATCGGTGTAGCATTGGCATTTTTGGGATCGGTGCTGCTTGGAATCTCCGACAGCCAGATTGAACAGGATTTTGCCGACCCGCTGTTTGGAAACTTTTTAGCTACAAGTGCAGCCTTGATCTTTGTTATATATATCCTGATCGGGCAAAAAATCCGCCAGAAAAGAGAATGGGTCGATTATGTCTTCCCGGTTTATTTCTATGCCGGGGCCACATGCGTGGTCGCTGCACTGTTACTGGGCGAAAATCTGTTCGAGATAAGCCTGATCGGGGCGGCCTCGGCCACCGGGATGGCGGTATTTCCCCAAATACTGGGACATGGCTCCATGAATTACGCCGTCAAGTATATCTCTCCCACCCTGATCTCCACATTGATTCTCACCGAACCGATCTTCGCGACCTTCCTGGCGTATGTCCTGTTTAATGAACTGCCTCCACTGACCTCATTCCTGGCCATGCTGGTCATCATTGTGGGAGTGGGCTTAACCTGGAAACGAAAGCCGCGTAATAATTAGGACTTGCTAAGTATTTTTTAAAAGTATCTGTCTTTTTGGCCTTCGTAAAGGTGCCCCGGAACGGAGGGAAGCGTTAAGAAAATCTGTAGCCTCAAAACGTTGAGTTGTTGAGATGTTGAATTGTTGGAAAAAAGTCTAAGGTCCTAAAGTCAAAAGTCATAAGGTAAAATCCCTCTATCCGCCCTAACGTAAATTTCGCTGAAAAAAAGAGAGCGCAGCCGAAGCGTTAAGAAACCATTTGTGTCTGAGATCCGCGCAGTCCAGCGGATCGAGTTAAATGGTTTTAGCGGTGGTGGAGCGAACGCAGCGACAATTTACATCGGCGGTGAATTTTTTGGTTCATTTTTTCCTCACTGAAAAAATGAACACTACAACGTTAATAAGGCCCAAAATGAAAATTCGAACACTACTTTTCCCGCGGCAGCTCTCTAGTCTGTCATTGGAATTTACTCAGACAAAAATAAACACCTCTAACCATGAAAAAGGCTAACGGAACTTTTCGAACAAAGCCATGATTAATTTTGCGCTGTAATAGCATGATCATAGTATTTACATCATCGATTTTATAGCGTAGCTTTTCGTCGATTTTAACTATCGTTTGAAAATTCTGATTCATGAGAAAATTATTTTATCTAGCTACGTTCTCCATATTTTGTATTCTGCCTGGCCTTATATCAGCGCAACAGATCAAAGTAGTAGATGAAACGAACTTACAACCAATATCCAAGGTATACCTGTTCAACCAGGATAAAGATGAAACCGCGATGACCAACGCGGGGGGACAGGTCGATATATCGGGATTCGGTCCGGGAGACTTCATCACCTTTCAACATGCCTCGTACAAAAGAATCACGCTCTCCTACAAACAGATCCAGAAGCTCGATTTCCTGGTAAAACTCTCGGAACGTTCAGTTAAAATGGGCGAAGTTTATGTATCAGCCAGCAAGTGGGCGCAGGATCAATCCCAGATTCCGCAAAAAATCACCCAGATCGGCACTGAGGAGATCAGTTTCAGTAATCCCCAGACCACAGCCGACCTGCTTCAAAGTTCCGGCAAAGTGTTTGTTCAAAAAAGTCAACTGGGTGGCGGAAGTCCCATGATCAGGGGGTTTGCGGCCAATTCGGTGCTTATTGCTGTCGATGGCATCCGCATGAACAATGCCATTTTCAGGAGTGGAAACCTCCAAAACGTCATCTCACTTGATGCCAACGCCCTGGATCGCACCGAAGTCATCTTTGGTCCGGGCTCGATTATCTATGGAAGCGATGCGCTGGGCGGTGTCATGAACTTTCAAACCCGGGACCCGGAGCTTTCTTTTTCAGATCAAACCAATGTCAAGGCCAACTCCATGGCGCGGTACTCTACCGCTAATAATGAGCGTACGATTCACGGGGACTTCAATGTAGGGTTTGAAAACTGGGGACTGCTGACGAGTGTAACCTACAGCAACTACGACGATCTTCGCTCCGGGGGAGATTTCTATAACAAATACCCCGATTTTGGCAAGCGCGAGGAATACCAGGCCAGGGTGAACGGCAACGATCGCACTATGAATAATGGTGACGTGACGCTCCAAAAACACTCCGGCTACGAACAGCTGAATCTGATGCAGAAAGTGCGGTACCGACCGAACAAAGCCTGGAATCTCAACTACGGGTTTCACTATTCCACTACGGGTAATATTCCGCGGTATGACCGGCTCATTGAACGTGAAAACGGGGATACAGGTTCCTTTGTAAACGGGGCGTGGTATTACGGTCCGCAAATCTGGATGATGAATGCGCTGGAACTGAACACGGCCGAATCCACCAAATTCTACGACAACATGAGTGCTACCGTGGCACAGCAATGGTTCCAGGAAAGCCGCAATGACCGGGATTACAGCGATACCAGCCTCCGGAACCGGGAAGAAAATATCGATGTGGTCACGGCCAACTTTGACTTTGACAAGCGCTGGGGAGAAGACCAGGAGCTTTTCTACGGGTTGGAGGGAGTCTACAACTATGTCTCATCCGACGCCAATACAACCAATATAACCACCGGAGCCAGCCAGCCTGTGGCAACGCGCTATCCCGATGGGGGAAGCGACTACTCTCAAATCGCCGCCTACAGCAAATATCGGCAAGACCTGGGTAGTAAACTGACCGCCATCCTGGGGGCGCGTTACAGTCATGTTATGCTAAACTCCCGGTTTAGGAGTACCGAATTTTATGATTTCCCATTTGATGAGATAGCGATCAACACAGGTGCATTCAGCGGTAGTCTTGGCTTTACCTACAGGCCGGCCAGTAACCTGCAGTTCAACCTGAACGGGTCGACCGGCTTTCGCGCCCCCAATGTAGATGATGCCGCAAAAGTATTTGACTCTGAACCGGGCACCGTCATCGTCCCCAATAAAGATCTGAAATCAGAATATTCCTATAATGTAGATTTCTCGATTATCAAACGTTTTGATCAGAAAGCCCGCATTGAGCTCAACAGCTTTTATACCTGGCTGCGGGATGCCATGGTGCGTAGAGACTACCAGTTTGCCGGCCAGGACTCTATCATGTATGATGGAGAGCTCAGCAAGGTGGAGGCTGTGGTGAACGCCGGCAAAGCCTACATCTATGGCTTCAGCGCCGACCTTACGCTGGAAGTAACTCCCTACCTGAGCTTAAACTCGAATATCACCTACACCAAGGGAAAAGATGTTACCAATGACGAACCCCTGCGTCATGTAGCCCCGGTTTTTGGCAAATCAGGGATTACCTACAAAGCCGAAAGCATCAAAGTGGAGCTCTATACCGAGTATAACGGCAAAAAGGATATTAAAGATTTTTCTCCCTCTGAGAGAAACAAACCACACCTTTATACACCGGACGGAACGCCGGGATGGGCTACCCTCAACGCAAAGGCATCCTACCAGGTAAATGAAACGATCCGGGTCAATGCCGGGGTAGAGAATGTCATGGACAAACACTACCGGCCTTATTCATCTGGCATAAGCGCACCGGGTCGCAATGTAATTGTCGCATTTCGCGCAAATTTATAGATTTTTTGCTTAAAAGCATTTATTGAAATGGAACTATTTATCGACAAAAATCGTAAAACCACCGTTAATACGCGCACAATAGAGCATTTGAGTCATTATTAATAAACATTAGAGACTTATTAAATGTGTTGCTTTCATGTAATAATCCGTATCTTGCGGTGATGAAAAATGAGAGTTTAAACATTTACAGTGGCTAGGTACGACGTCGATAACAGCGTGTTGTCGATTCAATTTTTCTAACGAATAACTTATCTATGAATGCCAAATCTCATCATTTCTCACGCAATCTCCTTCTTCCTGCCTTAGTGGCTGTTGGTATAACAGTCGCCGGCTGTGTCAAGGAGCGTAAGAATACTGAGCAAGAGAGCGTTGTTGATGATAATGGACTTAATGTTTCAGTTACTGAACCTGTAGAGCGTGACTTCGAGGAGATCGAGAATAGTGGTGTCCTGCGCATGATCACAAACTACAGCTCCAATACCTATTTTCTGCATCAGGGTATTGAAAGAGGATTCGAGTATGAGTTGGTTCGTGAATTTGCCAATGAACATGATTTGGCCCTCGAAGTTGTCATTGTCGGGCCCAACGAGAACCCATACGACCTGCTGAATAGCGGGGCGGGAGATCTCATTGCAGCGAACTATACCATTACTCCCGAGCGCAAAAAATATGTTAACTTTACCCGTCCGTACAATCTTGTTAATCAGATGATTGTTTTCTCGGATGAGGTAGTGAATCCCCCCTCGACACTGGAGGAGCTGGCACAACGCGATATCCCGATTTCGGTACGTCGTAACAGTTCCTACTTCAACCGGTTGCAGGAGCTGCAATCCCAGGGGTATGATTTTGAGATTCGGCTTGCATCCAGCGATATGGACACCGAATCACTCCTTTTTGAACTTGCCAGAAACAATCGATTGGCCACTGTTGCGGATAACAACATGTACCAGGCTTCCAGCACCTACATGAACAATCTCATGAAAGGGCCAACCATTGCGCGCAATGACACCATCGCCTGGGCTATCCGCCAAAATTCGCCTGACCTGGAATCGCGTATGAATCGCTTCATGTACAAACACTTCCGGTTTAGTGCACAGGAGGGGCAACCCAAGCGATCTACCTTCCTGAACGTGTTGCGGAAACGGTATTTTGAAGGTGACAAACCCGTGGCGGAATTCTTTAGGCCTGCCTCGGAGATCGAAGGGACAGGCATTATTTCACCTTATGACGATCTTATCAGGACAGTGGCCGACTCAGCGGATATTGACTGGCTGATGGTCGCCTCCATCATCGCACAGGAAACGAAATTCAACCCGAACTCCAAAAGCTGGGCTGGTGCTGTAGGCCTCATGCAGGTTATGCCGCAATTTTCACAGGTTAAAAATGAACAGCTGTTGTATGATGCCGAAGTAAACTTGCGTGAGGGTGTACGTATCATCAAAGAGCACCTGAAGCACTACTCTTACCTCGACAGCACAAACCAGTGGGCCTTTGCACTGGCTACCTACAATGCCGGTCCGGGGCACGTTGCTGACGCCCGTCGCCTGGCGATCGATCACAACAAAAACCCGAACGAGTGGGAGAATGTCTCGGATGCGCTCTTGAAGCTAATGCAGCGTAAATATTATAAAGATGCCCGTTTCGGATTCTGCCGGGGTATCGAAACAGTACGTTATGTGAAAGAGATCATAAATCGCCACAAAACATATGAGTCGATACTGGCTATGACAGAACACAAGATGGCCCAGCGTCAACTCAGCATGGTGGGTATGCTCAACTAACGACGGACTGGAGTTAAAAGCATTTATTACTGAAGCGCCTGGTGATTTCATCAGGCGCTTTTTTTATTAAGGGAAATGCGTTGAGGAATACCAAAGCTAACTTAGATTAACCTGAATTCGAAAAAGACTAACTCAAAATAATAACTGTCATCGCGAGGAGGCTTTGTTGCCCTTTTGGGCATAACGATGAGGTCGACGCGGCGATCTCCCCATCCGTTTTATTGTTCACAAAGTTAGATTATTTCACCTTAATCACAATAAGCGTAATATCGTCGTACTGGGTTTCCTGGGTGAATACATTCACATCATCGATGATAGCATCCTGAATCTCTTTGGCCGTTCTGTCCCTGTTACGCCTAATACATTCCGTAAGACGCTTCTCATCATACTCCTCAGACTGATCTGGGTTAAACGCCTCAGTAACACCGTCTGTAAAAAAAACGAGGATGTCACCAGAAGAAAGCGATATTTTTTGTTCCTTGTATGGTGTCATCGTGGGCATCGCTCCCAGGATAAGCCCGCCTTCTTCCAGTTCTTCGGCCTTATTTTCGCCATTTTTCAGCCAAATGGGTGGGTTGTGACCTGCATTTACAAATTTAAAGCTTTTGTTTTGGTTGTAATATTTTCCCCAAAAGAATGTGATAAACTTGTCGGAAGGGGTATTATGGTACATGATATCATTGATCTGGTTGGTTGCCTCCCCGAGCGTAATCTCAATAGGCAGCAACACGTGCAACATTGCCTGCAGGTTGGCCATAAGCAGGGCCGCAGGCACCCCCTTGCCGGTTACATCCCCAATTGCAAACAGGTAGTTGGAATCCGGGGTTTGCGCAATATCAAAGTAGTCACCTCCCACCTGGTATGAAGAAAGGTTCGTAGCAGCCAAATCAAGGCCCTCAATCTCCGGAATCGGGTCCGGCAGCAGCCCCCGCTGTATCTTTTTGGCGATGTTGAGTTCCTCTTCAATACGCTCTTTCTCAATTCGCTCCTCCAGCAGATACGTTTTCTGTATGGAAAGCAGCGCAAGGTTACCAAGCGACCGCAAAAAGTTGTAATCCGATTTGCTGTACGGCTCCCCGTTGGCTCGCGCTCCCACCCCGACGAGTGCAATTTTGTCACTTTGAAAATTGAGACCAATTACCGCTTTTATCTCATTGTTCTCGAGAAAAGGTACTTTTTTTCGGAGTTCATCCCCAACTTCTACCAGGTCCTTCTCAAAGCCAAAGAGCTTCTCCACTTCTTCTTCACTCGGTTCACCTTTAATACCACTTGCGGCAACCATCGACCGCTCCTCACCCTGTTGAAGTATGAAGAAAAATTTTCGGATCAGCATCTGTCCCAGCATGGCAAACTTAAAAATCCGGACGATCTCATCCCGGTCCACCATCATGTTAAAATCCTTGCTCAGATCGAACAGGGTATTCAGTTCATAGACTTTGCGATCAAGCATACGGTTGATGCGGCGGAGTTCGGTAAACATCCGGGAGTTGGCGATGGCAACAGAGGAAATGATAACCAGGCTCTCAATAAATTCACGCTCGTGATCGCTAAGCGGCTGTTTATTCCCTTTTGCGCCCAGACAGAGAAATCCAAGGTGATGATTACTGGTCTGCAGGTTGAAAAGTGTGCACTGGGTTTCGCCCTCAATAATTTCAGGCAGGGCAATATCGTCGGTATCCTGCCGTATGATCGAGCGTTCTCTGGCTCGCTCGGGTTCAGGGAAGGAAACTTTGGTACCCTCTTCTGGGCATCCCCGGCCTTTCGACTTGCTGACAACGTAATTTTCTTCTCCCGGTTGATAGATAAGCACCATGGCCTTGGTGATGAGAAGCTTGCCCATGGTGATCAGCAGCAAATTATTCAGCACGAACTCCATATCGTGCGACTCGATAAGGAGACGGGATGTTTCAAGTAGAGTCTTTAGCTCAAAACGACTGTGCCGATCCTCGATTTCGGGAGTTCTACTGCTCAAAATTAAGTTATTTCTTTTTAGTCATGCGGATTTTGTTCAATTGGCCCTCTTTGCTGTACTCGACGTCATCCATCAATTTTTTTATAAGGTACACGCCCACACCGCCCCGCTTTTTCTGCTTGATCTTTTCACGTACATCCGGCTCAGTATAGGATGAGGGGTCAAATGTCTTGCCACTGTCCAGCAGCGACACCCAGAACTCATTGCTGTTATATCCCAGCTTAATATCTACCAGCCTGTTCTTGTCATGTTTATAAGCGTGTTTAATAATATTGGTGTAGGCCTCATCGACTGCCAGGCGAATATCAGCGACATCCTGTTTCTTAAATCCAAAACTCTTGGCGTGTTTGGCTACAAAATTCCGTACCTCTGCCAGATGCTCCGTCGAAGCCTGAACCCGCATGGTATGTGTTGAATTATGCTTGGGCAATGTCTCGGCAGATTTTATTGTTCAGTTTCAAATTTTTCTATCGCTTCCTCTTCATCATCCAGTATGTCATAGAGCGTGGGAAATCCCAGTAGGTCGAACACATTAAATACTTTTGAGTTCATATTTGTAAGCTTTATGTCTCCCCCCAGACTCCGAACGTCTTCTATATAAGCCATAAATACACCGAGACCCGCGCTGGCGATATAGTCAAGGTCGCTGCAGTTTACAATAATGTGATACTTATTCCTGTCGATGAGTTCGCGTAGTGAATCTTCCAAATGCGATGCCGTATGTGCATCCAGCTCTCCACTTAGCTCAAGCACATCGAAAGATTCAACCTGCCGATGGTTAATACTGAAATTTTTCATTTTGTCGCTTATAAGGATTTAATGAACGCCAATTGTAATAGTAACTCGTAAACATAAAAAATTTTGTGATTATCCATCGCCTCTATTTGATGCTGTTGTACAACCCTTTTTGACATTAAATTTTCGAAAGGAAGTTCGGGGTATACGGATTTTTCTCAGAAAGGATTCAAAAAAATAGGACCTCACACGTATCAGGTGTGAGGTCCTGACTATTCATCAAGAGAGACGCTACTTGAGCGCACAGTAATTTAAGGAATAAAACAGTAGGAAAACAAATATTTTTATAAGCCTAAACACCTATCCGAATAAAAAAGTTAATAATCTCATTCTACTTACTCATTCAGCCTCAATAGGAGATATACCCACAATATATTACGGGAAACCCCGTCTAATGAGGAAAAATTAAACTGAAATCTGATAATTTTTATTTTGAGTTATTACTTTTTGAAATGTTTTGTGAGCATAAAACACCCTTTCTTTTTTTATCTACTTCCACAAATAACAGGCAAACTGATGCAATTCTACACAAAAAATAACGAAACAATAAATAAGAGCTGGCTTTTCCTTTTGAAAGGGAAAAAGAAAATCATAATGGAATAAGAACCTTGCAAGGTAATGAAGTTTGGACATGCCGGGTATTAGTACGTGCGTACTAAGCAGTAGTTATGAGCCAACTAATACAAAAGCACCGAAGCGCCCCCCGGTGCTCAGATAAAAGTACAAATGAGAAGCTTAGTCTGCAGGTTCAGGAGTGGTCCCCTCTCCCTGCACAGAAGCTACCCAATATTCTTCGCCATACTCATCCTGCAACTTCTCCCCCAGACGATCGGCCATTGTTTGAGATGCAACCCTGCCTAATCTTACCCGGAACCAAATATTACCGGTCTCAGCATTTCCGTGCTTTACGACATATGCATTGGGAAAACCGCGTTCTTTCCACTTCGAAACCTGGCCCTGCGCTTTATCACGTGATCGCCACGCTTCCACCTGTACAGCCAAGGGGCCATTGGGATCAAACTGAATTTGTGCCTCTTTCTTTTTCTTTGCTGCTTCCAGGCTATCAGCTTCGGCCTGTTTTTTAGCTTTAGCAATGCTGTCGAGACGCTGTTGCTGCAACTGCCGCTGGCGTACCTGTTCAAGTGAATCCTGGCGGGCCTGTTCCCGCTGCTGCCGCTGTTGCTCTTGCTGGCTGGGACCACATGCGCTAAGCATGCTGATTAATGTAATAGTCGTTAACAGGTATATTGAAAATGTTTTCATAATAGAAAAATTAAGTTGAAGAGTTGTTAAACTCCTGATGCACATTATATAACAAAAAAAATATCCATTATTTTATTCCACACAAGTATTTAAAGATATTAAAGCATAATCTAAGTACAAAGATATTATATAATTTCCGGACTATCCTCCATTCTCCCAGTAAAGCTCTTTTTATCCCCATTAATAGTTGCTTAAAAACGCCTATCTATTTAGATTTGGTCTAAATTTTTAACTGCTCTGATGCCAGCCTAATAACAAGTGGGTCAGTCACACAGTTCTGCAATTAGTGAGCACAAAATATCTTTTATTAAAAAATTTAAAGTGACTTTAGGTTAACCTATCCTGGGGCTAAAAATACATAAAAAAGAAACTCCTCCATGGTACCTGCTGGTACCCGTTCTACTGATCACAATCGGGGTTCTTCTGCCGCTTTTCTATTTGCTGATAAGGGCTTTCGGTGCCTCGGGTGAAACCCTGAACGAAGTTGTACTACGCACCAGAAATCTGCGCTTGCTGGCAAACACGCTGCTGCTCACCGTTGGCGTATTAGTGGTAGATACCATGCTTGCTCTCCCCCTCGCGTACCTCTCAGCCCGGTGTAATATCACTGCACGGAAATTAATTACCCTGCTCGGAGTCGTCCCGCTTGCCATGCCGGGCTATGTCATGGCCTATGCATTTATGGGGCTGGGCGGCTACAATGGTACCTTGTACCAATGGTTTGGAATTACAATGGCGCGGCCCAGCGGTTTTTGGGGATCACTTTTGGTACTTAGCATATGCACCTTTCCGTATCTCTACCTGAATCTCCGCACGGCGCTCCTGGGGATGGACCCTTCGATTGAGGAGGCTTCCCGATCGTTGGGTCACGATGCAAAATCCACTTTTTTCAAAATTATTCTCCCGCAGCTCAAACCTGCATTCCTGGCAGGATTTCTATTGGTTGCCCTCCATGTTTTTGGGGATTTTGGTACGGTTTCACTTATGCGGTTCGAAACCTTCAGCTATGCCCTCTACCTGCAGTATGTAGCGGCTTACGACCGTATTTACGCCGCCTGGCTGGCCCTGATGCTGCTGGCCCTCACAACCGCCGCACTTGTACTGGAATACCGTCTCCTGCGCAAAGCCATTTTCCACCGGCTGGGACGCGGGGCCAGCCGGGAGCAAAAATACCTGGAGCTCGGTCCCTGGAAAATACCTGCCTACCTGTTCATCGGCGTATACACCGCAATAGCTATTTTGCTCCCCCTTTCTTCCATCGGATATTGGCTGGGTGAGGTCTCGTTTTCCAGTCTGTCTACTGACCTGCTATCCTCGTTCTGGAACTCTGTAGCAGCATCGGCGCCGGCTGCCGTGCTTACAACGGTGATAGCAATACCAATTGCCTATGTGGGAGTGCGCTTCAAAAGCAATTTGACGAACCTGCTGGAGCGCGTGGCATACCTGGGATACGCCACCCCACCGCTGGCCTTTGCACTGGCGTTTGTTTTCTTTTCACTCTATGTGTCCCCGTTTCTCTATCAAACGCTGCTATTGCTTATCATTGCCTACTCCCTTCACTTCCTGGCAGAGGGCATTGGACCGATACGAAGCTCATTATACCAAGCGCCACCCCAGCTGGAGGATGCAGCAAAGTCGCTGGGTTACTCCCCGATCAAATCATTTATAAAAGTAACACTTCCCCTGCTCAAAGGTGGAATTATTGCATCGGCATCTTTGGTTTTTTTATCCGCTATGAAAGAATTATCTATTACTTTCTTACTTTCCCCAATAGGATTTAACACCCTTGCGTTAAATGTATGGTCCTATACCGGTGAAGCAATGTTTGCCGAAGCGGCACCGTTTGCATTTACAATTTTAATATTTTCGACATTTTTTGTCGGCCTACTATTTACTCGCGAATGGAACAAAACATGAATCAACTGCTGAACATTAACAATTTGACCAAGGCCTTCGACAATACAGGGCCGGTGGTGGATTCACTGACATTTGATGTTAAGGAGAACGAAATTTTTGCACTGCTGGGTCCCAGTGGTTGTGGCAAAACAACCACCCTGCGACTGATATCCGGCTTCGAACGCGCCGATGAGGGAGAGGTTTATGTCGAGGGGAAATTGCTTGAATCCCCCAAACAACACGTGGCGCCTCAAGATCGCGGCATCGGGTTTGTATTCCAGGACTACGCCCTCTTCCCGCACCTGTCGGTGATTGACAACGTTGCCTTTGGGCTGACGAACATTCCAAAACACAAGCGGCATGTATACGCTGAAGAAGTGCTCTGCCGCACGGGCATGGGCGATTACAAAGACCGCAATCCAAGTGAACTTTCCGGGGGGCAGCAACAGAGAGTAGCCCTGGCACGTGCCATCGCTCCCAAACCGAAGCTGGTGCTGCTGGATGAGCCGTTCTCCAATCTCGATGCCGTTCTCCGTGATACGACGAGGAAAGAGGTCCGCAGCATTCTAAAAAAGGCAGGCATGAGCGCACTGCTGGTAACCCACGACCAGGAAGAGGCGCTCTCCTTTGCCGATCGCATCGCTGTAATGAACAACGGCCATATCGAGCAGATCGGCACCCCGGAAGAGGTCTATTACCAACCCAGAACAAAATTTGTAGCACAGTTTCTTGGCCGCACCAACCTGTTCCATGTCGATGCCTCCGGTGATGAGGAAGTGATGACAGAACTCGGTAAACTACGCCTCAATTGTCACGCTAAAGGTCGCGTTCTGTGCTCTATACGTCCCGAACACCTGACACTTGAAAAAGCAAATGGGGCAGAGCCTGAACCCAATATCGGTACGATCTTAAGTCGTGAATTCAAGGGGCACGACATCACCTACCACGTCTTGCTAAACAATGAACGCTACCTTGTGCACACCGATAACCGGCTGCTGTTTGATCCGGAAGAAAAAGTAATTATTAAGCCACTGGAATCTGCCGTGGTATTGCAAGAGGATATCTAAGTACTAATATTGAATAATAGCCTCAGGGGTAGATCGGGTTATTCAAAACAAATATCTTTGAAACTCTTACTCCTGATCAACGTTTAAACAGACTTTAACCAAATTATCCTGCTATGAGTATTTCGGGATTTTTAATCCTGTTAGTTATTGCCGCCATCTGTGGGGCCATTGGACAAAGTATTGCCGGTTACTCCATGGGCGGCTGCCTGGTATCTGCGGCCGTGGGATTTATCGGCGCCCTCATTGGCAAGTGGCTGGCTGCCGAGCTGGGCCTAACCTACCTGCTTCCCATCAACATTGACGGAGAAACCTTTCCCATCGTCTGGTCTATACTGGGAGCTGCGTTGTTCAGCGTAGTGATTGGCCTGCTAAACAGGGGACGAAGGTGATAGCCTTTTCCACTCAGCCCATAAATCAAATGATAGTAGGATCGCCGATCTATGCCGATTTATGGAGCATTTCTACTCCTCCGGTTCAAACACCTGGTTATACGGATTTTTATCCACGCCCTCTGTCACATTGATAAATCCGTGTCCCGTTGCATTGTGGCAAGTGTTGCAGGAGTTGATGAGGTTGTCCAGATTTTTGTCAATCAGATCCCAGTCTCTGGCATTCAGCGACGTGCGAAGGGTATCAACAGCGGGGTCAAACATTAGCTCTGTAAAATAGGCTATATCATATCCTTCGTAGCCCGGCACATCCTGCTTGACGGCAAGCGCTGATGCCTGGAGCTCATGCATATAAAAATCCGCCAAATCACCATTCCGTGCCTCAATAGAAAGACTGAGCTTGTGCGTATACCTGCGAATGTGCTGCATGTATTCTGCCAATTCAGGAGTTTGCCCCTGGCTCACTTTGGCAAATTGCTGGCGCTGTTGATCTTCGGAAGGCTGGCTGCACCCGTGAATAAAGAATGCACCGGCTAACAAGGTGGTTATCAAGGCAAAGAATATGGAACTGTATGACTGCATGAAAGAAAACTTAAATTTCTTGTTTAGAATGAGTCTAAAGTAATAAAGATATATTGAAAAGTGAATAAAAGGTTTGGGTATTTTTTAGTAATGCCAAACAGCTTTCTGAAACTGTATCTGATTCAAACCATCTTCTTATTTTCTGGCAAAAAAAGTGCAATTTACCTGATGACTTGTCTTTATTGAGGAATGTCATGGTGAAATTAACTTCAAACTCTGCATTATCATGGAAGTAAAATCCAATTCTCTAATCTATTCCTTACTTCTGGCATTGCTTGCGTTGGCAGTGTTACCCAGCTGTTCAAACAGCCAGGAGCTAGAACAGCAGGAAACCGATGGACCGGTACAACCAAAACCTGAACATCCTGTCGACCCCTTTGAGCGAAACAGAGCATTGGGAAAGGGTGTTAACCTGGGAAATGCACTTGAAGCACCCAAAGAGGGTGACTGGGGGATGAGGATTGAAGAAGAGTATATCCAGTTGATCAAGGATGCCGGATTCGACGCCGTAAGAATTCCCACGAGGTGGAACGCACATGCCCAGAACAGCAAACCATATACTATTGAGAGTACTTTTTTTGACCGAGTAGACCAGGTCATTGAGTGGTGCCTCGAACGAGACCTGATGGTTATACTCAATATCCATCACTACAACGAATTGATGGAGGAACCGGAAGAGCACAAGGAGCGATTTTTGGCAATATGGAAACAAGTTTCTGAACACTACCACAATACGTCAAACGACCTGCTTTTCGAACCACTCAATGAACCCCACGCTAATCTTTCGGCTGAAATTTGGAACCGGTATTTGAGAGAGGCCATCGATGTTATTCGAGAATCAAATCCTTATCGCACTCTGGTTGTCGGCACCGCTCCCTGGGGTGGAATTGGAGGGCTGCAGGACCTTTCCGTTCCCTATGATGATCGCAACATTATTGTGACGGTTCATTACTACAATCCATTCCAGTTTACCCACCAGGGTGCAAGCTGGGCCGGGGATGAAGCTGAAGAGTGGCTGGGCACTACCTGGACAGCTACCAAAGAACAAAAAGAAGCTGTTAGGGCAGACTTTGACACGGTTAAGAATTGGGCTGATACCCATAACCGACCGATTTATCTCGGGGAGTTCGGGGCCTATAGTGCGGCTCCCCAGGAATCGCGAGAAAGCTGGACAACCTTCATTCGTAACGCGGCGGAAGAGCGCAATTTCAGTTGGAGCTATTGGGAATTTGGCGCAGGCTTTGGCATCTACGACCGCGAGAAGAATCAATGGAGAGATGGGCTTCTAAAAGCGCTGGTTCCCGACAGTCCAGAACTACGGAAATGATACCTTATAGCAGAAAGCGGGATAGCCGGGTAGAATTTAATTCTCCCCGACTACTTCTACATCGTCAACTTGACCTGGTTGGTCGGTCAGCTGCTCCAACGCTGAAGTTGATTAAAGGCGAAGCCCCGCATAGTGGGGAGCACTGCTGCCCCCCTACCGCCCAAGTAAAATTCATTTGGCATCCAATAATAGCCTATTAAACCGCTTTTCCCTATCTGTTGACCCGGTCTAAATGTAAAAGAAATGACCTACTCATCCGTTTTAAAATATTTGTTTCCTTCATATCCGTTCGGGGGTCGATTGTATCCTTTGGGTCCGATCCGTCGGGCAAGTGATTTATAGAATTTTGGATTTTCCGGTGTCCAGCTGTTTAAGCCGTCAACATATCGATTATACATACTGAAAAGAGCGGCAATCAGAACTGTATCATGGAGCTCCTGATCTGTTGCTCCTTTTTCCCGGGCCGCAGTCACATCCTCATCCTTCACCATACGCCCACTTTGCTGGACTTTTCCGGCTATTTTTAAAAGCGCTTTCATCTTGTCACTTATCGGAGCGCTGTCTATATCCTCTTTTATAGCGGCTGTAACGTCTGAATCTCCAATGAGAAGATCAGCGGTGGCGGTGTGCGCGGAATCACAGAATGCACACTTGTTACGGTGCGAAACCAAAGCGGCGATAAGCTCCCTTTCACCCTCATTCAGGGGAGATGGACCCCGAAGTAGTAATTGTGTTAGTTCTCGAATCGGTTTGGCAGTATCTTGCCGGAACTCCAGCAATCCCAAAATTCCAGGCAATCCTTCCTCCACTGAAATGTAAGCCATTCTTCCTGTTCCTAATTTTAAAATTCTCTTTATCTCCAGCCCCAAGATACAAACTTGAAAAAAGTTCTTTTGTGGTTCGATATGAACACAAAATATCCCTTTCAAGAGTGATCTAATACTTTCTGATAGCACACCAAAGCTCAAGGCTCTCCGACTCAAAACCATAGAACCAACCACTCGATGACAAGTTCGTAACGTCACAACAACATGTATTTTCCGCAAGGGTTAATAAAGCTCATTTGAGCCAACAAAAATGTAACTTTAATAAGAGCTAATAACAAGTGGGTGACGTCATTTTAAAAATGCAAAAAAATTGCCGCTTATTCATAATGTTTTAAAAAATCTGGGCGGATAATTTAAACCAATTCTGCGGAGGGCTAGGACTTCTCAGATTCTGTCTTGCCCTCCTCATGGGCCTTGTATTTTTTCTGGAGACGCGAAATCAGGCTTCCCTCTAGGTCCTTGTCGCGGGTGAGCGGTGCCACAAGCACATCCAACACCTCTTCCGGCAGCTTGGTATATTGCTCCACTACCTGCTCGGCGGCTATATCGAAATGCCATTCAATACGTTTTGCAAAAATCTCCTCAAGATCGTTGATCGCCTCTTCGCCTTCCTCATTTTCAGGGCTTATCTTACGGATCGTGCTGATAATTTCCTGTTGGCCGAGCAGCAGGGCTTCCATCAGTGATTTGTTCGTAATGACAATATTCAGCAATACTTTCAGGATCTGCTGATTAAGCAATATCTTTTGCAGGGGATGGTCGGGCGACTCCATATCCTCCTGTTCAACGCGGTCCGGAAGGTCATACACCCCACGGTGCACCCGAACCAACAGATCCATCTTCGTCATCTCTGAAAGCGCACTCCGGGCATTGTTGTAATCCATACCGGTTTGGTCTACAATATCACGAATCTGCATCGCCTCACCTGCATCTTCCAAGACTTGAATAATCTTTTCTCGTCGGGGCGATATCGAATTGCGTTTTGTTCCCATATTCGTGAGCCTGAATGAACATTATCACTGACTTCGTCAACAATGTACATAATTTTGACTTTATTTGTACAGTTAAGTAGAAATGCTTGTTCCATTACGCTCTTTGGTATAAACGATTGCATTCACCAAATCACATCTGATTTCGATCTCCTCTGGAATCAATGCACTGTAAACATGGAGCTTGCTCATTGAAATGACAAATGGGAGGCCAGGTCCCGTTGACAAGCTGAGAACAGCCTTGCATGTAATTTCACATCCCCTAATTTATTTACAGCCATTTGGAAATTCGTGGCTTTTTGAGAGGGTTAGCCTATCTAAGATGTTCAGCGCTGAAGATTATTCGGGTACAATTTAAAAATTAAATACATTCAGGAGATCCGTATATGGAACATTTTATTGCCGAAATCATATTATTCGCAGGCAATTTTGCACCAAGAGGGTGGAAGTTTTGCCATGGGCAAATACTACCCATTTCTTCCAATACTGCTCTTTTCTCTCTTTTAGGAGCAAAATTTGGCGGAGATGGCAGAACCACATTTGCACTCCCGGACTTGCGAGGCAGAGTCGTTGTGGGCGCTGGTCGTGGACCCGGTCTAAGACCCATAAATGATGGTGAAAAAGGAGGTCAGGAAGAGACAAACTTAAACGTAGCACATCTGCCCAGTCACAATCACGGGGCAACAGCTAATGCCAACCTGTCGTTGATGGCAACAATTGAAGAAGGAAATACTGCAGTCCCCGATGGGAATTATCTTGCTAGAGGCCTTTTCCAAAAAGACAGAACTACTTCTTACCCTATTTACCCCTATTCAGATGGTAACGGCGACACCACCTTGAATGGAAACAGTATTGCCGGGAATATCGAGGTACAGACCAGTAACACAGGTAATAATGACCCAATTCCCAACAGGCAACCATATCAGGGTCTGAATTATATCATTGCTGTAACGGGTATATTTCCACCCAGAAGTTAAGGCTATCTGGGCACAATAGCGTTAAAGGCTAATCGACTATTCCTCCACAATTCCTATTCATTTAAAAAAATTACTCACACTATGAAGAGATATCATCTTTTTATACTCATTCTGCCGGTACTGCTAGCACTACCTATTAGTTCCTTTGCACAAACCGAGCTGTTGACCAATGGAGGGGCAGAGAGTGGAAGCTTTGCAGGTTGGACTAATAGCAACACAGAAAGAAAATTTGAGGAAGTAAGTGAAAACGAAAGTTATGCACCCGCGGCTAAAGAGGGCACATATGCGTTTAACGAACTTAACAGCGGTGATAGCAATCCGGATACACAAACTATGTATCAGATCGTAGATGTTACCGGGGATGCCAGCGCAATTGATGCGGGGAATGTCACCATTGAGTTCAGCGGCTGGCTTCAGTCAAACGGTTATGATTCCGATGAGGGCAAATTTGTGGTAAAATTTCTGGACAGTGGGAACAGTCCTATTGAAACATACGATTCCGGTTACAGTGCTCCAACCGGCGGCTGGGGGGAAAAGACCGATTCTCGTACCGCTCCTGTGGGCACCCGCTCCATCCGGGTTGAGATATACTCAAAAGACACAGGCGATAGTGGCGGTGACAGATTCCATAATATCTTTTTCGATGCGATTTCTCTTACGAAAACAACTGCCTCACCCGAAATAGCGATTGAGGGCAACAGCACAGAAATCAGCGACGGAGACTCCTCCCCGGCCAGCGGGGACAACACCGACTTTGGATCCGTAGCGGCAGCAAGTGGCACGATAAGCAAGTCGTTCACTATCCAGAATACCGGCAGCGCAAGTCTTTCGCTGTCAGGCTCACCGATTGTGGACATTTCCGGGACTAACTCCGGGGATTTTACAGTAACCAGCCAGCCCTCCTCATCAATTTCCGGCGGCAACAATGACACCTTCACCGTGGAATTTGATCCTTCAGCCAAAGGCACAAGGACTGCCGAAATCTCGATCTCCAACAACGACGGGGATGAGAACCCGTATAACTTCAGCATTGAAGGGACAGGCTCCAACTCGGTACCCACAAGCTCAGATAGTGAGATCTTCGCTGTAAGCGGTACTGAATTCTCCTTTAACGACAGCGATTTTCCCTTCACCGACAGCGACGGGGGCGATGCGTTGAGTGCCGTGGATATCACTACTCTGCCCGGCAGTGGCACCCTGTACCTCGATGCCAATAGCAACGATACCAATGACGGAGAAGGCGTATCAGCTGGAGATGACATAAGCATAAGTGACCTGCAGAGTGGACACCTGCGATATATCCCACCTTCCAATACCACCGGTTACCGAGCTGTTTCTTTCACCTTTAAAGTAGGAGATGGCACTGAGTTCTCCTCCTCAGCATCCACTATGAACATAACCATTGACGAAAATGAAGTGACCATGGGTGGAACTGATGGCCAGGATGCATGGCAGTTTATTAGCAACCCATTCCAGACCAATCTCTCAGATCTTTTTTCCAGTATCTGGATCCAGAGCGCTACCAATTCTGACGCGCCGGGTGCAGATCCCAACATCTATACTTTTGATGAATCCACGGAATCGTTCTCCGGTTTTACAGGTGATCTGAATACCACACCCAGCGCAGGTACCGGTTACGCCGTGTACGTATATGCCGATGATGACTATGAGGCAGGCGGCACACAGGGCGACTGGCCAAAAACGCTATCAACCAGTGGCAGCCCGCACAGCACTCCCGTTTCCATCCCGGTATCCAACACCGATCAAAATACAAATTCCACCACCGACGGTGATGAGGGTTGGAACCTGATTGGCAACCCGTTTGGCACGAACTTATCTGTAGATGCTGTCATATCTACCCTGCAGGAGGTCGACGGCTCGGCGAATACGAGCGCGTACGTCTGGGATGCTGCAAGCGGAAACTACCAACAGTTAAGCTCTGGAGCCTCTAAAGCTCTCGCCCCTTTCCAGGCATTTTTCGTTCGGGTAGAAACCTCCGGCGAATCTGGGAACCTCAACCTGGACAATGAAGACCGCACCTCCAATTCCGCAACGTATTACAAGGAAAAAGAACCGAAAAAGAGATTGATCTTCACCCTGGAAGGACAGGATGAACTAAAAGGTCGAGGCGGATTTGTATTCAGCCAAAATGCTTTAGAAGGCATTGACCCCCGGGATGCTTATCAACTTTGGGCTCTGCCGGGATCACGACACGCCATGATCTATAGTCGGGTAAACAATCAAAACATGATGCAGAATCACCTCCCACTGGAAATGGAGGACGGTCAGGAAACAATCCCGCTATATGTGCAAACCTCAGAGTCCATTCCATTAACACTCACGTGGAAACGCTCCAATCTTTCCAGTGAATGGGATTTCGTATTACATGACTTGGAAACGGGCAAAAAAGTAAACCTGGATTCTGAGCGACAATATGAATTCAGTTTTGAGTCGGATAAAAGTAAGGTACGCCAAAAAACAGGTGGTGAGACAAATCCACAAATTTCTTCCACGCCCCGGGGGGAAGAGGCCCGATTTGAACTGACAATATCAAAAGAAAGCCCAGTTGCAGGTGGAAAGCCCGGGAAATCAATTCCGGAAAATTTCCGCCTGAAACAGAATTACCCCAACCCTTTTAATCCTGCCACCAAAATTGAATATGCCATACCGAATGAAACGCAGGTTTCGATCAAGGTTTATAACATGGCGGGCAAAGAAGTGGCAACGCTTGTAAATGAAACCAAGCCAGCGGGTAATTACGAAGTCACCTGGAATGCCAAAGACATTTCAAGCGGAATCTATATTTATCATTTGAAGAGTGCCGGGCAAACATTCACCCGTAAAATGACATTAATCAAGTAATAAAAATACCTAGTTACTATGAAAACGACTATTCCAAGCATTGTTTTATTAATCATATTTATCGTAACTGCCTCTGCACTGGCCCAACCGGGGTTACCAAGCGATCCATCCCAGGCACCTATCGATGGTGGCATTATCTGGATGTTGATTGCCGGAGGAGCCTATGGCCTAAAAAAACTTTGGGGTAATCAAAATGAGTAGCAACCCAGTGATTTATTGACAAAAATCTCACTTAAACCAACAACATTTAAACAATCAGTAAAGACTATGCAAGCAGAAGATTTTACCTCGTCTCAGGGAAAAGTATTAACTATAACCACAGAAGAAGGTTCCAAAAGCGAACTTAAACTAGAAAAAGTAGAAAAAAGCGAAACCAAAGGTCGGGGAAAAATCGAAAATATAAGGTCGGAACCATTTACCATAATCTTTTCTGGATCTCACGAAGACCAAATTACAGACCAAATTATTGAGATTTCCCCGGAAGGCAGCGAGGAAACTCACAAGATGTTTCTAAAAACACTGAATAAAACGGAAGATCGGATTATCTACGAATCCATTATTAATTAGCAGGATTGCATTCAGCGAACTAAAACATTGAGGTGGGGTAATATCCTCGCCTCACCGGTTGAAACCAGGTTAACAGTTTTAAGAAAGTTCCTCGGCTATAATTCTTTGGCACGTTTTGACCAGTGCCAGAGACCATAGGTTACCTTTTCTGGCAACTCATAACCAAGCTGTCGGGTAACCATGACAATCTGCCCGCGGTGGTGAGCTTCATGGGCTACCAGATAATATTGCAGGTGAACGGCATCAAGGTAAAAACCGGGAACGGTGCTACCAGTTTCAATCCCTTTTTTGATCAACTGCATTATCTCTGCCGAACTAATATGCAGAGCCTCAATGAGCTCTGTAGTCGTAACACTATAGCGGTCAACGTATTCCGGGACGTGCAAATCAAATTTTTTTGTTGCCTCTTTAATCCACATACAGCGGGTATTATGCATATGTCCCCCGACCATCTGTACTGTCTTGCGCTGGTAACCCGGCACCTTTTCTGACCATACCTCCTGTGGCAAATTTTCCAACATAAAGATGGAGACCCTGTTACTGGTTTTCCACGCTGCCAGGATGGTATCGGTCAGGTTTGTTTCAATTTCCATGATTTTAAGATAAGCTTGTATGAATATTGGTCTCTCCACCCCTTAAGGCTAACTTCAAAAATGCAATCTGGTTCCACCTATTGCCGATGCAAGAACTTAACATTCACTAATTTTGCACCTTATAAATCGCCTCAATAATTGGTTTCCAGAGCTCCATGGTAGGATGCCGAACAAGTTCACGATGACCAACACCCTCCAGCACATGGTATTCTCCACCCCCTGCTTCTGCCACCTGGCGCCCCATATCAGGGGGCACTACCCTGTCCTCGGTGCCGTGCACAACCAACAAGGGGAGATCCAACGCCCGGACAGCCTCCACATTGTTCCAAACATCGGGCAGCAGGTAATAGATCTCTTCCGGCACCATACCCAAGTGTATGACTGCATCGCGTGCCGTTGACCAGGGAGCACTTAGAATTACATAATTTGGTTTGGGCTGCAGTTGTTTTATCCCGCTTAGCAATATGCCGGTTCCCAGTGAGTGGCCGAGAACGATCCTGGGCTGCGAGCCGGTTGCAACATGCTCTGTAAAATATTCCCAGGCCCTGATCCCATCATCTTGCAAGTTCTCGATCGTTGGCTCACCTGTGCTGCTGCCAAACCCGGAATAATCGAACACCATGGAAGTAATTCCATTCTTGTACAACAGGGCCTGCACCTCAGCCCATCGCGAGATCGTCTCCCGGCGGCCGTGATAAAGCAAGACTGCAGGGGTGGAATTATCCGCCTCTTCAGCTCTCACAAGTGATGCGTACAACGTACGACCATTGTTTTTAAATTGAAACTGCTGCGAAGGAGCTCCAAAATGGTCGGGGGTAGTATCGTCATTCGGCCGGGTAGCAATCGCCTCGGCCTCCAGGCTGTAATACAAAAAAGATCGAGCTCCAAAAAAGAGAGCACTCACCAAGAGCAATGTAAAAGCGGAATAGCGAAATGCACGTTTCTTCATATGATCTGCAATTAGCAAGCAAACATTTTGACCTAAAAATACAAATGAAATGGCAAAAATGAGCGGTTAAGTTTATTTTAACCGGGGTACCAGGATTTTGAGTACCAGAGGTAATGGCCCTGGGTAAAAAAGGTGAGAAATGAGTGCTAATTTCAGAGCGAGTAAAAGAGGAGGGAACCTCTTCAGCGAAGCACCCATCCATTCCAGCTGTTTAACACAAAATGTGCATGTGAAATGGACAGGCACTAAATTGAATAAGTACAATTCAAATGTAGCGTCGGTAACTGTACCTAACTACTTCCCGGTAACAACAACGGAGTCCTTGGTCCCGAATTCATTGGAAACATAGTCGTGCGCTTCCTGATCGTTTTCCCAGCGTTCGCCATCCAGCAAATACTTGAACACGTACTCAGTTTCCGGCTTCAGACGAACCGTGGTTTCCCAAACGTCGTCTTTCTTCTCCATCTTATGCTCTTCCGGATCCCAATCATTAAAATCTCCTGCTATTGCAGCCTCATCCTGGGCCCACTCATCAGGTATCCTGAAAGTTACTTTACAGACAGTGCGTTTTGGGGTGTAATTCATTTCAAACATGATAATTTCTTACTCTTGTTTAATTGCGACTTTAATTTATTGGTAGATTCTAATATTAAGGTATCACTCGGCAGACAAATATGACACAAAAACGCTGTAATCTTCAGATAGTTAATAAAAAGATTACATTCTGCAATGCTATCAATTTATCCTGAACCCGCTATTATTAAGAGGTAGCCAAGAGGCAACTGTTACACCAGGTTGTCAATAGAATTTGGAAATTCCGAACTTTGGTGGGCTACTTATCGCGAATAACCTCATAACGGGATTGTACCAACCCGTTGGCAAAGGATTTTGTTTTAAGATGATCCAGTTTGATGTCATGGGGTAACGGCCCAAAAAGAGGAATGCCGCTTCCAAGCAAGATCGGGACCTGTGTTATCGTCATCTGGTAAATCAAGCCCTCGCTGAGGAAACCCTGGATCGTTTTACCTCCATCTACATAAAGATGGCTATATCCAAGATCAGCAAGCTGTTTGGCAACCCCGGTTGGAGATCCTGAGACCGTTGAAACAGTCTTCTCAAGTTTTCCGGGGATTTCCACACCACGACTACTCAACACATATACCGGCAGATCTCCGTAAAACCATTTGTCAAATTTCGAAACAAATTCATAGGTATGGCGCCCCATCACCATGGCGTCGACGGTTTCTATAAAAGCGTTATACCCGTAATCTTCACCGGATTTAGACTCATCGGGCGTGGGAAGCCAGTCCACGCTCCCATCCTCCCGGGCAATAAAACCATCCAGGCTTGTAGCGATAAAAACAGATGCTTTTATAGACATGGAATTAAACTATTTGCTGAATAATCTCTTTAAATCTCGATAAAATTAGGGACAAATGGGCAAGGATCATAGTCCCAAACGGATACATTTTTAAAAAAACTAATATTTTCTATTCCAGTCATACGTTTTGACTTACCAAAAACTCTAAACGGCGTTTAAAATTCACGACGTCGGCCAAACCCGCTTTAATACGGGGCTGGATATTCTGGAAAATAATACAAAACAAAAAAAGATGCGGCCCACCGTCAGGTAAGCCGCATCAAGGGGATTGTGTAGGGATAACAAAACTAGCTAGTAGTTTCTACTACTTCTGACTCTTTAAGTTCCTTGCCCTGGCCGTTGCCGTAACTTTGGTCCATGAGCAGTCCGGGATTCGCTGTGTCGAAGAAGAAACGGTTAATATTTCGTCTTCCATTCTCAAACATGTAGTAGAGCACCGGAACAAGGATGAGGGTCAATGCCGTTGCAAATATCAAGCCTACAATCACTGCAATCGCCATTGGGGCCCACCATGCCGCCTGTGGACCGCCCCAGTACAGATACTCCCCTATGTTGGTGAAGAACAGGGCCGGATTGTTGACCAGCGTGATGAAATCAAGGTTAAAGCCGATCGCCAGTGGTACCAGTCCCAGCGTGGTGGTTATTGCCGTTAGAATTACCGGGCGGAAACGAATTTTTCCACCTTCTACCAGCGCTTCATACAAGCCCATGTTGTCACGCGAGCGCAGGATGTCGATATAATCAATCAGAACGATGGCATTGTTCACAACCACACCCGCCAGTGATATTATACCGATACCGGTCATCACAATAACAAACGGCATCTGGAAGATGACAAGTCCAAAGAATACACCGGCTGTTGACATCAGGACCGAGGTCATTACAATGAACGGTTTAAACAGCGAGTTAAACTGTGAAATCAGAATAAAGGTGATAAGGAACAGTGCGACCAAAAATGCCATGGAGAGGAAGTCCACGGCCTCCTGTTGATCTTCCTGTTGGCCGGTCCAGTTGTAATCATAGCCGGAAGGTACTTCATTTTGAAGATATGGTGCCACAACCTGCTGCACTTCAGCCAGCACGGCATTGGCGTTGTAGTCCGACCGGACATCGGCCATGACCGTTACCATCCGCTCCTGGTCTTTGTGCTTGATACCGCCGAGTCCTTCAGTAACTTCCCAGCTAGCAACACTCGAGAGCGGTATCTGTCGCCCTTCCTCCATAACTGTCAAGTCTTGAAGTGTACTCATATCCTGCCGGAAACGTTCATCGAGGCGCACGGTAATGTCATATTCATCCTTTCCATCACGATATTGAGAGGCTTCCACCCCGTTAATCGCCTGTCGGATGGTGTTACCTATTATCTGCGTTGAAAGCCCGTAAACCGAAGCTTTCTCACGATCTACATTGATTCGAACTTCGGGTCGTGCTTCCGGGAGATCGGTTTCAAGTCCGTCCAGCTTGCTGTAGACGGGATCATTCTCAATAATCCGCAGGATATCGTTGGATAGTTTTTCAAGGGCTGCCATATCCTTGCCGGAAATCTCCAGGTTGATCGGAGGTCCGGAGGGCGGCCCCTGCTGCTCTTCTTCTACTGTGATGTTTGCACCAGCAATACCCTTGGAAAAATTACTTCGCGCGTACTCAATGGCATCAAAAGCACTGCCTTCCTGGCGCTGGTAATCTTTAAAGTTGAGAACAATCGTACCGCGATGGGATGAATTACCGCCTCCGCCAATCGGACCGGCCGTAATCGCAGAACCAGAGGTACTCAGCACGGTTTGTATATCCTGTTTGTGCGGGATGTTGGGGACTTTTCGCTCAATCTCATCAACAACCGACTTCGTGAATCCGACATTGGTGCCCACCGGGGTTTCTACCTGTACATACGCCCGTTGCGGAGGAATGCCCTCGGGGAAGTACTCCACGCCGCTGTTGAACGCCCCAAAGACAACAAAACTGGAAAACAGTACGACAACTGAAATAGCGAGAACTATCCAGCCGTGGTTAAGCGACCATCGCAGGGTGGTTTCATACCTGTTAATTGCTTGTTGCAAGCCCTTGGTCTGCCACCATTTTCCAATTGGATTCAGCACATAGCGGTTGGTAACCCAGAGAATAGTTCCAAGCACAATAAGCATCGTCCAGGTGAGTGTATTATTGAGTACCGCAGCGAGCAGGAATAACCCAAAGATTATACTAAGTGTAATCTTTCCCTTACGCGTCATTTTCGGTCGGTTGCTGTCATCAACCAAATCAAGGCGCATGTAAAGTGCACATATCACGGGGTTAATGACCAGCGCAACAAACAGTGAGCTGGAAAGCGTAATGATCAGCGTGATCGGCAGGTACGACATAAATTCACCAGTCACACCCGGCCAGAAAATAAGCGGCAGGAATGCAGCCAGTGTCGTCATCGTACCGGAGATAATCGGCAGGGCCACCTCACCAGTTCCCTTTTTCGCAGCCTGGATGTTGTCATAACCCTCTTCCAGGTAGCGATAGATATTCTCAACCACTACAATGGCATTATCCACAAGCATACCCAGCGCCAAAATCAGTGAGAACAGCACAATCATGTTCATTGTGATACCCACCATACTCATCACAATAAAGGAGACAAACATCGACAGCGGGATGGCAATACCCACAAACGAGGCATTACGTACACCCAGGAAGAACAACAGCACACCGATCACCAGCAGCAGACCAGCAATGATGTTGTTTTCCAGGCTGCTCACCATCATATTGATATTTTCACTCTGATCCGAGGTAATCTCGAAGTTGGTCGTCGGTGGCAGCGTCGGCAGTTCTTCGTCAAGAATGCTTTTCACCTGCGCTGCGGTCTCCAGGATGTTGGTGCCGCTGCGTTTCACAATGGAAAGACTGATCACCGGGTCATTATCCAGTTCGGCATATGTCTCTCGATCCTTGAAACCGAATTTCACCTCAGCTAAATCCCGAATGTAGATCGGCTTGTCATCCGGTGCATCGATAACGATATCCTCAATCGGCTTCACTGTTTCATACTCTCCGGGCACACGAAGCAGGAACTTTTTATTCCCCACGTCGATATTACCGCCCGGGACCGTGACATTCTCTTCCTGGATAGCCGCAATAATATCGCCGAAGGTCAGCCCGTAGTATTTCAGTTTTGGAAGATTAACATCCACCTTCACTTCGCGCTCCAGTCCACCCGCCAGGTTTACCTCCAATATTGAAGGAATCGACTCGAGGCGGTCCTGCAGGTTCTCAGCTACTTCTTTCAGCTGTACCAGCCCATATTGACCGGAAACGTTGACCTGCATGATGGGAAATTCGGAGGCGTTTATCTCCTGAATTATGGGATCCTCGGCAGCCTGGGGCAGCTCCGGCTTGGCCAGGTCCACTTTTTCGCGCACCTTTTGCAGGGCATCTTCGATGACAACATCGGTATTAAACTCCAGGTTAATATTTGAATAACCCTCAGCTGATGTGGAGGTCATCTCCTTGACATCAGATATGCCCGAAAGTTCATCTTCCAGTGGTCGCGTAATGAGGCTCTCCATATCTTCGGGAGAAACCCCGGGATAGGTCGTGATCACCATAATATTCGGAATGGTGATATCCGGCGCCGACTCTTTGGGTATCGACAGGTACGACTGGATTCCAAATAGGGCTACCAGCACGATAATGACGAGCACACTGATCCGATTGTCGATAGAAAAGGAGGTTAATTTGAACTCCTTCCGGTTATCGACCGGCTGTTGGCCGTCCGTCGGTACAATTCCATTTGTTTTGTTATTGTCACTCATGGGTAGATTCCGTTACTAATTTCGTTGAGCAAATTCTTGCGAACTTCCGTTAGCTACAATGTTGATCCGCATGCTGTCCTGGAGGAATGAGGACCCCACCGTAATCAGTTGATCCCCGGGTTGCAATCCGCTGTTTACCACGACCTCATTTTCGTATGAAGGTCCTAACTTGACGACCTTCTCTGAGGCTATCTTGTTGCCCTGGTCATTCTCATTTACCGTATACACCACAAATCCGCGATCTTTTTGGTAAACAAATTCCTCGCCCACCACTATGGCATCCTGCTGCTCGTAGGTTTTCAGGCGGACGTTGGCAATCATATCCACCTTGTAATTAGTGGTTTGTCTCGGCAGGAACATCTCAACCCGGAACGTACGCGCCTGCGGATCGATGCTTTGGCCCACATAGTCGATGGAAAGATTGAGTGTATCGCTGTCTTGGAAGTCAAACCAAGCTTCCGCCTGGTCACCGGCATTTACCACATCGGAATATCGCGAGGGCACACCCGCCACAATCTTGAGGTTATTAGCGCCGATCAGCCTGACCAGCGTTGCCCCAGTACTGGCCATCTCTCCAACCTCCAGTAGTCGGTCCTCAAGGATCGCATCAAAGGGGGCTCGCACCGTGGTATTTTCGATATCCACCTTTATCGATTCGAGGGCCGACTGGCTTTGGCGATAGGAAGCCCGGGCGTTTATGATGTCGATCTCTGAACCTACGCTATCTTCCTCAAAGACTCTCTTTAAACGGTCATACTGCTCTTTTGCCTGTTCCGTTTGGGCCTCAAGCCGCGCCTTCTCTTGCAGAAGTTTATCGTCGTCAATTTTCAGGATTGGTTCGCCTTTCCGAACCTGCTTTCCCTTCTCTACAAAATACTGCTCTATGCGCCCGTTCACTTCGGCAGAAATATGTACATCATTAGCTGATTCTATTGTACCAACCAACCGCAGGTACCGCTGAAAAAGCCGGGGCTCAATACTGACGGTCTCAACATTCACGGATTTGACCAGCTCCTCCTGTTCAGCAGTCTGCTCTTCCTGGGAACAGGCGGTGATCATTCCCGCAATGACAAATACTACTAATAATTTCGATGTTAGCGTGTTCATAATGGTTTTAGGTTATCGCGTTGATTTTAGTCTAATTCCGGTTTGGATTCATCTACAAATGGCACCATCCCTATCGCCTGGTCATACTGTGCTTTGGCCGAAAGATAGTTGTATACCATCTGTGCGTAGTTTACTTCTGCCTGTCGAAGCTGAAACTCGGCTTCTATTACATCGAGCTGAGATCCGAGGCCGCTTTCCAGCCGCGCCTGCGCCCGCTGATATCCTTCCCGGGCCTGCTCCAGGGCATCTTCGCGGGCCGGAGCCGTTTCGATCGCCTGGTTAAGCGACTCCCTGGCAGACTGTATTTCATTTTTGGCATCTCGTACCGCTTGTTCGCGCTGTAGTTCCAGGTCGCGCTGTTCAATCTTGGCGATCTGCAGGTTGGCATTCCGTTCAAAACCCTGGAAAATCGGCAGGCTAAACGTGAGTGCAACAGTCTGCGACCGGGCCCTGGTATCCTCAGTACCAAAGAAATTTGGGGAACCAGCTTGAGCCGCCGACCAATTCAAATTGTAATTAGCCGACAGCGTTGGTAAAAACCGACTTTTAATCGCCTTGATTTCCCGCTGTTTGAGATCTTCCTGCTTATCCAAAATTCGGATGTCGCCCCTGAGCTCAGTAGCAACATTCATCAGCTCTTTACTCTTTTCGTAGGAATAGGGCGTCATTTTGTCGACCTCCTTTAAATTGTCATTAACTGAGCTATCAGCCTCCTGTGACAGGATATCAAACGAGCTGAGATCCCCCTGGACATCGAGGCCCAGCTCCACCGGCAGCCCCAACACTAAGTTCAATTCACGATATGCCTGCTGCACATCGTAGCGGGCTTGTGTAAGTTGTGGCTCCTGGTTTTTCAACTGAACTTCAACCTGCAATACTGCGTACTCGTCAATCAGGCCGGCTTTCTGGCGAGCTCGATTTTCTTTAAGGTTCTGACGAAGTCGTTCCACAGTTTCTGTTTGCAGCCGAAGCTGCTCTTCTGCCACCAATACGTTGTAATAGGCCAACCGGGTTTGGGTGACAATCTGCTGTGTAGTGGCCCGTAAGTTTTCAGCCTGTGCGGCCTTATATAACTCTGAGCTACTAATACCTACAATTGCCTCCCCCCTGAACAGGGTCTGGCTCACTGTAAGTCCGCCCTGCCAGTTGTTGTCGGTGCCAAACTGTAGCGGCACGAGTTCCCCCGCTGGAGCCGACGGGTCAAAAAACTGGGCAGGTACAAAATTGACGGGAATTTCTACGTTCCGTGTGTAGGTCGCAGATCCGGAAACGTCCGGCAGCACTTCACTCCAGGCAATACGCACCTGTTCATCGGCATCTTCCAGGGTTAGCAGTGCCCGCTTGATGTCGGTGTTATTGGCCATTGCTACCTGGATCGCCTGGGTTAAGGTTACAGGCTTTGACTGGTCCTGAATCTCTTCAAAAGAAGTATTAGCATCTTGCGCAGATGAGGAGACAGAACCGACAAACAAAAATAATGTCAGTGATAAAAGTACGGTAAAAAATTTCCGTGATTTCATTCGTTGCATATCCATTGTTTTTGCGGGTATGAGCTGCATACCGTTTACAGAAATAATTTTGAATTTGAGTTTACTGGCTCCACAAAAAGGAGAGATATACGGGCTTGTTTTGATTTTGTTACGTTAAAAATGACTATCGGTCATTTTTTCTTTTCGACCTTCCGGAGTGGCCATCCCTTTACCGACGAGGTCAAGGAAGTTTGAGAAAAGTGATCCCGTTTCGATATCCATTTCATCAAGCATCTTAAAATGGTGGCCGGTCTGCCGCATATGATTCATCGTAGTGATGCCGCGTGTGCACGACCACAAAACAACCGCAAGCTCTTTGGGATCATAGGAATCATCAATCGTACCATCCTGCATCCCGATCTGGAGTGCACGCACCATGTATGTCATCGCTTCTCTTCGGTTCTCTTCACACACCTGGGCCGCCTCACTATTTTCCAGCTCTTCGGTATTTTTCAGGTTCTCATAGTACATAAAGGCGTTAAAGTAATCAGGATGTTGGCGCACGAAGTCGAGATATGTTTCTCCCATGAGCCGAATTAACTCGATCCCGGTATGATCACCGGTCAAAATCTTTGAAAAACGGCTGTTAAGCAGGTTCGAACCACGCTCGCAGATCGCCATATAAAGATCATTTTTATTTTTGAAATAGAGGTAAAGCGTGCCTTTGCTCAGCTCTGCCTTTTCAGCAATCTCTTCCATCGTAGCTTGTTCCAAACCCTTGGAAAAAATGACTTTTTCGGCCGCGTCAATGATTGCATTTCGACGCTGCTCCTTTTCTCGTGCTTTTCGTTCTTCTGTGCCCATAATATTCTTTGCTTCTTAAAAATGACTTCCAGTCAGT
The DNA here is from genome assembly GCF_031569985.1 of Aliifodinibius sp. S!AR15-10. NCBI lineage: Bacteria > Pseudomonadati > Balneolota > Balneolia > Balneolales > Balneolaceae > Fodinibius > Aliifodinibius sp. S!AR15-10. The sequence goes on along the minus strand of NZ_JAMQKA010000017.1, from coordinate 92,843 downwards.
AAGTGACCAAAGTTAACTCTGTCAACTACGAAAACCAAACAGTTTTGTTACATATTTTTTCATTTAATATTTCCTTAACAATAGTTGCCCGGGTAAAGAGAGGCAGGTTTAAATTAGATATACACAGCATAGTGTATTAGTACCTAGCCGGCAGTTCATGCACATTCCGTGGGGGTTATGAAGAAGTTATTACAAAATTAAATGTGCCTGATCATAGTGTAGAATCGTAAAATATGTTGTACCTTTGCAGCTTCTCATTTAACTATGAAAAACCTTGCTTTGAGTCGAAGTTCACTTATTGAAGTGGCCCTTCTTTCGATCACCCTGATTTGGGCGCTCAACTTTTCGGTTATCAAAGGCAACCTGGACGAGATCGATCCGTTGAGTTTCAACGGTCTGCGCTTCCTGTTTGCTGCCGCTGTCATCTGGGGTGCACTGCTCTGGAAGGGGCAATCGATCAGCGTTCCGCGCCGTGACTGGTTGCCGCTGATCGGCATGGGGCTGCTGGCTAACCTCGTATACCAGGGATTATTTATCATCGGTATCGACTACACTTACGCAGCGAATGTGGCTGTTATCATGGGCACAATCCCGATCTGGGTGGCACTGATCGCCCACCTGTTCAGCGACGAAAAGCTGGACCTGCTCAAATCGATCGGGGTAGCACTGGCATTCGGCGGCGTGGTGTTCATCATGCTGGGCGGCAGCAAAGAGCTGGATTTTGGTTCAGACACCTTTATAGGAGATCTTCTCACAATTGCGGCCACTGTCGTTTGGGGTACTTACACCGTCCTGTCCCGCAACTTTTTAAAGCGATACACGGCGCTACAATTTTCTGCGATCACTACCACTATCGGGGCAATTACCCTCTTCCTGGTTGGCCTGCCGAGCATGACGACTATTGCATGGAGCAACGTTTCACTGGGTGCCTATGGTGCAGTTATCTACAGCGGACTCCTCTCTATCGGGGTGGCCTACATCATCTGGAACTACGCTATCCAGGAAGTGGGCGCGGTCCACACTGCTACTTATCAAAACCTGGTGCCCGTGCTGGGATTGATCTTTGGCGTAATCCTGCTGGGAGAAGAGCTGGCTTTTCAACAGTACCTTGGCTCCGCACTCGTAATCGGTGGCATCGTACTGGCGCGCTGGAAGAAAAGCAAAAGAAGAAATATCAAGCCGCAAATCACAAATGACAGAAAAGCTCCTTCTAAACCCCAACGAGAGCCTGAGTTGCTAGAGGAGTAGAGAATAACCTGTGATCTAAGTTGACTAAATTGAGCTAGAAAGCAATAAATTACGTCAGAAATTGGAGAGTATAATGAGAGAGTGCACTCTAAAACACCGTTTAAAGCCTCTCACAATTAAGTAAGTCTGTTAATTACTATTAGGAGAGTCTTGTAATAGTAATTAAGAAGGTCTGCTAATTACTTTAAGTGGGTTACTTAATTATAATTAGATGGGATTCTTAACTATAATTAAGTGACACTTGTAATTATTGGACGCAGCCGTCTAGCATATCAATCCGGTTACCGGGATTATCAGTTATATTGGGAAGGCTTGTTCATTTGCGTTATAATTCCCGCGCTATAGACCAACTCTAATTCACTAGAAAAGGTGAACATTACACCCTTGTCCCACCGCTAAGGAGGTAAAGAATGGCCATCCGCACCGCCACCCCATTGGTTACCTGGCTGAGGATAATCGAACGGTCGCTGTCGGCAACTTCGCTCTCCATTTCCACGCCGCGGTTTACCGGTCCAGGATGCATAATCGTGAAGTCAGGGTATTTCTCGAGGTGCTTCATCGTGATGCCGAACTTCTGGTGATACTCCCGGATGCTGGGGAACAGCTCGGTTCCATTCTCCTGGCGTTCCAATTGTATACGCAACGCCATCGCCACATCGCACCATTCGAGCGTTTCTTCCAGGTTATAGGAGACTTCTGCCCCGAGATCCTCCACGTACACCGGCATCAGGGTTTTGGGGCCGCAAACGGTGACGTTGGCCCCTACCTTGGTAAGGCCGATGATGTTGGAGCGAACCACACGACTGTGGGCGATATCCCCGATAATAGCGATATTCTTTCCTTCCAGGTCGGGGTGAATCTGCCGCATGGAGTACATATCCAGCAGTGCCTGGGTGGGATGTTCGTGGGCACCGTCGCCGGCATTGATGATGGCAGCATCCACGCAACGGGTCAAGAAGTGGGGCACGCCCGGACTCTCATGCCGCACCACCACCATGTCGATCTTCATTGAACTGATGTTGCGAATGGTATCTTTGAGCGACTCCCCTTTTGATACACTGGAGGCTTTTGCCGAAAAGTTGACTACATCGGCACCCATCCGCTTTTGGGCCAGCTCAAAGGAGAGCCTGGTGCGCGTGCTGCTCTCGTAAAACAGGTTCACAATCGTTTTATCACGCAGCGTAGGTACTTTGGGCACGGGCCGGTCCAGGATTTCCCGGAAATAACGGGCTTGATCCAACACATAAAGAATATCCTCACTAGAGTAGTGGGCCAGTCCCAGCAGGTGTTTCTGGTTAAAGTCGTATTCAGCAGGCTCTTTTATCTCCTCTATCTCTTCAGGCATCCTGATCACTCTTCATTCGGATTTTTAACCACGTAAATAGCATCTTCGCCGTCCAGCTCCTTCACTTTCACCCGGACCTCCTCCTGCACATGGGTGGGCACTTTGATTCCTACATAGTTGGCTGCAATAGGCAGTTCGCGATGGCCGCGGTCCACCATACAGCAAAATTTGATGCTGCGGGGGCGGCCGTAGTCCATCAGTGCATCCATGGCCGAGCGTACGGTCCGTCCCGTGTAGAGCACATCGTCCACCAAAATGACATCGCGTTCGTACAGATCAAAATTAATCTCGGTGACTTTCACATCGGGCATCTTCAGCTTTGTACGGAAATCGTCGCGGTAAAAGGTGACGTCAAGCGTACCGAAGTCGGGCGTAGTGCCGAATTTCTTGGTAATAATATTGCGGATACGCTTCCCGATGTGCACGCCTCGTGTCTGCATTCCGATGATCGCCAAGGGAGAGGAATCTTCGTACGGCTCCAGAAATTGATGGGCAAATCGCAGGTACGTGCGATTCAGATCCTCGGCCGACATGATTTTAGCTTTGTTCAAACGATGCTACCTCTTTTCTGTTTTTATGCTGCATGAATTTAGTTAATGGCATAAAGTAACTCAATTTATATTCTATGTTAAGTTATTATTGCGTATTTCGTAATGCGTAATGAGTAATCCGTGATTGAAACATCAAAAACCCCATTAAACTTCAATACTAATGAGAGGTTTACCACAGAGTCACACAAAGAAGCCTGAAAGAACCACAAAGTTCTTTCTTGGTACAACTCTGTGGGGTCGTAACATTTCGTCGTCTTTAACTACTGAACGCGTTTAGCGTTTGAGTTATGAAACCATAATTCACAATAGAACCTCTCAGTCATCCTGCATCTCAACTACGCCAAGGCTTCGATGAGCAGGCCCGATGCAAGATCTCGCAAGGGGATATGCGTTGCTTCTATTTCGGTTCATTCTCAACGTTTCATTGTACAGCTTTGTGAATTCTCTGTGATACTCCGTGTTACAATTATCCCTAATCCTGAATACTAACCTTCAAACTTCGACTTTAAGACCTTCCGACCTTAGACCTTCTGACTTAGTTCAACCAGTAGATAATATTTCTTACATTTGGAGTCATATAATATTTACTCTCAACAATCTGAAGAATGAATAAAGCTTTTTTCCTGGATCGCGACGGCACGATTAATGTTGATTACAACTTCGTCCACACCCCTGAGGAATGGACCTGGTGCGATGGTGCAATAGAAGCAATTCGCTGGATGAAAAACAATGATTTCAAGATCATTGTCGTTACCAATCAATCCGGAATCTCCCGCGGTCGCTATACTGAGGGACATGTAGAAACATTGCATAACTGGGTTGACGAGGAACTGGAAAAAGAAAACCTGGAAATAGATGACTGGTATATCGCTCCGTGGCACCCCGAGCACGACCCGGAGCCTTACACCTATGAACCGGGAGATCGCAAACCAGGACTTGGCATGTTCCAAAAGGCGGCAGACAAGCACCAGATTGACTTTAACCGCTCGTTTATGGCAGGAGACAAAATATCGGATCTCAAACCGGCCATTAAGCTGGGAATGCAGCCATTTTTTATCCGCTCGCGCCACGAGCCCAAGCAGGACAAAACCTGGCTCAAGAAACACAACATCCAAACGTTTGACAATATAAAGCAGGTAATAGATACGCTATAACCCGATGACTCAACAAAACACCATGATTACGATCGATTTCTGGAATACGCTGGTCAAGGCAGAGACCGGGGGCAAAGTGCGGAGAAAAGTGCGTATCCAAGCGCTCCGTAATATTGCTGAAAAATATGATGAGGAGCTGAACCTCGATGATATAGATGTAGCAAAACGAAAGGCCTCCAAAGAATTTGACGAAATTTGGTTCAACGAGCAGCGGACCCCTACCACCAAAGAGCTGGTGGATACGATCATAACCCACCTGGACCTGCCGGCATCCCAAAAAGAGAAAGAGTACCTGGTTGAACAGTTCGAGGAATCACTGTGGGAGGGTCCACCGGAACTCACCGACGATGCGAAAGAGGTGATCGAAAAGCTAGCTTCAATATATCCCCTTGGTTTGATCTCCGACACGATGTATTCGCCCGGACGCGTCCTGCGCAGATACCTGGAAAGCCTGGGGATTTTGGATTGCTTTGACGGCTTCGTGTTCAGCGATGAGACCGGTTACAGCAAACCGAATCCTAACGCTTTTACTCAATTGCTGGAAAAAAACAGTTGCAATGTGGCAGAATCATGGCATATCGGGGATCTGCTGGAAACCGACATCAAAGGCGCTAAAAGCCTGGGAATGAAAGCGATCTTGTTTACCGGTCATTCCAATGGCCGCTATAACAAAGAGATTGAGATCGACGCTGAGCCAGACCACATCTGTAACAGTTGGAGCGAAATCGCCCAAATTTTATTGTAGCACAGCACGGAACAAACAGGACTTAACTGACTACCTAAAGAGTAGTTTCCCTTTTCAATTTATTTGTAGTCGGTTATGAAAAAGATCCTGTTTTTCTCAATCCTTATTTTGACATTTTCTGCTGGCAGTTCCAACGTGTCGATGGCACAGTCTCTCCCTACGGGCGATTTGATGAGGGAGTATCAGCAACTACTTAAAATGAGAGGAACGCTTCCGCTGGACCATCGCACAACGCTCGGACTGGAGAGTACCCAGTCACCTGACAGCCTGCTGGACCATCCATGGAGTGACCGAACCGCAGGAGCTATTGGGAGTTACTCAACGGGCAAGTTCCAAATAGCGCCTTACGATGTAGAATTCCAAAACTACTGGCAATCACGGGAACCGGCAAACGGTAGAGACGGCGCGGTTTGGCAGGGGCGTGGATTTACCAACGCGCTCTCTACCGGTTTTTTTATGCGATATGGAGCGTTTTCGGCCGGCATAAGACCTACGCTTATTTTTACCCAAAACCGTAGCTTCGAGCTTTCTCCCTACGAAGGATCTAGCAGCAGATCACCTTATGCCTATCCGCTTGGCAATATTGACTGGCCGCAACGGTTCGGCGATGGCTCGTTCTGGCGACTGGATGCGGGACAATCATTCATCCGTGCCGACTACCATGGTTGGGCTTCCGGCATCTCCAACGAAACCATGTGGTGGAGTCCGGCCCTGCAAAACGCCCTGCTCTTGAGCGATAACGCTCCCGGCTTTTCCCACTTCTTCATCGGAACCACAGAGCCAAAAAACATCCATATCGGTCACCTGCAAACGAAACTGTTCTGGGGTAAGCTTTGGGAATCAGACTATTTCGACAGCAATCCGGAAAATAATGAACGTTATATTACAGGGGGACGTATTGCGTTCACCCCCAAACCGGTGCCGGGTCTCACGGTGGGTATCAACCGTATTTATTATGAGACAATCCCTCCCGAGGGTATTCCGGCCAGGGATCTGCTAAAAGTATTTGAAGCATTCACCAAAGTAAATTTTAGCGGTGATACCAATCCCGGCGGGAATGACGAGGCCGATCAACTGATTTCAATTTTTGGAAGCTGGATATTCCCTGATTCCGGGTTGGAAATTTACGGCGAATGGGCGCGGACCGACCACAGCTGGAACTGGCGTGATTTTATTACCGAACCGGACCACAGCCGCGGCTATACCATCGGGCTGCAAAAAGTTTTTCAACTTCCCGAAAATCGAATGTTGAGCATGAATGCAGAACTCACCCAGCTGGAAGCCAGCAAGACCGGGTTATTTCGGGGATTCCCTACATTTTATGTCCATGGCAGAGTCAACCAGGGCTATACGAACCGGGGACAGCTGTTAGGCGCTTCGATAGGACCCGGTTCAAGCAGCCAGTATGTAGGAGCATCATATTATTTCGGGAATGGGAAGGTACAACTTTGGACCCAGCGGGTAGCCCTTAATAACGACTTCCTCTACTCTCGGTCGGATATGATTGCCCAACAAAACAGTTCTAGCACCAACCGCTACTGGCTGCACAATATCGAGATGCGGGTGGGGAGTTCTATCACGTACTTCTATAAACAGTTTGAAACAAAGATTGGATTAACAGTTAGGAGAGAGTTAAATGACGACTACCTCTATAAAAATGACCAGTTCCACGTGGGGCTGCAACTGTCGTTGCGCTACCGGCTTTCAAATTTGCGGTGATTAGTATCTGGTCAGAATTGATACTCTGGTGCCAACTCCATAGTTGTCATTCTCTCCTAAATGTCAGGCTGATTTGTCAAAATACTATCGGTGTAATCCCGGACTCTGACACTGGATCTTTTTCTTAATTAAAAAACCCGGCCTCAGTTACAAGGCCGGGCTTCAAACGGGGTTATCTGTCAGCTAGATTAAAAATCTAGCTATTCATATTCTTTGAAGGTAATGTCATCGACTGTGGATTTATAAAATCCTACTAATCATCATCTCGATCATCGTCATCTTCATCATCTCGGTCCCCATCACCTTCATCACCAACTCTGCCTTCAAAAGCTTTTAGTACAGGTTTCAGGATATATTTACCACTTTTACCAGCTTGATGAACGGATTCTTCGGCATCGAAATCAATCGTTACATCCAAATTATCGCCAGATTCAAGATCTTTTCTGAATTTTATCTTGTAACCAGTTTGCTGACCGCTGGGAACCTTAAGATCGTAGGTAGTTCCGTCGACTACTACATCATTGTCAGTCCCAAGTATCAGGCGGAGGTTTTTATACGTACCAGGATCCAAATCTGCTGATGATATCAGCGTATCCACATCGCCGGCCAGTTCTAACAGGTTTACTTTAAACGGTTCCACCGGGAGTTCAATCCATTTTCCGTCACCGGCATTGGTTGTATCGGAAGAGGTAGTATCGGCAACGACGGTGTCACTTTTACTTTCAGTGTAATGGATTTGAAGACCTACTACATCAATATTAACCTCTTCATAATCTCCCGGGGCATCGGTTAGATGGAAGTCAATATGTCCCGGTCCGGTTTTGGGACCGTTAAAATTTACATCCTCACATGAAGCGGCAAACAAGGTAATAAGGCCTAAGAAGAGCAAACTTTGTAGTTTGTTTAGAAATCTAAATCTTGAGTCGTGGTTCTGCATAATTCTGTCCTTTTTCTATATAATATTTAGGTTGTAAATGATATTTTTGACTGTAGATGAACAGCGCCCTATTCCTACCTTTTTAAAAGAACAATGTTCCGAAATCACACACCCCCGTCATTAACCAGCCGTCAGGCTAGCTCTACTGAAACATTTCTTTTATTTACAGCCCATACTTACTACCTTTGCACCACACATTGAAACTCTTGTAACTAATTGACTTGCTTGCATTATGAAGATCCATGAATACCAGGCGAAAGAAATTTTAAAAGAATACGGCGTAGCTGTTCCGGCGGGTATATCTGCTACCACTGTTGAAGGTGCGGTAGAAGCTGCTAAAAAAATGAAAAAAGACGGGGCTACCCTTTTTGTTGTAAAAGCCCAGATCCATGCAGGTGGCCGCGGGAAAGGTCGTACCAAGAAGAGCAATTCCAAAGGGGTAATCCTCTGTGACACGGTAGACGAAGTGAAAGAAGCGGCCGAGGCCCTGCTGGGCGATACGCTTGTTACCGTTCAGACCGGTGAGAAAGGCCAGAAGGTGCAACGCATTTATGTGACCGACGGCGTTGACATTGAACAAGAATTCTACCTCGGAATCCTGCTGGATCGTGCCAAGAGCAAGAATGTGATTATGGTTTCTACCGAAGGCGGCGTTGAAATTGAGAAAGTCGCTGAAGAGACGCCCGAAAAGATTGTTAAGGAGTGGGTAGAGCCTGGAATGGACCTACAGCATAACCAGGCACGCCACCTTGCATTTGCCCTGGGACTGGAAGGCGAAGCTTTCAAAAAAGCCGTTAAGTTCATTATGGCGCTCTACAAATGCTACGAGCAGACTGATGCAAACATGGTTGAAATCAACCCGCTGGTGCGCACGCCGGGTGGAGATATTGTGGCACTGGATGCTAAAATGACCTTTGATGACAACGCGCTGTATCGCCACAAAGAAATTGAAGAGCTACGGGATGAGTCTGAAGAAAACCCCATTGAGCTGGAAGCGGCTGAGTTTGGCCTCAATTATATCAAGCTGGATGGCAACGTCGGTTGTATGGTGAACGGTGCCGGACTTGCGATGGCGACCATGGATATCATTAAGCTTTCCGGCGGCGACCCGGCTAACTTCCTGGATGTAGGTGGAAGCGCCAACGTGGATACCGTAAAAAACGGGTTCCGAATTATCCTGGAAGATCCGAATGTGGAAGCGATCCTGATCAACATTTTTGGCGGAATCGTTCGCTGCGACCGAGTAGCCAACGGGGTTATTGAAGCAGTGAAAGACCCGGAGATTGCTGAAAAAGTGGCCGATGTACCGATTATTGTACGCTTGCAGGGCACCAATGCTGAAGAGGCGAAGGAGATTATCGACAACTCAGACCTTAACGTGATCTCAGCGGTCCTGCTTAAAGAAGCGGCTGACGAAGTATCAAAAGTACTGGCTGCTTAATTAATGCCTCATTTTTTTCATCAAGCTTGCCGGGTCAAACCTGGCAAGCTTTTTTTATTTGGGTCTTCCGCAGCACTTTCACGGCGGATGCACCTTGGGACTGCACAATAGCCCGATCCAAATCGACAGGCATTGAAATACGGGGAGCGGCAGCTGAAGGGGTTGAATAAATAGTGATATAAGTTGCCCTTTGGCAGAAAGATCTTTCACTCGCGTTCGAGATGACAGGTTATAGGATAAGATTTCTATTCATTGACAACAGCTCATAATCAGCAATCATGCTCCCCGTTGTCGTCATTTCGACCGTGAGGTAGAAATCTTTCTACGATAAGAACTCGGTTTCAATTCAGACGAGTAGCTATAATTCTACTTGACCATTCTTTGAGATAACTTGTGAGAAAGGGCAACGAACTATTAAATGAATTTTCTTTGGGCTTGCTGCTATTCTCCTGGTAATTGGACTTTCCCCGGGAAGATCTCTCATTCCGCAGGCTCCATTCGAGATGACCATTAAAGGGATAGGGCTTTAGACTTAGAGAGCGGGCAGTAATCAACAATTCAGCCTCACCATTTAGTCGTCATTTCAACCGAGAGGGAGTTATTTTTTTGAAGACAGCCTTCTTAATTCCTCATTCCTAATTCATCATTCATCATTCTTAACCCTACGCCCCGGATCTCTCCATCAACTGCTCTCTAACAACTTGATAATATTGCTCATACCGGGTAATAATTCCGCTCATTTCAAACTTTTCAGCACGTTTACGTGCATTCTGGGCCAACTCCTGGTGGAGGTTCTCATCACCCAAAATTTTGACACCATATTCCGCCATGCATTCCACATCGTCCAGATCACACAGGTACCCCGTCTCCCCGTGAATATTCACTTCCGGAAGTCCCCCAATATTCGAACTTATGACCGGGACACTGCAGCTCATCGCCTCGAGCGCTGCCAGGCCAAACGTTTCTGAACCCGAAGGAATCAGGAAGAGGTCAGCGATGGAAAGGATCTCTTCCACATTTTCCTGTTTACCCAGAAAACGTACCTCGCTGCAGATTCCGAGGTCGCGGCAGCGCCGCTCCGCCTTTTGCCGGTCGGGACCGTCGCCCACCAGCAGCAACTTGGCCTGGATGTCGTTCTCCAGGATCTTAGCGAACACACTCACTACTTCGGGCACGCGCTTCACCTCGCGGAAGTTGGAAACGTGCACAACTACCTTCTCGTCATTGGGACAAATTGCCTTCTTGAAGTGCAACTTGTCAGATTTTTTGAACCGGTCCAGGTCGATAAAGTTGGGAATAACCTTAATATCCTTCCGGATATCAAAACGGTCATAGGTCTCTTTTTTGAGATACTCAGAAACAGCTGTTACCCCGTCGCTCTGGTTAATCGAAAAGTCGACGACCTCTTTAAAGCTGGGATCACTTCCCACGATAGTGATATCCGTGCCGTGCAGCGTCGTAATGATTGGAACGTGGGCAGCTTTTTCGCCCATAATCTGTTTGGCCAGGAAGGCGCTGGTGGCATGGGGCACAGCATAATGCACGTGCAGCACGTCAATGTCCTCATATTCAATCAGGCTTACCATCTGGTTGGCCAGCGCAAGGTCATACGGTGGGAACTCGAATAAGGGATATGTATTCAGGTTGACCTCATGGTACGAGATATTGGTACGAAAAGTATCGAGTCGGGCGGGACGTGCATAACTTAAAATGTGCACATTGTGATCGCGCTGGGCAAGTCCTTTGGCCAGTTCTGTCGCAACCACACCACTCCCCCCAAAAGTGGGATAACAAACAATTCCAATGTTCATGAATATTCCTTACGTCGTGATTAGAAAAAAAGATCAGATGCTTAAAATCAAACAGGCTGCCGTTGCAATTGATTCCGAACCAGCTGCTCAGTTTATGCACCTATAACGCGCTAAAGAGCAGCCTGTTTCACAATGTCCTGATTATTTTATCAAAAATTACAAATTACAAGATCGCGGTAAAAACATGCTGGCATATTTTTACTGCACCTAAATTTTGAGCTAATCTCAAATTAGCTGTAAAGGCTCTTATCACTTATATTATACCTCTTTGTTACACTGCATGAAAACAGATTTAAACGAATTTACAACCTTCGAATAAAATAAAGGATCGGCTATGGCAGGTCATTCCAAATGGTCTAATATTAAACATAAGAAGGCCAAAGAAGATAAAAAGCGAGCTAAAATTTTCAACAAACACTTACGGGAGATTTCCGTGGCAGCTCGTGAAGGCGGTGGCGACCCGGATATGAATCCCCGTCTGGATACGGCTATCAATAATGCCAAGAGCGACAACGTACCCAAGGATAATATTGAACGGGCGATTAAAAAAGGTACCGGAGAGCTCGACGAAGGCGATGGTCGCTATGAAGATGCCACCTATGAAGGATATGGACCAGGCGGCGTGGCGTACTTCATTGAAGTGACCACCAACAACTATAACCGTACGGTGGGTGAAATTCGCCATATTTTTTCAAAGCATGGTGGAAATCTGGGTACAGATGGATCAGTCGCCTATATGTTTGACCAAAAAGGACTGATTCGCATTAAAGAGATTGGGTTTGACGAAGATGAATTTATGCTGAATGCCATCGACGCCGGGGCGGAGGAGATCGAAAAAGACGATGAGTTCTATTCCGTAACCACCGCACGGGAAGAGATGTATGAGGTAAATGACAACCTGGAAGAGGCGGGCTACGAGATTGAATCTGCTGAACTGATTCGTATCCCTCAAACAGAAGTGAAGGTGGATGAAGAGACCGCCATCTCTAATTTTAAGCTGATCGAAAAGTTTGAGGACAGTGATGACGTCTCCAATGTATTCACCAGTATGAAGATGGATGAGGAAACGCTGGCTATCGCAGAAGAAATGGATTAGGTTCGCAATTTTAAAGGGCTGTAATCGTTGATAAATTTGACCTGAAATTTCTGACAACTCACGTATTATGCGAATAACTGGCATCTTTTTGATACTGGCTCTGCTTCTTTCCGGTGCATCGCTGAATGATGCCCGAAAGGCGAATGAAGCCTATAATAATGGTAATTATGCCGAGGCCGAGCAGCTCTACAAAAAAGCGATAGAAGCCAACCCCGAAAACGCCAAGCTCTATTTTAACCTGGGGAATGCGCTCGTCAACCAGGGAAAGACGGATGAAGCGCTCCGCGTCTTCGAAGAGTTCAAAACAATGACGGACGATCCCGAACAGGAAGCACTTGCTGATTACAACATCGGCAACATTTATACGCAGAATAAAGAGTGGGACAAAGCGATCAACTCTTTTAAAAACGCGCTGCGATATCGTGAGGCTGATGCCGATGCCAAACATAATTATGAGCTGGCCAAACGCAAGAAGGAAGAGCAACAAAAACAGCAACAGAATCAGCAAAACCAGCAGAATAACCAAGATCAGCAAGACCAGCAGCAACAAAATCAGCAGAACCAGAATAATCAGAATCAAAATCAACAGCAGAACCAACAGCAGCAACAGAACCAGCAACAAAACCAGAATCAGTCTCAGCAAAATCAATCGGGCGACCAGCAGCAACAGCAAAATCAGCAACAGCGCCCCAGCCAGATAAGCAAGGAACAAGCTGAGAAAATTTTGCAGGCACTGGAACAGAAAGAGAAAGATCTGCTGAAAGAGTTCAAGAAAAAGAAAACGGAGTCTAGCGATTCGAATAATGAAAAGGACTGGTAGCGTATTTCTGGGTACGATTTTATGGTTATTGCTTCTGGCTGGCTTTACGGAACAAGCCGCTGCACAAGATGTGGATGTGCAGGCTACTGTTTCAGAAACCAAGATCTTTTCCGGTGAGCGCCTCACCCTCTCCATTGAAATTTCAGGCAACTTCAATAACGTTTCGCGTCCGTCACTACCCGGCTTTGATGGACTCCGCCTGTTGAGTAATACGCCCTCCACCTCCCGCAGCTTTTCGTACGTAAATGGAGAGACAAGCACTACCTACTCCTACCAGTATTCGCTTATTGCGCAAAACGAAGGGGATTACCAAATTCCACCAATCTCTATTGAGATTGACGGGACCGAATACCGGACCTCCCCGATCTCTGTTTCTGTTATTGATCGCAATTCTTCAGCTAACAATCCAACGGCATCTACGCGACCTGATATTTTTCTCCGGCTGGAAGTCTCTGATGATTCCCCGGTCACGGGCCAACAGCTGATTACCGATGTAGTGCTCTACTTCAAAAGTGGACTGGAAGTGAACTCCTACCAACCGGTTCCGGGCTGGAAGGCGGAAGGATTCTGGAAAGAAGAACTGGAAAATGGCCAGCGGCCACGGGCAGAATCAGTCATTCTGAATGGCGTTCGGTACCGGAGGGCCCGGCTGCTTCAATTCTCACTTTTCCCCACAAAATCGGGCGAACTGACGATCAGTCCGTATGAGATTGTTGTCTCGGTGCGTTCAGCCTCCTCTCGGAGTGACCGTTTAGGCAGCATCTTTGGAGGATTTGGGAGCAATCAACGTCGCGTTGAACTTGAGTCGGAACCGGTCGACATCAATGTTGTCCCCCTGCCAGATATCAGCGATGCGAATTATATCGGGGCGGTTGGATACTATGATATAAGCCGGACAATCAGCTCTCGGGAAACCATCGTGGGAGAAACAATTGAAATTGAGACCCGGGTTAACGGGACCGGCAATGTGCCGTTGATCAGCAAGCCGGAGTATGAGCTTCCTGACGGACTGGAGGTGTATGATCCGCAGGAAACCACCTCGCTGAATCGCAGAAATCAGCAGATAAGCGGGACTAAAACATTCACTGACGTCGTCATTGCCCGGCGACCTGGAAACTTCAACTTGCCTTCCACAACTATTGCCTACTTTAATCCCCAAACAAACAGGTATGTGACAGAAACGCTCCCGGAAATCACATTCTCTGTCAGTAAAGATCCTAATGCTACCGTCGCGTCCAGCCAGCAGCAGACGTTTGATATCAAACCCGTTACGGGACTGGCAAGCTGGACGACTCCGGAGAATGGGTCCTCATCACTAGTAAACTTATGGTGGTTCTGGAGCGGACTCGCCCTCCCGGCCATCCTGCTGTTTGTTGCCTATCGCTGGAAACAGTTTCGCGATAAGATGGACAGTGATGAACATTTTGCTCGCTCTTACCAGGCCTATGACAAAGCGACCCAACACCTGGAAGAGGTGATTACACAATCTGAAAACGGCGATATCAAAGGGGCCTATAATTCATTACACAAAGTATTAACTGGCTATATCGGGGATAAACTGGGCCTGCCGCAAGCTGGTCTTTCGGACCGGGAATATATAGCAAAACTGGAAGAAACAGACCTTAATCCCGAACTTGTAAAAAATGTCAGGATGCTGCTGGATAAATGCTCCAGTATAAGCTACGCGCCTGAAACCTCGCATGAATACTTAAAATCGCATGTCGGGCTAGCCGAGCAAACGCTAAATAAATTGAAAAAGGAACTGTAAGTGAGAGGCAACATCAGAGCAAAAAGAACTGGTATTTGGCTCCTGCTGTTACTAATTACGATCGGTTTTGTCACCAGTGTGGGCAGAGCACAGAACAATCCCCAAATACAATTCGATCAGGCCAATAGCCAGCTCGAATCCGGTAACTACCAGCAAGCCCTTTCGATCTATAAATTAATTGAATCGCAGCAAACCGTTTCGGGCTCTCTTTACTTGAATATGGCAATCAGCTACGTCCAGCTCGACTCGCTGGGTAAAGCCAAATACTATTTCCTGAAAGCACAGCAGTTCCCCGAAACGGAAGGCCGTGCCGTGAGTGGACTTAATTATGTGGAATCGCGCTTCAGCCGGCAATCGGCCGTCCTTCCCAAGCTGCCCTGGGAACGTTTTTTTGACTGGCTCGGCTCTGTGATAAGCCCCACAAGTTTGCTTGGCATTGCCATTTTATTGCTTAATCTTGGTGCTTGCTCATACATTGGAGGGTGGTTTTTCCCTACGGTAACCAAGCCATTGAGAGTGGCCGGCATCAGTATTTCGGTTATCTCAATGGTTATCATGCTTTCGAGCTTTTATCTTCAATATCTACAAAACCGGTATAGCCAGGGGGTGATGATACACCAACAGGCGGATGTCCTAGAGAAACCAAATCCCGATGCCACACTGGTCAGCCAGGCGTATGAAGGATATGGCTTCACTGTCGATCATACCGTGAGCCGCCAAAAGGAGGGGTGGTCATACGTACGCATGAGCAACGGCCTTTACGGGTGGATCCCCAACAGCGAGATAATGATTTTATAAAGGTCTAAGGTCGTGAAGATCGAAAGTCGAAGGTCTGAAAAGTTGATACAGGCCTTTGATCCTTAATAACATTTGGATATTAGAAGAAAGCCCATTTTCCAGGTAATAATTAATCGCTAGTTTTCAACTTACTAATTATGTCAGCTGTTCAAGAATATATCGAGTCAAATAAAGAGAAATTCAAAGAGGAGCTTTTCGAGATACTTCGCATACCGAGTATTAGTACCAGCTCCGCCCATAAACAGCATGTAGGGAAAGCAGCCGACTTCCTGGTCGACCAGCTGGAATCTCTGGATCTCGATCGCGTGACACGCTTTAAAACAGATGGCAACCCGATTGTCTATGGTGAATTGACGACCGATCCCGAAAAGCCGACGGTGCTCGTTTACGGTCATTATGATGTGCAACCGCCTGATCCTGAAGACCTCTGGGATACGCCGCCGTTTGAACCTACCGTCCGCAATGGCGATATCTATGCTCGTGGAGCCAGTGATGACAAAGGCCAATCGTTTACCCACGTTAAAGCATTAGAATCCTACATAAAATCCGGTACCGATTTCCCGGTGAACATAAAATATATTTTTGAAGGGGAAGAAGAGGTAGGTTCCCCAAACCTGGTACCTTTCATTAAAGAACACAGGGAGTTGCTGGAATGTGACATGGTGCTCATTTCAGACACCGCGATGTTTGCAGAAGACACGCCCTCAATCACGTATGGATTACGTGGACTGGCCTATATGGAAGTTGAAGTTATCGGTCCAAATCGTGACTTACACTCCGGGGTCTATGGAGGAGCTGTTGACAATCCCGCCAATGTTCTGAGCGAGATGATTGCCCAGCTCAGGGATGAGGATGGCCGAATCCAGATTCCCGGCTTTTACGATGCCGTCAAACCTCTCACAGAAAAAGAACGAGAAGCCTACCGGAACCTGCCGTTTGATGAAGAGGAATATAAAGATAAACTAGGCCTGAAAGCTCTAAACGGTGAAAAAGGTTACTCTACACTGGAACGGGCTTCGGCACGACCCACACTTGACGTCAATGGGCTCTGGAGTGGTTACCAGGGCGAAGGGGCTAAAACGGTGCTACCTTCCAAAGCAGGAGCTAAAATTAGCATGCGACTGGTGCCCGACCAGGATCCAAAAGAGATTGCCAAACTCTTTACCGAGCATATCCAATCCATTGCGCCAGAGACCGTCACCGTTGAGGTGACTGAACACCACGGTGGGCATCCCTCGATCACGGACCTTTCATTTTATGGATTGAAAGCTGCGGGCAAGGCTTTTGAAGAGGTTTACCAAAAAGAACCGCTGTTTGCGCGGGAAGGTGGATCAATCCCTATTGTAGCCGACTTCCAAAAAGTGCTCGGGGCCCAATCAATTCTGATGGGTTTCGGACTCAACAGCGATGCCATCCATTCCCCAAATGAAAAATTTGCCTTGAAAGATTTTTATCGCGGCATCAAAACCTCGGCCAAGTTTTTCGAACTGCTCCCCGAGTATTCTGAATAGCTTAAAAAAAATGTGCGACGCACTTTGGAAGTGCGTCGCACATATGAATTAACGCTCTATACTGACCTCTACCCAATAATTTCACGATAACCCATCCGGAAATTATTGCGCTCATCAAGCCAGGTATTGGCATCTTCGAGGTTGGTAACCTTCATATTTTCAGCATCCCATTTGAGCCTCAGGTTTTCACTACTGAACTGGATCGCCAAGTTACCCAATAGCATAGTCTCTGTCAGACGGGAAGCGTAGTCGAAGTTTGAGGACGTTGTTCCGTTTCCTTTGCAGGCGGCGACCCACTCTTCGTGTATACCCTCAGCGCGTTCAACTGACTTTTTCGGTGGGCCAATCTTTTCCCCATAGGATTCAGGAATGAAACGAGGATTTTGTCCATATACATCAGCCATCAGCATTCCCTTGCTGCCATAAAAAATCATGCCGCCGCCCCATGAACCCATCGGCTTGGTTTCTTCAAGTTCTGCAGGTCGTGGTGGTGTCAGCCCGCCATCGTACCAGGTAAGTTCAACGGGTGGTTTATTTCCACGCGCAGAAAACTTGTAATTGACTACGGAACCCAGTGGGAAAGCCTCATCATTGAATGGGGTTGAACTGGCATGGACACTTTCGGGCATGCCCAACTCCAGTGACCAATAGGGCTGATCAAGGATGTGCGCCCCCATATCACCAAGTGCACCACTGCCGAAATCCCATCGTCCTCTCCACATGAAAGGTGCAATTTCCGGGTCATACGTACGGAAAGCGGAGGGCCCGATCCAGAGATCCCAATTCATGGTATAGGGCATCACAGATGGGCTGGAAGAGGGCTCAACATCTGACCCTTGAGGCCAAAATCCGCGTGGACGATTTGTCCAGCAATCCACTTTTTCGACCGTCCCTATCGCTCCCTGGCGAATATAATCCACGATATCATAGGTCCCTTCAAAACAGTGTCCCTGGTTACCCATCTGGGTGACTACGCCGGTTTCTTCGGCCACCTCCCGCATGCGCCGGGATTCGTAAATAGTTCGGGTTAAAGGTTTTTGGACAAACGCGTGCTTACCCATCTGCATGGCATAAATTGCAATGGCAGCATGCGTATTATCGGGCGTTGCCACCATCACCGCATCGATCTCTTCTTCTTTATCCAGCATCTCACGGAAGTCAACATACCGCTTGGCTTTGGGATAGGTGTAAAATGTCTCAGCGGCATATTCCTCATCGACATCACAGAGGGCGTAAATATTTTCACCCAGCGCATGCAATGACTGTGTGTTGCTGGCGCCCATACCCCCAACACCTATGCAGGCGATGTTTAATCGATCACTGGGCGCTTTATACCCGGTTCCACCCAGCACATGGCGTGGAACAACAAAAAATCCCGCTGCTGCCAGTGCAGAGCTGCTCAAAAAATCCTTGCGTGAAATTGCAGATTTACTTTTATCCGAAGTGTGGTTGTTAGAATCATCCATAAACTAAATCCCTGTTAGTTATAAAATACCCGAAGAAAATTTCAAAATATTAGTTCCATAAATTAATGTCTTTAACAGGAATAGCAAGAATTAAGTAAACCCGCTAATTTTTTTTACAATGAGTTTAAAAGGAAGGCCTTGAAATATGATGTTGTCGTTGCGAACGGACGAAGTGAATGCAAGAGAATTAAGTACCTTGGCTAAATAACCTTGCATTTGATTCCCATTATAGTTCTTATAAATCATGCTGAAAAGAAGGCTTTGCAAAACCGCGGTATATAAAACTGTCATCGCGTCTGCCAGCTGGCGGATTGGGGCGTGGCGATCCCCAAACGTGGGGAGATTGCTGCACTCCATTCACTTCGTTCATTCCGTTCGCAATGACACCATGGTGTTTCAAAGCCCTCTGGAAAATCAGTGAAAAAGTTCTCTCGAGAAGACCTGTTGAACTAACTGATCATTTAATGATAGTACTGGAAGAGGTAACCAAAATTTATTCGGGATCCACCAAGGCGGTTGACAACCTCTCCTTTACCGTTGAAAAGGGCGAAATTTTTGGTCTTATCGGCACGAGTGGATGCGGTAAAACGACCACACTTAAAATGATTAACCGTTTAGTTAATCCCAGTTCTGGACAGATCTTTGTAGGTGGAGAG
This sequence comes from Aliifodinibius sp. S!AR15-10, assembly GCF_031569985.1. Taxonomy (NCBI): domain Bacteria; kingdom Pseudomonadati; phylum Balneolota; class Balneolia; order Balneolales; family Balneolaceae; genus Fodinibius; species Aliifodinibius sp. S!AR15-10. The sequence goes on along the minus strand of NZ_JAMQKA010000017.1, from coordinate 73,777 downwards.
AATATCAAAACCAAACCTCCCGAACTGCTGCGTCGCGATATCGGCTATGTCATCCAGGATGTCGGACTGTTTCCCCATTACACCATTCGAGAAAATATTTCTATTGTCCCAAAGCTCTTGAATTGGGATTCACCAACACTTAACAGCCGATGTGAGGATCTGCTAAACCTGGTCGGTTTAGATCCATCCGAATTCTCCGATCGCTACCCTGATGCTCTTAGCGGTGGGCAAAAGCAGCGCGTAGGGTTTGCCCGAGCCCTGGCCGCTGATCCGTCGGTAATCCTTATGGATGAACCTTTTGGAGCTCTTGACCCGATCACCAAGGGAGAGGTCCGCGGGGAGTTTAACAAGCTGCTGGCGCAGATCAATAAAACCATAGTGTTGGTTACACATGATATTAGAGAAGCTGTTGAACTATGCGACCGTATTGGCCTGATGGATGGCGGAATTTTGCAGCAAGTGGGTACCCCTGCCGAGCTATTGTTTAACCCGGAAAACAAGTTTGTATCCCAATTTTTTGACGCAGATCGTTTGGAGCTGGAGATGCAACTCATCACGATGGGTGACCTTCTCGAACTCGTTCCGGAACCAAGGCCCGATACTGAAGATTTTACCCGTCCATTACTTACTATTGACGCTTCTGACTCAGTTGCTCACCTCCTTAACCAAAGTGATATTACCAGTGAGGAACCCGATGTCTATATAGACATTCAAGATAAGCATGGTACCATAGGCCGACTCAAAGCAGAGGAGATCTTGTCTCTTTTCTACCGGGTCCGCAATAAAGTCAGGAGGGCTGGCGATGCTTAACCTGTGGAATTTTATCCTGGAAAACCGGAATGAAATCGTTGAACAGACCGGGGAACATATCGGCCTGACGCTGGTGGCACTGGCCATCGCTCTCGCTATTGGAATTCCGTTGTCGTTATACCTGACCCGAAATCGTAAAATTGCCGGCACGGTACTCGGGGCAGTTGGCGTGATTCAGACCATACCCAGTATCGCCCTGCTCGGATTTCTGCTTCCGCTGCTGGGCATTGGGGCCACACCGGCGATTGTGGCGCTCTTCCTGTACGCCCTCCTCCCGATCGTACGCAACACCTACGCAGGTATCGACGAGGTGGATCCTGCGGTCCTCGAGGCCGCCCGGGGAATGGGTATGACCGATGGACAGGTGCTTAGGAAAGTGGAGCTCCCGCTGGCCGTGCCGGTGATCTTTGCAGGCATACGAACGGCCACAGTAATCAATGTCGGCGTGGCTACACTCTGTGCCCTGATCGGGGCCGGTGGACTCGGGGAGTATATTTTCCGCGGCATCGCCCTCAACAATATGGATATGATCCTGGCAGGTGCTTTTCCGGCAGCGGCCCTGGCACTGATTTTTGATTACATCCTGGGACTTATCGAGCGGAACATTCGCAACCTCATCAAGCCCCTACTCTATGGCGCGGCCTTTATGCTGGTTCTTGCCATTCCGTGGTCGCTCAATACGCTTATGCAGGAGGATCCCTTCCAGGCCGGGATGCCGCCGGAATTCATTGAACGCCCGGACGGCTACCGGGGATTAAAGGAACATTACGGTTTTGACCTCCCCACGGTTGAGATGGAGGCGGCCCTGATGTACCGTGCCCTCCGCAATGGCAAGGTGGATGTGATCGGCGGTTATTCTACGGATGGGCGAATTGAAGCCTACGATCTGAAAGTCTTAAAAGATGATAAGAACTACTTTCCCCCGTATGACTGTGCAGCGCTGGTCAGCAATCAGGTGCTGGAACAGAATCCTGAACTGGAGAGAGTGCTCGACTTGATGGAGGGAAAAATCGCTACCCGGGAGATGATTCAACTGAATAACCAGGTGGACCAGCAGCATCGGTCACCACAGGAGGTGGCTCGCGATTTTCTTATGCAGGAAGGCTTTGACATTGGTGAAAAACGGGAAGGGGAACCCGATATCCTGGTTGGCGGCAAAAACTTTACCGAGCACTTCATACTGGGACATATGCTGGCGTTGCACATCGAAAGTCAAACGGATTTGACAGTCGGCACCCGGCTGGGACTTGCCGGCACCAAAATTGTGTTCGATGCCCTGACCAATGCGGAGATTGATCTTTATCCAGAATATACCGGCACCGGTCTGCATGTGCTGCTAGATGCCTCCCCGTCTGTGACGAATAGCCTGGGTAACAGCCCGGAGGCCGTTTACCAGTATGTGAAGGAGCAAAGCCAAGAGCGGTTTAACCTGCGATGGCTGCAACCATTTGGGTTTGAAAATACCTACGCCCTGATGATGCGCCGCGAACACGCGGATCGGCTGGGGATAGAGACAATTAGTGACTTGGTAGAGTATTTGGAGGAGTGAGGTTGGCTATTACCCGTTGCCTTTGGAGGCCCTATAGGGTTGGATTAGGGAAACCTTTGATAGACTATTTTTTCCTAAACTCTAAATCAAATTCTGAAGCAGCTTCTTTTAGTTGCTGTTCAATCTGGCTGCACTGTGACTCGGTGTAAACCGGCAGTTGAATTTTGTCATGAGCACCAGTTTCATGGTACTGGATGTGTATATTGTTTTTGTCTAGTGATACCGCTTTTAAAGCCGTCCATTTTACTGATTTATCCCACATTGAGGTTTTCTGAAGTTTAATCCCTTCTGTATCAATTGAAAGTTCAGGTTGTGGATTAAGGGAATAGCCTTTTCGAATAAAAAATCCAGCAATAATTGCGAAAATGGCTATAATAACGCTGGAAAACCAATGGTCCGATAAGTCGCTGTTCACATAATCATAAGCATGTAATCCGATCACTAATGCACCCAGAAAAATAATTATGAGTGAAATTAGTTTCATATAGCGCGTCCTGTTATCCAAACGAATAGTAATTGACTCCATTGATGTGTTTTTCAGTTAAAGTGGGTATAACGACGGTTTGAAGCGCTCATTACCACTACTTTTATCTGGATTTCTAAAAATAAATGAAATGCTCAGCGGTCTTTCAATAAGCTCACCATCCGAATTAGCAGGAATATAGTTTACTTCGTGAAGGGCATCTATTACTGACTTACTTAAACTTGGATCAGAGGTATTTAGAACTTTAAAACATTCTGGTTTTCCCATTTCTGTAACTAAAAACCAAACATTTACTTTTCCTTCAATCCCCGCATTCGCAGCTGAATCTGGATAGGTTATATTCTTATATACTTCGTTAATACCTCCATATATTATTGAAAAATAAGTTGATCAAGGAAATCCCAATTTTCAAATTTTTGGGCACAATAAGTTGAATCATATTGTGCAGTCGTTATTGTTGGGAATAGAGGTAATATTATGAGAACATATTTAGACATCTTCTGCTAAAATTTAGCTGCCTTGCGTATAAGGGACACCGAATAAATGTTGTGTTGATAACTAACGAATGGAGAGTTAAAAAGCCAAAGTTGGTAAGATCAGGTGAAATGTGTCCGCTTTAATACCCTAAATGGAATGGCCTTACGGGCCATAGCCCCGCGCCTGATCATCCGGGTTCAGGGTACGCATCCCGAAAGCGTTCGGGAGGCCGTCCCGCAAAAGGTGGGACCGGCTGGCGATTCGGGATATACCGACCGCTGGTCGTTGAGCTTCTATATATGTTTGGTGCATTCCGACTGCTGATATTTACAAAAAGGACGTCCTCACCTAAATTAGAGTTTTACACCTGCTAATCTAACTTAAGGAGGACGGCACGGGTCACATAGGAATCGATTTTCATGCCCGTAATATGGTTAATTCCGCGTTAAACGACAATGGAGAACTGCTCCGCCGCGAACATCTTCCGGCCAATAAACGAGCGCTCCTGGAATTTTTTGGTTCCTTCCCAGAGCCGGTCCAGGCGGTGGTTGAATCCACGAGCTCGTGGTATTGGCTGGCCGATTGGTGTCAGGCCAACGAGATTCCGCTTTCTCTTGCTCATGCCAAAATGACGAAGGCCATCAGCTACGCCAAAGTGAAGACCGATAAAGTAGATGCGAAGACTCTGGCCGAATTGCTCCGCGTGGGGCTGATCCCCCAGGCGCATAAGGTCATGGTAGCCCAACGGGATCTGCGGGAGCTAACGCGGGGCGGGCTCCGGATGGTCCAGCGGCGCGAACGCCTGCAAAAATATAATGTGCATATCGATGAGGTGGGCTGGTACTATCCTGATCAGCTGCAATCGATGCTGGCGGCTCGTCTGCCACAGGTTGCCGCCATGGAAGCTAAGCTGTTGTTGGAGCAGATCCTCCAGCTTCATCGCCATACCCAACAGATGGAACAGGAAATTGAAGCCCAGGGAGCGTTTACCCGGGACCTTGAGCTCATCCTGCCGATTCCAGGAATAGGGATGGTCGGCGGATGGACTATTCTGGCGGAAGTGGGGGATATTTGCCGATTCCCTTCCGATCGGCAGTTTTGCAGTTATTGCAGGCTCGTTCCCGGTAGCAAAGACAGTGGTGGATCCCACCGGCATAAATCCGGTAATAAGGACGGGAATAAATATCTGCGGCTGGTCTTCGGACAAGCCGCAATCAGTGCCTATTCGCAATATCGGACCGTTAAAAAATTTTATAATAAGATCAAATGCCGCAGCGGCAAGAACGTGGCCCGAACGGTGGTGGGGAAAGAGCTGGCCAAAGGCGTCTGGCACGTACTAACCAAGCAAGAACCATATAAAGGATTTAAAGGCCAGCCCACGCGGGTGGCCACTCGACCTCACTGGCCCCAGCCCATAAGCCCGTCCTTCCGAGAGGAGGAGCTGACTCCGTACCGCTGATTGGGAAATGGGCTGGCCCGCCGGTTATATATCTGGGATCGTGAGGATCCGAGCGCCTCACAGTTTCCATCCAAAGATGGAAAATAAGCCCGTTAAGGTGTCTGGTTACCAGTAGGAAATCCAAAGAAGATTAACAACGCCGGCTGCCAGCAGATTCGGTTGAGATAATAGATAATTTGAAATGCTGAACTGATAAATAGTACTGGGGAGGAATATCTTCTTGACAAAGTCCTTTTTTAAGGTGTCGGAATGCTCTCCATCGTTGAATACTGCTTGTAGTACAACTCCACAGAAAGGGGATCGAATCGGGTTAGGCGAGGGAAATTTTCTTGCCAGAAATTGCTATAGCCTGTTGACATTGGAGGCCATATATAGGTTAGGCCCACGGAGATTTATTCACGAGATTCCCAATACCCTGGCTTTTGTCTTAAGTTCATGACGGCAAATATTTTGATGAGATCATTGTCAACTGAGTAAATAACTCCACAGGGGAAATCGAGAAACTAAAAACCTTCGTTCGGTAGGCGTAATCTTAGTTCCAGATGACGGATACTGCTCAATCACATCTAACACGTTCTCTACTTCGTCAATAAACATATCACCAAGACCAACAACTTGTTCTTCGTAATAATCAGCAGCTTTGAAAAATTCTTTTCTGGCCTCTGAATGAAATTTAATTGTCACTCTTGAATGCGTTTTCTTGCTTCACTTATAACTTCTGAAGAAGAGTGCAATGAAGCCTCACCAGATTTGAGTGATTCTTTTCTCTTTTGAATTTCCTGGATCCAAGCTTGCTCAATATCCGGATCAATTTTGCCATGGATACTCTGTAACAATTTATCAGCTAAGCGTGCTTTGTCCTTCTTGTTCAAATTTAGGGCAGAATTTTCAATCTCTTTGAAATCGGTGATCATAGTAACAAAGGTTTAAGTTTACTCAAATGTAAGTATAACAATAGAGAACTGGAAGAATAAGCCCATTATTGTAGTGGGTATAACGATCGAGTAGCCGTTTAGGCTATCAATTCTTCGATATAGCAGTTCTTTCTAACTGATAAAATTTCTCCCAAAACCAATTTGGGTTCATTTCACGAATCCTTTATCTAATTTCCAATCCTCTATATTATTGTATGAAAGGAAAACTCCTTGAGCATGGTAACCATGTACCATAGTATTTCGAAAAAAGGAGTAAAGTAATTCAGCGTAGTTTTTGATACTTTTTGGTTTTCTCTGATGAAGATGAATCATTATACAAAAAACTCTATGCGAGATTAAACACAAGGTTAGGACAAATAACGGGTAGATAAAGCCATACTTTAGGTGAATGCATGCAAATAATATAGCGTCACATAAAAGAGGTTACACAGTTAGGGCAGGAACTCAAAAAGAATAACTGGCAATTTGGATCAATTATTTGTGCTTCTTTTTCCAAAAAAATTTTTGATATATAAAAATGCCTGTTGCAATGATACCAAATATTATTGTTGTTTGAATAAATTTTTCGGAAAAATTATCTCTGGTAAAATAATAGTAAACTACATAAATCAAATACAATACAATAAATAAAACCAGCCCAGATTTCTTCATGATTTTTATTAATGTTAAAAAAAAGGAGGAAAAAAATAATATTTTTTTCCTCCTTTAAGGTTATAAAATTATAAGAATAAATTCTAATTACATACAGACACCATGTCTTTCGTTAAAGGTACTTCCTTCTCCACAATACTCCTCCACAGTTGCATTATAATCTTCTGTGGCTTCTGCCAAAAAGCCAATTACATATGCAATTCCTTCAAGTATCGGCCCTCCACCGTTGATTGATTTTAAATCACAATCATTAATTACTTGAACACCATTATTGTTGATTAATTTTTCCATAATGAGTTTGTTTAATTTTATAGTCAATTTTTGATAAATAAGTTAATAGCTATCCTGCAGCTTCACGCCCGTTTTGATATGCCACCTTTAAGTTTTCTCCACCAGAGGTTATCACATCAACGATTTCGCCTGCTGCTACACCAATCCAGCCTCCGTATTTAGCCCACCAACTGCCACCATTTATATTATTAGCCTGCTCTTTTTTGAGTTCTTTTATACCTATTCGAGAAAAATTTAAATCATTCATAATGATTCATCGTTAATTTAATTAAGATTATTCTGGTTAATGACTTCATCACCAATTAAAAAAACGCTACTGAACTAATAAATACAGTGGGCCAAAACCTTTAGAAAAATCTCCGGCTGTCTGACGTTTTTCTTTAATGGTAAGCGTTTCCCGGCATCCAAATTATATTTTGCCTTTGTCTTCATACACATAACTTTGTTTGTAATGGTCGTAGGCAATAGGGCAGTCAATTTTTTCTTTAAGCTCACTTAAAAACTTATGAAACCATCGCTCGGAGATGTCCAGCCGGACAGCCAGCTCTTCCGTGGGCCGGTGCTTTTGCGGCGAATGAGAGCATCGAGACGTTGGTCTCCTTTTGAAATAAGTTTGGAGAGACATAGGCGCTACATAACGGCTCCGCGTTTAAGCTGCGTGGAGCCTACCAAATAAATTATTAACTATTCATTACAAATCTGAGAGATATGCGTGGTAAAAGCAAGTCCACGTCAGCTTGAAACGCTTGATATTGTTCATGGCCTCCTCCCGGAATCGTAGATTACGGTTCTGGACAACCCTAACAAACCAAGAGCCTGTCCCGAACCCTTTCGGGAAGGAAAGACCATGAACTTTTATATTCGCGAACATCCATATTACTGCGGAATCGATTTGCATGCAAGAAGCCCTGCAGGGTGCATCCTGGACGGGACTGGAACCGTCGTGTATCACAAAAATATGCCCTGCCATCCAGAACGTTTTCTCCAAGCCATTGTCCCGTTTCGCGAGGACTTGGTTGTAGGAGTAGAATGCATTTTCTGCTGGTATTGGCTGGCGGACCTGTGTGAACAAGAAGAGATTGCATTTGTGTTAGGTCACGCATTGTATATGAACACGGCGTCAAGACCAAAAACGAGGGGACCCGTTCCCTGAAGATCGGCCGGCTGCTGCGGGGCGGGAACTTCCCGGTGGCCTACGTGTATCCACCCGCCATGAGAGCCACTCGCGATTTGATGCGCCGCAACCACTTTGTCCGCAAGCGGGCCGAGCTACTAGGCCACATTCAAAACCTGGCCAGCCAGTACAACCAGCCTCCGCTGGGTACGCTATCCCGTCCGCACCACCGCCGGGATAAGGATATCGTGGGACACTTTCCGGATCCGGTGGTCCGGCTAATTGTGGAGGCGGATCTGGCCCTGATCGACCACTACGATCCGCTGATCAAGGCCCTGGATCGCCAGATCCTGGCCCTGGCCAAAGGCCACGACCCAACCACCCTGCACCTGTTGCAATCGGTCCCGGGGATCGGGGAGATTCTCTCGCTGACGATGCTCTATGAGATCCATGATATCGGGCGATTTCCAAGCAGAGGAGAGTTTTGCTCCTACGCCCGGCTGGTCAAGGGGCAAAAATCTTCCAATGGCAAAGTCTACGGGACCGCCGGCGGGCGGATCGGCAACGCCCACCTGCGGTGGGCCTTTTCCGAAGCAGCGCTGCTGTACCTGCGCGGCAACAAGCTGGCCGAGAAGTATTACAACCGGCTGATCAGCCGCCATGGGAAAGGGAAAGCCTTGACCATTGTCGCCAAGCGGTAGGGAATAGCGGTCTACTACATGTTGAAACGCGGGGAGCCATTTAACGAGTACAAATTTTTAGGACTATCTCCCATGCATGGCGCTGCCCATCCCGACGTCTAACTGAGTCCTTAAGGAAACAGCCTTCGGTTCAGTCCCACTTAATATGACCGTTTTTCGGATCATTGTCCGGCTGACTAGGCTACGAGCATCCTAAACTCAACGCGCGTGGTTGGAGGCGGCAGTGGCCCCGGGATATACTCGATGCCTGGCAGGTGGAGTGCCGGAACCATCGGCGTCTGCTGCCCCTGCTCCGAGATGACCCCTAACTGGAATGGCCCGGCCGGGCCATAGCCCCGCGCGTGATCATCCGGGCCGGAGGGCACGCAATATGTTCTATGGCCGTCTTGGATTTGCGGGAGCGGCTGGTGTCAGTTGTTTGTTCGGTATCCCTAATGCTGTTTTAAGGATCTCCATAGTAATAATCGTCTTAATACCATGGTGGTAATTGTCTTGATACCTTGGTATTGATTGTCTTATGACCATACTAATATACTATAGGGCCGCACGCCAAAGGGGTTGGCATGCGCCGTTAAGGTTCTAATGGCCCACTAAGTGACCAGGCCCGGGTTAGCGTCGAGAAACGGTAAGTTAGGAGAGGAAGCCTGCACCAACACTATCGGTGAGAGGGTCACCTTGGGGCAAAATTCATTCTGAACAGAGAACTTCAAACAACGCCCTATCACTTGCACGGGAATTAATTCCCGCGCTATGGAATGGCTGAAGTCTCTTGGGTTGAGACTATTACTGAAATGTTATGAGTTCAAAACCGGGATCTACCGTCACCTTAAAAGCTTGCTTCCTATTCCGTTTTACAGTTTCAATGGTCACGTCTTCCCCATCTACCTCACATTTCATCGGTTCAAAAGGCAGGCCGATGAAGATCACTTCCACTTCATCGTAGCCGGGTTTGTAGGAGCCCTCTCGTTCTGCTTTTACATTGATCTTATTGTCTTTAGACTCAAAGTGAAAGTTCGTTTTGCGATATTTCCCATCTTGGTAATCGTATCCCTGCTCGGCGTCTTCATAGAGCAGGCTTTCTTCCCTTTCCTCTCCATGATAAACCAGCAGCTCAAGCGTATCCGGTTGTTTTTCACCGGTGTGCTGCATGAGTTCACGCATTGGCAGAACCGTACCCGCCTTTATGAAAAATGGAATTTGCTTGAGTGGGGCTTTTACCTCATGTTCCTCCTGACCCTGAAGTCGCTCATCATCCCAGAAATGATACCAGTCGCCCTCAGGAAGGTACACGTCTTTGCTCTTCTGTCCCTTCTCAAGCACTGGGCTGACCAGGATCTGATCACCAAACATAAACTCCTGGGTATCCAACACATTTTTGTCAGACTGATCATGGAAGACCAACGGGCGGAGAATAGGCGTCCCGTTGGTAACATACTGGTAGAATGCTGTATAAAGGTAGGCCAACAAACGGTACCGGAGCTCAATAGTTTTACGTGCTATATTGGTTGTCCTCTTCCCGAATGCCCATGGCTCCTGGTTTAGCTCTGACTCTTCGGCTTTACGCTGCTCGACCTCTTCCTCTTTCACAGCTGCGGCACCATCGACGTTATACCCCATGCTGTGGGTACGGAACAACGGGTGAAAAATGCCCAGCTGCATCCACCGGGTATAAAGTTTTGGACTGGGCGGATCTACAAAACCACCGATATCGGTACCGCAAAATGAGTAGCCAGAAATACTAAGGCGAATACACTGTTCATTGGCCAACCGCAGGTGGTCCCAGCTGGCTATGTTGTCGCCGGTCCACAGGGCGGCATAGCGCTGTCCCCCCGCAAAGTTGGCACGAGTCAACAGGAAGGGCCGCTTATCCGGGTTTTGGGACTTAATGCCCTCGTAGGAAGCACGGGCCATCTGCATGCCGTATACGTTATGGGCTTTCCGATGGCTGCAGGGACGACCGTCAAAATGATGGCGAATATCGTCAGGAAATGTTTTGCGTCGCACTTCGAACACGGCCGGCTCGTTCATGTCGTTCCAGATTCCCCCTACGTTCTGCTCTGTCAGCAGCTCTTCGTAGAGGGTACCCCACCATTGGCGTACACTGGGATTGGTGAAATCGGGAAACACCGTTTTGGGCGGCCAGACCGGACCGATCATCATGTCACCGTCGGGGCGTTTACAAAACACATCTTTTGCCAACCCATCCTCATAGACATCATAGTCTTCTGCGGCGCTAACGCCGGGATCAATCATCACGATTGTATGAAAACCATCCTTCTTGAGATCAGTAATCATCTTCTTTGGGTTGGGGAAATACTCTTTGTTCCAGGTAAAAACCTTATACCCGTCCATGTAGTCTATATCGATGTAGATGGCGTCGCATGGAATCTTCAGATCGCGAAATTTTTTGGCAATTTTTTTCACCTTGGAATCAGGATAATAACTCCAGCGACACTGGTGATACCCGAGTCCCCACATCGGTGGCAGTTCCGGCGTACCGGTGAGTTTGGCATAGCGCCGCGCCACATCCATCAGCTTGGGCCCGTTGATAAAGTAGTAGTTCATCTGGCCGCCCTCTGCGGAAAAGCTCATGGTATTGTCCTTACGGCGGTCAAAATCGAAGGTGGTGCGATAAGTATTATCCAAAAAGATGCCGTAGGCCCGATCTCCATTCAGCGCCATAAAGAAAGGCACCGAACGATAGAGGGGGTCGTCCCCACGTTCATAACCGTACGCATCGGTATTCCAGTTTTCGTAGGAACGGCCGCGCAGATTTTGTTCAACAGCCTTGTCTCCCAGCCCGTAGAACCCCGTCTTTTTTGGGGCCTTCTGTGAAATAGATACCTCGGAAATTCCCTTCATCAGGCTTTCGCGTTTGTAGTAGCCATGATGATCTTGGCAGATCAGTTCGTCATTCGCATTATAAAACTGGGCTAAGAGCCCTTTTTTCAACACCCGGCAGGTCAAAGCTGAGGTACTTATCTCAACATACTTTGATTCTTTTTCTACGCTAAAATCCGTGGGCGTCGGCTTAAATTGCGGGTCAATAGCGTAGGAAAAGTCGTCGTCGATGTCTCCTTCGGTTGAATAGCTGAGCCGGAGTATATCCGGAGTGACGACAGTAATTTCAAGCTCAATGCCGTTTTTTGTTGTAAATACCACGGCTTGCTCAAGCTGTTCTACAGTTGCCAGTTTATCGGGCCTGAACCGTGTAACGACGTCGGGATAGCGGCCATCCTCGGAAACCTGTTGTTCTTCAATCTTATCTTCTGCCATCGGGAGGTATTCTTCAAATTTTGGGAATTGTGAGCCTTGAAGATAGGAAGAATAGCACTCAGGTGCGATCTGCTTTGGAGCGGTCTTGAAGGTCAAGATGTTGAATTGTTGAGATGTTTAACCGTTGAATAGTTGAGAAAAAGCTCGAAGGTCAAAAAGGTCCATCTTTCCGCCGGTTATTCCCAGGTGCTACAATTAAGTTAATAACGTTTTAAACTGGTCATCCCCCAAGCCCCCACTCCTTCGTTAAAACTACGGAGTGCATGCTTCGGATATCACATCCAGATTTTCATCTTTACTTTGCCCAAAGGGGGACTCCTTTATTTTCGGTGGATTCTTAATTCAACATGAACAATTCATAGCACCAACATCCGGCCTAACGTAAATTTCGCTGGTAAAGAGAGCGGAGCCGGAGCGTAAAGAAACCATTGTTGTTTGAGATCCGCGTATCTCAGCGGATCGAGTTAAATGGTTTTTCCCGAAAGTCTTCGGGAGGAGGAAACGCAACAAAAATTTCATCCGGCGGTGAGTTTTTTGATGGAAGTTCTTCAGTCCCGACCACTATCGGGGTTTCCTCACTGAAAAAATTGAATGATACAATGGGAGAAAGGCTTCCGGTTATCAATTAGATGCCGAATTCGTCTATAACAGTATCCCTTTTGTCTTAATCACGCCAGTAGTCGGACATGGAAGAAAGAGACGAAAAATTAAAGAAGCATTTAACCCTTCTCTGCTGAACTTAAAGAAAGCCTCTGGTTGGGCCCTTGCCAGCGGGTGTGTCAAACAGAACTGATTCGGGATTTCTTCTTTAGCAATAAAGTTGATGTAAAAGAGGCGTATTTGAGAATTTGTAATAGCTTTCTCTCCGGCCTTGTGATTTATGAGCCGTCCCGTGCAAGCGAAGTGCAGGCGTTTAGAAAGAAATCTTTCTCAGTATTTCCTTGATAGTTTTGAATGTAGAAAATTTCTACATCCCGAGAAGTCACAAGCCGTGAACATCTAGATTTCTTTTAGCCGTAGCTGAGTGCCGCAAGGCGAATAAATCCCCGGCGGCGACTTTTTTCGTTCATTTTTTTGTCGCTAAAAAAATGAACATCCCATGATCTGAAATAAACTCCAAGATTCAGAGTCATTGAATATAACTATGTAAAGGCAAGGCAAATGTGCACTTTCTAAATAAATTTGGATTTATTTTGGTTTATTTTCCCAATGAAAATCTTATCAGAGCAAATACCCCTTTGCCAACTCAGTATATTCCTCTACCTGCTGCTTTTTCCACTGGCCGTTGGTATTTAGTTCCGCAGCCATCAGTTCCGCCACGGTATCTGCCATCTCGATGCTGGCACGGGCATCCAACAGCAGGGCCCTGGTACGTCGAGCCAGCACATCCTCAACAGTACGCGCCATCTCACTGCGTACTGCCCAGACAACTTCAGCCGGGCTATAGGGCAGATTTTCATGGATCGGCTGATCCCAGCCGGGATTTTGGTCAGCAATTTTTTTAAGCGAAAGTGCATCCGAGCCATACATCTCAAACGGTTCGGCGGCTTCAGAATTTTTCAGCCAGCCATGCAATCGGAGATTCTCAGTATTCGATTCTCGTTCATCGAGTCCCGCTACAAGCGCCGCCTCATTGACCGTATCTTCCGCCATCTTTCGGTAGGTCGTCCACTTTCCACCGGTGATCGTCACCAGTCCCGACGGGTCGATCAGCAGCGTATGATCCCGTGAAATGGAAGAGGTGTCTTTGCTCCCGCCCCGCGAAACCAGGGGCCGCAACCCCGCAAACACGCTGAGCACATCCTCGGGACCGGGATCTTTGGTCAGGTAGCGCGCCGCATGCGTAAGCAGAAATTCGATCTCCTCCTCCTGGGCCCGTGGTTCCAGCGACGGTTCTTCAAGCGGCGTATCGGTCGTGCCCACAATGATGCGGTTATGCCACGGTACCGCAAACAGGACCCGTCCGTCATCCGTTTTGGGAACCATGATGGCACTTTCTCCCGGCTGAAACGACTTATCGAGCACAATATGCACCCCCTGGCTGGGCTGAATAATCTGATCATTCGTCGGATCATCCATTTTGCGAATGCTGTCCGTAAAAATACCGGTGGCATTGACCACCACGCGCCCCTGGATCTCCAGTTCGTTATCATCTTCCTGGTCTTCTACTTTGACGCCGGTGACCAGCCCGTTGGCCTTTAGCAGGCCGGTCACCTTCATATAGTTGATGCCCACGCCGCCGTGATCGAAGAGCGTTTGCATCAGGTTTACGGCGAGGCGAGAGTCATCAAATTGGGCATCGTGGTATATGACACCCCCATTCAGATCTTCCGGCTCCAGGGTGGGAATATATTTGAGGGTCTCCTCCTTGGACAGATGTTTTGAGGGACCCAGCCCGAGGTCGCCGGCAAGCTTGTCATAAATTTTGAGGCCGATCCCGTAGAAAGGTCCTTCCCACCAGTCGTAGTTGGGAACGATAAACGACTGGTTTTTGACCAGGTGAGGGGCATTTTTACGGAGCAAACCCCGTTCGCGAAGCGCCTCCAGCACCAATGCCACGTTGCCCTGCCGCAGGTAACGCACACCGCCGTGAACCAACTTGGTGCTTCGACTGGATGTGCCTTTTGCAAAATCGTGCTGTTCCAACAGCAGGGTTCGATATCCCCGTGAGGCGGCCTCGACAGCAGTACCCAAGCCCGTTGCTCCTCCACCGATAATAATGAAATCCCATATTTCAGGATCATCTTTCAGTTGTTGAACCAAGTCGTTTCTATTCATGGTAGCTTTGCAGATTGAAGGTTACAGGTTAAAAGTTGAAAGGGTAAAGTTTCTAATTAATTGGTACCTCTCACCACTTTTGTGATTACAAATAACTACTGTACCAATAACTAATAACAATAGAGGCTCAGGAATTACAACTCCACACGGAACAGTGAGATAAGATTCAGAAGCGCCTAAAACCAGCTGCTATTTTTTCCACCCTTTGGCCCGCTCTACGGCCTGATGCCATCCGGCATATTTTTCTTCAATTATTGCACGTTCCATACCCGGCTCATAGCGCTTTTGGATGTTCCACTGTTGAGAAATCTCATCCCGGTTTTCCCAGAAACCTACGGCCAGTCCCGCCAGGTAGGCCGCACCGAGTGCGGTGGTTTCGGTTACTTCAGGACGGATTACGGGCACGCGCAACAGGTCGGCCTGGAACTGCATGAGCAGATTGTTAACCGACGCGCCGCCATCCACACGCAACTCTTTGAGGCTGATGCCGGAATCCGACTCCATCGCCTTAAGCAGGTCGGTGGACTGAAATGCGATCGCCTCCAGGGCTGCTCGCGCAATATGGGCGGAGGTAGTACCCCGTGTTATACCGGCCATGGTGCCTCGTGCATGGGGATCCCAGTGAGGCGCACCCAAGCCAGAAAAAGCTGGAACCAGGTAGACTCCATCGGTGCTTTCGACCTCTGAAGCCAAAGCTTCAACTTCTGATGAGGATTTAATCACCTTCAGGCCATCGCGCAGCCATTGCACAACCGCCCCGCCGATAAACACGCTTCCTTCCAAGGCATATTCCACCTGTCCGTTTTGCTGCCAGGCGATGGTGGTCAGTAAATTATTTTCCGACTTGATCGGCTCCGGGCCTGTATTCATCAGCATAAAGCAACCGGTGCCGTACGTATTTTTTGCCATTCCCTTCTGTGTACATATCTGTCCAAACAGGGCCGCCTGCTGGTCGCCTGCAATACCGGCGATTGGGATTTGCGTGGCAAAAATATCACCGGCGGTTTTGGCATAAACTTCACTGCTTGAGGCCACCTCGGGGAGCATGCTCTCGGGTATATCCAGTATCTCGAGGAGCTCCGGGTCCCATTCCAAATTATGGATATTGTAAAGCAATGTTCGGCTTGCATTGGTGACATCGGTCACATGCGTATCCCCGTTGGTCATGTTCCAGATCAGCCAGGTATCAATAGTACCAAATACGAGATCACCATTTTCAGCTTTTTCCCTGGCACCCTCCACATTATCGAGAATCCATTTAATTTTGGTGCCCGAAAAATAGGGGTCCAGCACCAGCCCCGTTTTTTGCTGAAAAAGACCACCAAGTCCTTCCTCCTCCAACTGATCGGTCAGTGAGGCCGTGCGACGATCCTGCCAGACAATCGCATTATACACCGGCTCACCGGTTTTGCGATCCCACACAACGGTCGTTTCCCTCTGGTTGGTAATACCGATGGCTGCAATATCCCGAGCCTTTATGCCGGCCCTGGAGACTACTTCCGCTGCAACAGATATTTGAGAAGACCATATATCGTTCGGATCGTGCTCCACCCATCCCGGCTTGGGGAAGCGCTGTTCAAACTCTTTTTGAGCGACTGCTGTGATCCTCCCTTTATTATCAAAAAGAATGGCGCGTGAACTGGTGGTTCCCTGATCAAATGAAAGTATGTATTGCTTTTTACTCATATTCCCCTGCTTAATCTAAATCAAATTTTTAGTTTCCCTGACACCTCTATTACTACGGAATCATGATCGTCGTGAGATACGAAGCAAAAATCATCCAGATATAACTGCCTACTATCCCACCGATAAGCGGACCGATAATTGGGGCTGTAAGACCATAGGTCCAGTCGTTGGAGCCTTTGTCTTTAAGCGGAAGCATGGCATGAGCAAGCCGTGGCCCCAAATCACGAGCCGGGTTGATGGCATATCCCGTTGGACCGCCCAGCGACATCCCGATCGCCCATACAAGAACACCAATAATGAACGGTTGCATTCCCCCGGTCACCCCGCCGGTAACAAAGTCTCCTTCAATTTGTCCGGGATGGCCTGTGGCCCCGCTTGTGATGCCCAATATCCCGATCAGCAGCACCGCCGTTCCCACTGCCTCTGTTACCGTATTCCAACCCAGCGACCGGATTGCGGGAATAGTTGAAAAAGTCCCGAGCTTGGTGGCGGCGTCCTGTGTTGAATCATAATGCTTTTTATAGGTGACATAGACAAATATGCCAGCCAAAAAGCCCCCAAACACTTGTGCCATGATATAGCCCGGCACCAGCGCCCAGGAAAATTCCCCTATGCTTGCCAACCCCACCGTCACAGCCGGGTTAATATGAGCCCCGGATATCCAGCCTACAGAGTATACGGCTATCGCTACGGCAAATCCCCACGCTGTGTTGATAAGCAGCCAGGAACCACCTTCTCCTTTAGTCTTGGAAAGGATCACATTTGCCACAACCCCGTTACCCAATAGACAAAGAATAAAAGTCCCCAAAATTTCGGCCAAATATTTGCTGAAAGGAGAAAAATCCAACATACTTCATCCCATATTTATTCATATTGTAGTTACCCATTTTTCTCACCGAACGGGTATTATCCCTGTTTCAAAACTTCTATACATTAAGTAATAAAGCCTAATTATAAAAATTACGTTTTGTGTTGTTTTTAGAGGTGGGAGGCCTTCGATTACTAGCCGTTTAGCATGTCTGAATAGGAGTTTGCCACAAGGTCATCATCGGTAATATTGAATAGCTTGCGGTAAAAATTGCATTGTTGTTCAAGCGTCACCTTGCCAATATTTTGGTTGCGGTCTATCGCTTCAACTTCAACAAACGATCCCAGGCTTTTAACTTCATCAATGTGGAATTTTACGTTGTTGATGAAATAGATCTCCCGCTTTTTGTCGACTACTACCTTTACAGGCAACGCAGCCGTTAACAGTGATTTTATTCCCGAAGTATCCTCAAATGAGACCAACTCTATATGCGATGACTTGGCATCCGGTGTATCCTCCCTTTCATAATAGATGAGATTGTTTTCAATGGTCCCTTCCCGGAGTTTTAATCGGCCTTCGGGGACTTCGAAATAGGTATCCACCTGGCGATCCGTACCCTTAAATTCTGCTTCGCGCTCTTTCAGTATTTGCCGAATGCGATCTGGATTCGGGCATCGGGCTTTGATTTCTATATTCAGTATGTTCATGAAGTAATATTGTCAGATTACGCTGCTTGTTTCTAAGGATCGTGTCAAGGTTTTTCAATGACGTAATGCGTAAACTAGGCACCCTATACGGATTACGCATTAGTCAGGCAATAGGTCTTACATTATCATTTTCCACTTCGGCCCATTCGAGGTACAAACTTCTCACGTCTATAATATGCTGATCCAGGGACTTCTTACTCCATTCTGAGGTATAGATCGCGGGATGGATGTGAGCAGTCACTTTACCCGACTTGGTGAAGAGGGAACCGCCGGCGCTCAGCTCCCGGTTGCCCTCAAAATAGATCGGTACGATGGGATAGCCAAGATCTACTGCCATATGGAAGGGGCCTTTCTTGAATGGGCCTATTATTCCGGGATGTTTCCGAGATCCCTCGGGAGCCATTAAAATGGAGAGCTCCCGTTTCTTTATCCGTCGATATGCCTTTTGCAGTGTGTTCACCGCTTTTTCGCTGTCTTGCCGCTTGATAAAAATCTGTCCGGTTCCGCGCCCAACGATAAAAAACAGCGGGTTGTACTGCAGTTCCCATTTTGCAACAAAGCGGACCCTTGGCAGCCCCAGGGCAATAATTGTTAACAGGTCCACGGTAGAGCTGTGGTTGACGAGGTACACGGCAGGGCGGTTTATCGGTTCACTATGCTGTTGTATCTTGAAATCAATGCCGGAAACGACAAATACCGGCTTCATCATCAGCGGGCCAACCTGCTCCATCAGAAAATTGGTAAGTCGGCCGAAGGAGACGACCAGCAGCAAAACAATAACCGGTGTGGCAACCAGGAAAACAATGAAAAAGACAATAATGCCGGCCAGGCTTCGCACAGTATCCCCAAAAGTAAGCTCCGACCGGTCCATGTTTTCTTCCTGATAATTCGTGTTATAATGGAATATAGAAAGGCATGCCAAGAACTACCAAAGACATTGGGAATTAGGAATGTTGAATTATTAATTTTGAATTTTAAATTATTGTTGTCTGGTAAAACTTTTGGAATTGCCCTACTCATTCCTGCTGTTCATTTTTTCCGCGATGAAATCCGCCAGTGGTCGGACTAAAGAAATGAACGAAAAAAATCGCCGGCGGTTGTGGGAAAAATTAGGAATTACGATTGAAGAATTATAAAGCAAAATTTGCAGCATTTCTGTCTGGAGAGAGACTAGCTAAGAACTCAGCAACAACTCAACTCTTCAACAATTCAACGGTTCAACATTAGCTACGAGGATGAGAATCAAATCATACCTTTGACTTTTCTAGACCTCCAACCCCTCAATCCTTCCATCCCTCTAATCATTCATTTGACTCCAATATGCTTTTTCTACAGATTGTACCTCATTTAAATGAACACGGTATAAATGCTACAATTTCTCACCGGAAAAATTGAAGGGGTATCGAAAGGGAACTGGATTAACCTGGGGATTACACTATTGGTACTTCTCCTGGGAATAATATTCGCCGGGGATTTTCCCAAACAGGACGGTCACTACGGATTTTGGTCGCTGGTGCCGCCACTGGTTGCCATTGTCCTGGCCTTTTGGACGCAGGAGGTGATCAGTGCACTGTTCGTGGGGGTGGCGCTTGGCGGCGTCATCTCGGGGCAGCTGAATATTGTCCAGAGCTTCTTGATTCCGTCTATCGGATCTGAGGATTTTGCGTTAATCCTGCTGGTCTATCTCTGGTCGCTGGGCGGGCTCATCGGCATCTGGACACGCACCGGGGGTGCCGAAAAGTTTGCACTGTGGGCCAGCAAAAAGGTAGTTAGGGACCGCAGAAGTGCCAAATTCTTCACCTGGCTGATGGGACTCATCTTCCACCAGGGCGGCACCATCAGTACAGTGCTTACCGGGGCCACTGTACGCCCGGTTGCCGACAAGCATGAGGTATCTCACGAGGAGTTATCCTATATGGTGGACTCAACAGCCTCCCCGGCTGCCACAGTCATCCCGTTCAACGTATGGCCGATCTACGTCGGGGGCCTGGTTGCCGGAACCATCCCGATGTTTGAGACAGCTGAAGATGGGATCAGTTTTTTCCTGCAGGCATTGCCCTTTAATTTTTACGGCATCTTTGCTCTCCTCATTACCCTTCTTTTTGCATGGGAACTGTTGCCGTGGATTCCGGGCAAGAAAATGAGAAATGCCATTGCCCGCGCCCGAGAAACCGGGGAGCTGGACCACGAGGATGCGGAACCACTGGCCGCCTCGGAACTGACAGAAACTGACATTCCCGATGACTATAACCCCGGCCTGGTCGACTTTTTCGGGCCATTGGGCACGCTACTCGGCGTCGCTATTATTCCGTATGTCATCACATTCTACATCCTCGGGCAGGAAGACCCTTTGCTAATGATTTCGGAGGCTTTTGTCTTGGCAGTACTGGCCGGTATGTTAATCGCCCTGGTCAAGGGTATGAAGCTAAAGACGGTGATTGACGGTTTTGTGGATGGGTGTAAAGGGGTGACCATCGGGGCCATCATTTTGGCGCTGGCGGTATCGCTTAAAAGTGTGGCGGATGCCGTGGGCACAGCCGATTATGTAGTAGCAATTACGGGGGGTAGCCTTGCTCCGGCCACCCTACCGGCGCTTTTGTTATTGCTATGTATGATCATCGCCTTTTCCACGGGCACTTCCTGGGGTACGTACGCTGTAGTTTTCCCGGTTGCCATCCCGTTGGCCTGGGCCGTACTGCCGGATACTTTTTTCCTGACCATATGCTTTGGTGCGGTAATCGGCGGCAGCGTGTTTGGCGACCAGTGCTCACCCATCTCTGATACAACGATCCTCTCCTCCCTGGCCACCGGCTGCGACCTGATGGACCACGTCTATACTCAAATCCCACTGGCACTTACGGCGGCGGGCATAGCTGCATTCCTATACACTATGCTTGTAATATTTTTTGTATAGAACGACCCATCAGTTTAATTGCAGTGTCATTTTTTGATAAAAAAGAGAACAGCAAAATCGCCAGTCGAGTAAATACGATTTGCTTTTGAACCACTAAACTTCCAGTTGCCAAAAAATCAGTCGATGACCGGCATTTAGCAGCATTCCGGGTAGCCCGAGGACTCTTCCACCAATTGCTCGCTTCCGACCGCTCTGCGGCGGAAGCCCCTCTGACGCTCCGCGTCTCTGTTGCACCAAAAGGGTTATACTGGACGCGGAGCGTCCCCAACAGGTCCCAACGCAGAGCATTGGGACCAAGCGTGGGGTTATTAATAAGAAATCTTATATCGAACTGACGTTAATTATTCTGCCCACTTCTTCTTTTCAAGAATACGGTACATCCTACTTCGGGATAGCCCCTATCCGACGACCGGATCCGACTTATCCTACAGCAGGATCCACCTGATCCCATTACGGGAGCCGTCGGATCCCATCGCAGGAGCCATCGGATCATGAGCCAGAAGCCAATTAAAGGAGATACTTAAGGCGGGATGTTCATCACCTGAATATGGTGATGTTTCTCCTGAATCAATACGGGAATATGCTGAAGAGCTGAATACCAAAAGATGCAGCCCACCTTGGAGGTGGACCGCATCAGTGCCTTTTGAAAATGCTGTAATCACTCGAGCTCGGAAGTGCAGTGTGGGCACCGGGTAGCCTCAACAGGGATATCAGAAAAACAGAACTTGCACTTTTTAACAGATGGAGTGACTGGTTCCGGTGTTTCCTGCGGACGCTTTAGTTTGTTGATATAGCGTATCAAAATAAATACGGCAAAGGCTACGATCAGAAATCCCAAAATGGTATTAATGAAAACACCATAATTCAATGTAACGGCTCCTGCCTGTTGTGCAGCAGCCATTGTAGCATAAGGCCCAGCAGTAGTCCCTTCTTTCAAAACAATGAAAAAATTGGTGAAGTCAACCCCACCCAGCAGCAGACCTAGTGGCGGCATCATCACATCTTTAACCAGGGATTGAACAACCCCGGTAAAAGCGGCCCCGATAATGATTCCAACGGCCATATCCACAACATTCCCTTTGATGGCGAACTCTTTGAACTCTTTCAGCATAGTCTTCGATACTAACAGTTAAAAATTGGTAAGCATATAAATATCAACGATTTATATATATGCAAAAGGGTAATAAAAAACTATATGAGACACTTAGAAAATGTTCCGGTAGATTGTTACAGATACAGTAAAATCAATCCAGGGGGATGATCGCTGTAATCTGCTCGAAATCCAGGTAATACTCCTCCATTTCCTCCCCGTCGTCATCATTAATTTCGATTCGACCAATATGGTCGTTATAGGAAAGCGATCCCACTTCAATCTCTTCTGTTACGCCGCTGTCGAAAATAATCTTATACCGTTTCATGGTTACTCCTCCTCATCACTAACTTTCTTATTGTTTTGCTTAGCCTTGATGAGGTCTTCGACCCATTTGCCGGGAATTTCTTCTTTTTCAAGCAGTTCTTCGGCTACCTTGTCCAAAACATCGCGATGCTCTTTCAGGGCATCTTCAGCCTTCTTGTAGGAATCTTCCAAGATCCGCCTCACTTCCTCGTCAATCTCACGTGCGGTGCTGTCGCTGTACTCCCGCTGACTGCCCATCTGTTCACCGAGGAAGACCTGCTCACGCTGTCCGCCAAATGCCATATGGCCGAACTTGTCACTCATACCCCAGTCGAGCACCATTTTTCGAGCGAGCTTGGTAATCTCTTTCAGATCATTTTCTGCGCCACTTGTCGAGGTATCAAAAATGAGGCTTTCGGCAGCACGTCCGCCCATCATAACGGCCATGCGGTCGAGCATATACTTTTTCTGGTATAGTAATTTCTCTTTTTCGGGGAGCTGCATCGTCACGCCCATAGCCTTGCCACGCGGTATCACTGTCACTTTGTGCAGGGGATCGGCATTGGGCATCGCTGCGGCAACCACGGCATGTCCCGCTTCGTGGTAGGCAAGCAGATTTTTTTCCTCGTCTGAGAGCCTCAGACCTTCTCGCTTAAGTCCCATCATCACTTTGTCGCGTGCCTGGTCAATATCACGCTGTTCTATCTGCTTTTGCTTTCGCCGGGCCGCAATCAGGGCCGCTTCATTCAACAGGTTCCGAAGGTCGGCGCCGCTGAAGCCCGGTGTAGCACGAGCAATTTCCGACAGGTCGATATCATCGCTCATCTTTTTATTCTTGGCGTGAATACCCAGGATCTCTTCGCGATGCTCCTGGGTAGGCAGGTTAACCGTAATCTGTCGGTCAAAACGTCCGGGACGGAGCAGGGCTTTATCCAGGATATCAGGGCGGTTGGTAGCTCCCATCACAATGACGCCCTCGTTGGGTTCAAAACCGTCGAGCTCAGCAAGCATCTGGTTGAGTGTCTGCTCGCGTTCGTCGTGTCCGCCTCCAAGGCCGGCCCCGCGCTTGCGACCAATGGAATCGAGCTCATCTATAAAAATGATACTCGGGGCTTTCTCCTTGGCTTTTCCAAACATATCGCGCACCCGCTTGGCACCGACACCGACAAACATCTCCATGAAATCGGACCCGGTGATCGTAAAGAACGGCACCCCCGCCTCACCAGCTACGGCACGGGCCAGCAGTGTCTTACCGGTGCCGGGCGGGCCCACCAAGAGCACGCCTTTGGGAACTTCTCCTCCAAGGGAGTCAAATTTTTCAGGATCTTTCAAGAACCCAATAATTTCCTTTAATTCGGTTTTGGGTCCCTTCAGGCCGGCTACATCATCAAAGGTCGTATCCACCTTCTTGGCATCCTGCAGCTTCGCCTTGCTCTTGCCGATGTTCATAAACGGCTGTCCCTGTGCCCGCATCTGCCGGAAAAACTGCATGCCGATAAAGAAAAGGAACATCAGTGGAATGCCCCACAACAGGATCGTCCACCAGTTGAAGTCGCTGACCGGCACTGCGGTAACCTTTACATTATTGCTCTCCAGCATATTCAGCAGTTCATCATCTCCCACCGATGGAATGTAAGTGGTGAATTGAGAGTAGCGGGTCGTGTCATTCTCCGATGCCTTGAGCGCCGTTTTTTGATTCAGGTCGCCCTCTATGCGATCGCCCCTCATAACAACCTGTTCCACATTACCCGACTGCACTTGCTCGCGGAAGGTGCTGTAGTCAATACTTGGAGGGCCACTGAAAATTCCCGTATCGCTCGAGCTGAGGATCCAAAATCCAAATAAAGCAGCAATTATAACCCAAAAAATAATGCGTTGCTTCCCACCCGGCGTGCTGAATTGTGGCGTCTTTTTGTTTGAGGGCTTTTCTTCCGAAGATTGTTCCTGTTTCTTATCTGCCATAAATAATGTTAGACTATAAAGTAGAATGCCTATAAAATATGTAATAGAACAACGAGAAATGACCGGGTTTGCATTCCCGGAACTTTGTTCTAGCAAAAAGCCCCTGCGGCTATCCACCTACAGGGGCTTAAGAGAGAGTTAATGCTTTGTGAGTCGGGAGGGGATCGAACCCTCGACCCACGGCTTAAAAGGCCGTTGCTCTACCATCTGAGCTACCGACTCATCGGCTTCAAAACAGATTCCAAATATACGGGATTCGTGAAAATAATATCAAACCGAATTTCGATAATATTTTTCACTGCAACTCTTTCTAACCATAACCACATCAAACAAGTTATCTATCACTTATGAGAGGTATTTAAGTAACAATTTGCATATTGAGCTCACCCATTTTTTGAACCTTAATCATAGCAGATACTTCAAATTCATTAACCAAAGTTATGTTTTTTTGTGCTTTTGTTCGAACTCGACGTGAAATGCGAGTTTAAACTCTCCATATTGGCCAACCTAATTGAAAGACTTTACAGTAGAATATTAAAAAATTATAAAATTGCTTTACATAAATTTTCTCTAAACTTAACCAATACAGCTACTTATTGATAAATAGGCCCTATAGATAAATATTTAGCAATCATCGTAGAATTTCCCTAATAAACAGCGGCTTTAAAATAAAAGAGAGTATTATGTTACCTTCATCCTTCAAGAGATCTGTACTCAGTATTTCTATACTTCTACTCACATTTGCCACTTGCTTTTCTCAGAGCACTGAGCAAACAGACTACCGCAGACTGAGTCTTTCACTCAGTGCCGGCGCCAATCTGGGAGACATGAATACAGGTAATTACTTCATGTCGAGTAATTTCAGCGTTAACACTAAAAACACACCCACTTTTGGAATTGGCGTTCAGTACGCTTTAACGCCTGATTGGTCATTTGAGGTCGGATATCGCCACGCTCAAATAAAGGGAGTGACAAAACCTTTTGAGACTACGATGCATTTCTTTACCCTTAAAAATGTTATTAATCTCAATCAACTTTTCTCATTAAACCAAACGTATAGCCGGATAAATCCATTTCTTACCTTCGGTCTGGGCTATGACAGCGGAAAGTACCAAGGTGCTGACGAAAAGTTTAAAATTCATAATACAAGTTATAATGCAGGTGCCGGGATCGCCTACCGTCTATCTAACACCGTGGACCTCTTTTCCCATTATGAATATCATTTGGGATCGAACCATTCAGATAATGAGAATGAAGGCTTGGGTACAGATCTCATAAATTCCCTTACTGCCGGTGTTCGCATTAATTTCGGAAAAAAAGAATCCAGGCTTCTCTCTTGGCGTGAGGCCCCTGTCGATCTAAGTCGATCGGACTACGACCTATTTTCGAAACGGCTGTCCCGCCTGGATGATCTGGAACAGACGTTGGTACTGATGGAAAACCGACTTACTGAAAAGGAACAACTCATAGAAAAACTGGAACAGGAAAAATCAACTGAAATAGATTCCCTGCAAGCTCAACTGGACCGATTGAAAAATGATTTTGCCAAACTTGAAATAGATGTTAAAGACGTAAAAACTGATAAAGAAACAGGCTTTGCCGGATCCCTGCCGCAAGGTAACTATGTACAAATTTTTGCCTCTAACCATTATGACAATGCCAATTTTGTAAGACAAGACGCTCTTTCAAACTTACATGATGTCCTGAAGAACACAGAAGAAAAGGTCTTCATCATCCACAGGAAACAATTTTATGAAGTTTTAATCGGGATGTTTGAAAACATTGATCATGCCAGGCAAGTCCGGGACATAATGAAACAGGTTCATCATGATGCGTACGTTATTCATTTTCCCCGAGCTATCAATCTTAGATCTGATTTTGCAGGACTTGAAGTGGTTGATAGCAAAAGTTTGGAGCTGTCTGCATTCAATAATTAACGTCAGTTTGACATAAAAACTGTTATTGTGAAGGATTCAGCGATCTTCTTCGGGGTCCCGAAAATTTTCGGGAGGTAATTTACCTGTGACTGAACAGGAAACGGACGGGGAGATCGCCACATCGACCCCATCGTTGAGCCAAGAAGTCTCCTCGTGATGACAGTTATTATTTTGAGTTAGTCTTATCTCTTAACTCAGGTTAATTAACTCAGCTATAAAGGTGATCCCTAATAGATAGAACTTCCTATTCGGCCATCGTATCCTGCTGGATCAGCACCTCTCCAAACTGGATCTCCTCGGCCGCCCGCACCAGGATGGTGGTGGGAAGATCTTTGACACGATCTTGTAATGCCTCGTAATATGTATGAAAATTGTCTTTGGGCTCGGCCATACCCATAAGGACAAGATCAGCGTCTGCTGAAGATTCGCGGAGAATGTTCTCAAATGTGCGATCGTCTGAAATGATAATTTCAACCTTGGAGCCAGTCCGGATTCTGTCAACAATATGCTCAATATTTTGGCGGGCATCTTCCGCTGCCTTTTCACTGTCAACCACCATCTTCAGGTAGACATCCGCCCCCCGCCACTTAATGCTACTTTGCAGCAGGTATGCCAGGATCATCATCAATCCACCGTTACCTTTCAATCCACCCCACCAAAGATCAATTCTTTTCCGGTTCCCGAAGGGTTTCCCCTTCCCCTTCCTGACAATCAACACATTGCGCTGCAGGTCGTGGAATCTCTTTATCATCTGGCAGTAGCGCTTTCTAACCTCGGGATTTTCACTATCACCGAGAATAATGGTATTCGGGACCAGTGCCCCGAGTCCATATGCCTCAACCATGCGCTCGGCCCCCTCGAATGGGTCATCCGCCGACATCACACGAACCAGCCCCTGAACAGCTCGCTTGGATAGATAGTCCTGGATATTACTCTCCATCTTCTGCTTCCGCTCGGTGGTCATCTGGTCCGATGTGAGTACCGTCGAAATCGTCATGATGCCCTTATTGTGAGTAAGTGTTGAAGCCAGATCTATGAGGTGCCATCGCCGGGTAGGGGCTCCCGAAAGCACCAGTGGGTTGGGCCGCCAGTTTTTTGGGTCAATATTTTCACCGAGTCGAAGCAGGCCGGCCCTTGTTATCGCCATCCAGATTCCCCGTCGAATGTCGCCCCAAGCTGATACTAACTCGCGGCTCTCAAGCCACAGGAAAATGGCAACGACGAATAGCACTGCAACAATGGTTGCGAAAGTATTTATCAGGAACATCACGGCCACACAGCCGACCGCACCCAGCAGGGACAAACTCCAGTGCACCTTGAATTTTGGCCGAAATGAGGGGCTGCCCAGGAAACGTTCTACCCCCGCAGCAATGTTCAACACTCCATATGTTGTGAGGAAGAACATTGTTAATATCGGAGCGATAATATTCAGATCCCCAAACCAGACGGCTGTCAATGCCACACCGAGGGTCAGCAGCGTGCCCAGCCTGGGTGTATCGTCATTGCCGGCCCCTTTGCCGAGCCAGCGTAATGATTGTGGCAAAATATTATCACGTGCCAGGGCCTGCAATACACGCGGAGCACCCAGAATACTACCCACAGCACTAGAGAGTGTCGCCCCCCAAACGCCGATCAGAATCGCATCACCCCAGAAAGCAATCTTACGCATTATCAGCGGGTCTTCGATCAGGGTGAGAGCATCGGCCCGGTTTGCCAGGATAATGGGCAGCCCCATATAAATCACATATCCTACACCGATGGCTGCAAATGTCCCCCGGGGTATGGATCGGGAGGGGTCTTTGAGGTCCCCCGACATATTTACCCCGGCCATAATTCCGGTTACAGCCGGAAAAAATACGGCAAAGACGGTCCAGAACGGCTCCGAATGGCGATTCGCTGCGCCCCACATCTCGATGGTGGACTGCTCAATAGGGCTGCCGAAAAGAAGGGAGAGCAGTGATAATGCAATGCCGAACATAATAAAATACTGGGCACGAATCGCCACTTTGGCAGAAATCAATGCCAACGCTGCTACAGATAACGTAGTAATGATTCCAACTATTTTTTCATCCAGTAAAGGGAATACCCCAACCACACTTTCGGCAAAGCCCACGGTATAGAGCGCCACGGAGAGCGCTTGGGCAAAATAGAGCGGCACACCGATCGCTCCGCCCGACTCAATACCCAGCGAGCGGCTGATCATGTAGTAAGCTCCACCGATTCGAACGCGCTGGTCGGTGGCAATGGCAGCAATGGAAAGGCTTGTTAAAAAAGTAATGGCGGTAGAGATGGTTACGACGAGAAGAGTCCCGAGCAATCCAACATTACCTACTACCCATCCAAATCGGAGGTACATAATGACGCCCAGGATGGTAAGGATACTGGGAGTAAATACCCCGCCAAAAGTCCCTAACCCTTCCTCTTTGGAAGGCAGCACACGTTCCCTAATACTCATCTACTCTGCCGTCCTTTATTCCCCATTAAATATGTAATGTCTTCCTTCAAGATTAAAGAAGTGATTACAGGTTCCCGAAATTTAGATAAGGCAATAAAAGGAATGTGAAAGAGGAATAAAACTCAGATGCTGGAAATTTTGGCACACTCTGAGCTATTATATCACGATTCAAGAATCATTCACTAGCTGTGACAAGAAACCCTGCATGTCCCATCAATAGGTGCTGTAACGAATCGGCTCCCCGTCCTGGAAATCATAAAGCGTAAGTTCACGCAGTTCATACCAGCCGGTCCAGAAGTCCCGCAGGGCCCGGATATACTCCTGGCGCGCCGCATCTTTCTCATTCTGCGCAATGAAGAGATTCGTTATATCAATCTTTCCGATGAGGTACCGGTTCTGGGCTACATTGTATCGCCTTTGGGCGATGGTGTCGGACTGGGCGGCCAGCAGCACCTGATCTTTAAGCTGCAGGAACTGGCTGACAGTGTACTCCACCTGCTGGTTAAACTGGCGCCGTTGAAATTCTATGCTGTTGGCAACCTCCCGCTGCTGGTTTCGGGCAGCATTGATTTGTGCCTCTTGTTTTCCCCAGTTAAAAATCGGCACTTCAAATCCCACAGTAATGAACTGGCGGTTCTCTGGATTTTCATACAGTTGTGAAAACTCTGAAGACGTTTGATTCAGCCCGTAATTGGCTACCAGCGTTGCAGTAAAATTACTCTCACTTTGCGCCTGGGCATAATCGCGGTCAGCCTGCAGCTCACTCAAGCGGTAGTTGAGCGCCTCACTGTTGTTTTGTATCGCCAGTTCCTTGGCCTGTTCAACACTGATATCCAGCTCCGGGAGTTGCTCCGGTGGCGTTATGTCCAGTTCCAACGAGGTGGGATAGCCGAGGATAATCTTAAATTCATTGAGACTTCTGTCGTACTCTAACCGTGACCTTGTCAATTCAGCCTCGGCATTTCGCAGGGCCAGCTCACTTTGCAGCAGTTCGTTTTCAGCAATACTTCCCACATTGTAACGGCCTTGTGAAATCTGGTAGATTGAATCGTTACGCGCTACATTAAATTCGGCATTTTCAAGGTTAATCTGGGCCAATAGAACATCAAAGAAGCGCTCGGAAACCATAACGGCCAAGCCCTCCATATCTTCAACATATTCTTTCTGGGAAATTTCATATTGGAGCGGTTCCAAGCGGGTGCGCCATTTCAAGCTGTTAAATCCGAATATGGGTTGTTGGAAACCAAGCACAAGGGGAGTACTCTGCCAGAGATACGTGTTTTCATTTTCAAAAATTCCAAGTCGTGTTATCCCGGAAGAAACTGACAACCGTCCACCGGTTTGCAAAATATTTTGGTCGATTGATACCGTAGTAGAAGCTTCAGATTGACGCCGGGATGAGAACGTTACAGACCCGTCATCGAGGACATTCGAAAAAATGCTTTTATTAAAATTGGGGGCATCACCAGTGATCGATAACCCCGGCAACAGGTCAGCTCTATATGATTGGAACTCCCAGCGGCTGGCCGACAAGGCATACCGTGCGGCCTGGGCAACAGGGCTCTGTTCTTGGGCAATATCGATACACTCCTGCAGAGTTAGCGTGCCCAAACTCTGGCCAGACTGTGCCGTTGATGTTCCCGAAAATAATGCCAACAGTAAAGCGAGGAGAGTAATTTTCTTGATCATATTATTCATGACGTAATGCGTGTACTGGATCTTGTTCGGCTGCTCGTTTAGCGGGGAAGAACCCGAAAATAACTCCTATAGCCATCGCTACACCGAAAGAAATCAGTATGGACATCAAAGAAACAATCGTCAGGATTCCAGCTGTCATTTCGATCAGGTAGCTAAAAGCGATGCCAAGGAAAATGCCGATCAGTCCCCCGGTAATACTGATGGCAAGTGCTTCGGTCAAAAACTGTAAATGAATATCCCGCTTTTGGGCTCCCACCGCGCGCCGTACGCCAATTTCTCGGTAACGCTCTACAACAGAAGCCAACATAATATTCATGATCCCGATGCCTCCCACAATGAGCGATATCGAGGCGATTGAGGATAGTACAATGTTAAAAATTTCCTGCGTGCGCCGTTCCTGTTTCAGCAACAACTCGGGTACAATCACCTCAAAATCGATTACCGAGTTGTGGCGACGCTGCAGCATATTCCTGATGATCTCGGCGATCGGCACGCTGTATCGTGTGTCGGTAACCTGCACAATGAGTTTATCAATCTGATGGTAATTGTTCACCGTAGACTGGCTGCTGGAGCTACTCGTGTTGTTCTGGTTGTCATTATTTTCATTTCGCTGGGCGGCGGCCTGCTGTATCTCCTGCCCGGTCACCAGCGACCGGTTTTTGTATCTCAACAATGCCGAAGTCACCGGTACAAAAATATCCAGGTTGTAATTTCGGATGCCCAGGTTTTGAATGCTTTCGGTAGTTAGTTCCCTTTTACCTAGCACTCCAACTACAGTTAACCAAACATTCCCCGCCTTGATCCTTTTACCGACCGGATCTTCACCGGCAAAAAATCTTGTTTGCACATCGGAACCAATGATGCACACCGGTTCCGAATCCTCCAGCTGCAGATCGGAGAATTTCCCTCCCTGCACGATTTCAAAATTATTGATATCAAAATAGTTCTTATTCACCCCAACCAGTTTACCGGAACGCATCCGGCCATTTCTGATGAAAGAGGTTTCATAAATAATTTCCGGACTCACATAAGCAACCTGTGGAATTATCTCTTTTATACTTTGCATATCGGCCAGTGTGAGGCCCGGAGAGTATTTGTTTTTCTCCTGTTGCAAAGCTGCTCCCTGCGTAACCTCACCTTCAACCTGTTGCACTACCGGTTGAATGATCACGTTGTTGGTGCCCAGTAGCTTCATCTGGCTCAGCACTTCCTCCTGCGCCCCGCGACCGATTGCCAGCATAGCAATCACAGATGCCACCCCAAAAATGATACCGAGTGAAGTCAAAAATGACCGCATCTTGTTTTGACGTATCGCATCCAGGGCGATATCCAGGTTATATAGTATAATCTGTAGCAAAATAACGCTCCTTAATTATGAATAGGGATTGCTTACTGTTGACCACCGGCTGGGTTGCCCGCATTACCGCGTTGTGGAAAGTCTTCCGATATTTCCTGCTGTTCCCCGGCTGAATTGTCAGGCGTCTCCAGTTCTTCCTGCTTTTTATACTGGTCAAGAACTTCAGCGGGCAGATGCTGACGGGCAATTCCAGCCGTGTCGGCGGGGGTTGAAAGATATAGCTGATCATTAAGCGCCACGCCCTCTTTAATAACAACATCATTGTCGTTCATCATACCCAAAACGACCTGCTGCATAATCACATCCATTCCATCTCGCTTGAACACATAGTTAAGAGAATCAACGGTATGGATGGTCTCCAATGGGGCGAAAAGTGCGTCATCCAGTGTGTTTACGTGGATTGTGTTACTGGTGGTCATCGAAGGACGAAGTGTGGTATCAGGCTCATTAACCTCGATGATTACCTGGAATACCTTGGAATCAGAATTAGGACGCTGTTCCCCGATATTGGCCACACTGGTTACCACACCTGTTAGTTTTTTCTCGGGCATCGCATCCAGGCCGATATCCACTTTTTGACCAGATCGAATACTTTGGATATCCACCTCGTTAACAAAGGTAACAGAATTCATCACGCTGAAATCGGGAAGTTCTGCCACGGTGGGATCCCAAGCACTAATGGAACTTCCCTCCGTGATTTTGCTACCATCCCGGTTTCGCTTGTAGATAACCATACCGTTTTCCGGGGCATAGATCGTAAATCGCTCCATAATCTCGCGGATTCTCTGAACCTCGCGGCGTTCCTGTTTCAGATCTGCTTCAATCTCCCGCAGAGTGGCCACCTCCTGCTGAACTCGTGTTCTATAGTTCTTTCGAGCCTGCTGAAGTTCACGTTGTGCCCGTTCATAATCGATCTGCACCTGTCGCTGTACAGCCGGTGATTCATATTTTGACTGTTCGACTGCTATTTCGGCCTCTTCAAGGGCATATTCCAGGTTCACAAGGTTGTCACGTGCTTCCGAAAGGGTTAGTGAACTGTCCAGCTGGGCAATTTCATAGGCTGATTCCTCTTCTTCCAACTCCAGCAGCTGATCCTGGTAGTTGCTGGAAATTTCCGATCGATCAAGCTCTGCCACAAAATCTCCCTTTTCAACCACTGTCCCTTCTGGTACCAATCGCTGGATAGGCACATTATAAATCCGGAACTCCCTGATGCCTTCCGGCCCACGAATGCTTGTGGAATTTTTGGCACGCAACTCCCCGGAGGTTGTTACCGTGACTTCAAATGTTCCCTTTTTAGCTGTTGTATAAATAACCGGTGCGTCGCTCGACTCAGTTCCCAACGCCATCCAAAAGATGAATAGTAACGCAAGGCCACCGCCCAAGTAAAGGTATTTTTTATCTTGTAGAAAATTCATAATTCAGTGAATACACGATTTGAGTTAGATACACAGAAGAATACAGAACAACTTGGTGCTAATACTGTATCAATTCTGAACCAATTTTGAAGATCTCTCCATGCAACCGCCCGACATATTATCGGCAGCAGGACCTGACTCATGATGTTAACGTGATCAAAGGATAATTAGTCTACAACTGAAATGAAAGCCAAGTTACAAAAAGGATAAAAAAGTGTAAGCTTTTTACAACCCCTGATTAAAAAAATGAAGAAGCGTTATGACTCTTTATTAATAGTATTATCCACAACTCCTTTTTCCAGGTCATAACTGGTGGCGTATTCGGTCTCATCGACAATGGTTTTGGGCTCATTGTTTTCGTCTACCACCACTACTTTGGGTTTGTGCTGTTTAGCCTCTTCCGGTGTCATTTCAGCATATGAAATCACGATGATGCGATCGCCCACCTGGGTAAGTCGAGCGGCCGCCCCGTTAAGGCAGCACGTTCGGGCTCCCCGTTCGCCGGGAATGGTATAAGTTTCCAGGCGATTCCCGTTAGTGATATTCAGAACCTGCACCTTTTCATAAGGTAGGATTCCTGCCTTATCAAGCAGGTCTTGATCAATAGTTATACTGCCTTCGTAATGAAGATTTGATTCAGTCACCTTCATCTGGTGCAGCTTGGATTTGAACATCGTCAATTTCATAATCAGAAAATACTAAAATTCAATAATCAGGTTGTCAATCAATCGCGTTGTCCCCAGGTAAACGGCCCCGGCAATAATATATGTTTGCCCTTCTGTCAATTTCTCAACAGGAGCCATCTCTTCGAGCGTAAACACATTAAAATAATCAATTTTAAAACCTTTTGCCTGAAGTTCACTTTTTTGATGATCTATGAGCAACTTGGGAGTTGTAACCCCGTCTTTGATCTGTTTTTCCACATACCGGAGTGACCTAAACAATGCCGGGGCCTGCAATCGTTCTTCTTCACTCAGGTAGGCATTACGACTACTCAGGGCCAGCCCGTCATTTGCGCGTTTAATCGGTGCCATAACCATGTCCACGCCGTGATTCATTTCCAGCGCCATGCGTTCCAGGATTCGGTACTGCTGAATATCTTTTTGGCCAAAGACAGCTACATCCGGCTCTATAATGTTAAAGAGCTTGTTCACAACCAGCAGAATCCCCTCATAAAAACCCGGTCGAGAGGCCCCGTCCATATGATCCTTTAGCTCGTCCACCTCGATCCGGATAAATTTTTTATCGGTATACATGATCTCATCACTGGGAGCGAAAACAGCTTCTACCCCTTCCTCCCTGCATATCTCGAGATCACTTTCAAGCTGACGGGGATACTGGTCGTAATCTTCATCAGGCCCAAACTGTTCGGGATTTACGTAAATCGACACCACCACTGCATCAGCCATCTCCTTTGCGATGCGAATCAACGACAGATGCCCTTCATGCAGTGCGCCCATGGTGGGAACAAAGCCCACTGTTTTGCCCTGCTCTTTTAGCGAGCGGAGGCGATTACGAATTTCCTCAATTGAATTTATCGCTTCCATAGTTCAACGAAAGACAAAGAAAAAGCGGCACGATAGTCATGCCGCTTTACAATTACTTTTTTTGTTTTGATTGTACTTCCCTGCTCGTCCTGCTGTAAATCATTAATTATACAGCCCGGTCGGTATCGAAATTCTCAAGCAGTTCGGTCACCCGGTTCAAGAATGCTCCGCCGTGTGCACCGTCGATGATGCGGTGGTCGTAGCTCATGGAGAGGTACATCATGTGGCGGATCGCAATGACATCACCGCCGTCCGTCTCCATCACAACCGGCCGTTTTTCAATGACGCCGGTTCCCACAATAGCCACCTGTGGCTGGTTTATAATCGGGGTTCCCATCAGGTTACCCACACTGCCGTAGTTTGTCAGTGTAATGGTTCCACCGACGAGATCGTCCGGGTTCAGGTTTTTGGTACGCGCTTTCTTGGCAAGTTCACTAACTTCTTTGGCCAGCCCCACCAGGTTCTTGTCCTGGGCCTGCTTTATGACCGGCACAATCAGTCCACCCTTGCCACCTTCACCCAATGCCACAGCAATACCAAAATTGATATCACGCTTTAATAAAATCTGGTCGTTATCGGTATCCACCGAGCTGTTGATCAGCGGAAATTCACGGATCGCCTGTATAAATGCTTCGAGGAACAGCGGAGTAAATGTCAGTTTGATTCCGGCTCGTTCGTAAAATTCTTTCTTGTTGGCCTCTCGCCATCGCACCAGATTGGTTACATCCGCCTCCGCAAATGTGGTTACGTGTGCCGAAGTTTGTTTGGAGCGAACCATATGCTCGGCAATGGTTTTGCGCATCCGGTCCATCTTGAGGATCTCAACATTTTGGGAGGGCCGCTGCACATTCAACTCTCCAGCCGATATGGATTGCTCTTTGCCGGAACTGGCTGGTTTTGATAATGCCGGTGTTTCTTGTGTCGCAGTCTTGCCGGCTTTCCGATCCTCCAGGTACGCCATAATATCCTCTTTGGAAACGCGGCCGCCCTGTCCGGACCCTTCAATGCTTTCCAGTTCTTCCTGGGTAATACCTTCTTCTTTAGCGATGGATCGAACCAGGGGCGAATAGAAACGCCCGTCACTGCCGATGCGCTGCGGTTCCGATCCCTCGGCGACAGCACCATTGGCGCTGGCTGCCACCGGCTGCTCTTGCTCTTCTTCTGCAGGAGCCGACTCCGTAGATTCAGGCGGAGTAGTTTCAGTATCTTTTGGTGTGGCAGACACCTTGCCAGTCGCGATGATGGCAATTGCTTGTCCCACTTCTACCGTATCGCCCTCTTCAGCTAAAATCTCAACCAACGTTCCGGCGTGCGGAGATGGAATTTCGGTATCTACTTTATCCGTCGCAATTTCGAGCAGGGGCTCATCCACCTCAACCGTATCGCCCACGCTTTTTGCCCATTCAATAACAGTGCCCTCCATGACCGATTCGCCCATCTGGGGCATAGTCACTTCCAGCCGCTCGCCTTCGCCATCACCGGCCTGGGCTGTGGCAGCAGGAGCCTGCTCTTCTGCCTGTTCATCAATGGTATCTTCGGCTACAGCTTCCGTCTCTGTTTCTTCTGTTTCCTCCGTGTCAGCCTGGCCATTGCCACTAACCGACTCTGCAGCTTCCTTGTCGGTTTCTATGACAGCGATAACCTGTCCCACTTCAATGGTATCGCCTTCTTCGGCTAAAATTTCAACAATGATACCCGATTTTGGGGAAGGAATTTCGGTATCTACCTTGTCGGTAGCTATTTCAAGGAGAGTCTCATCTTCTTCAATTTCATCCCCTACATTTTTGGCCCATTCTATGACGGTGCCTTCCATTACCGATTCGCCCATCTGGGGCATTTCAACTTCTACTCTGGCCATGCTGCTTCCGGATTATGTCTGTTAGGTTTATGCTCTAAAATATCTTCAAAATTGTGTAGAAAATCAGCAGTCAAAGATGGGAATTAATGAAATGAGTTCAAAATAGCAGTCTCAGGTATTGCTTAGCGAATAAAGAGTCTGTTTCAAGGTTAAAACATGCGTTTATACCAGATAAACAGGGGATAGTATTATTACCTTTGGAAGACCAGATATAAAACTAAAATTAAGCCACATACCGGTTTTGTGCCTAAAAAAATTAACTGTAATCCAGCCTATCATTCATAATAGTGAACCTATTAGTTTAAAAACACCCCCTATCCCAATGCCTTTCCCAAATCCTCAAGGAGATCTTCGGGGTGTTCCAGTCCCACACTGATTCGAATAAGATTCTGCGGGGTAGTGGAATCTTCCCCTTCACTGCTGCGTCGGTGCTCCCATGTACTTTCGACCCCGCCCAGGCTGGTTGCGCGTAAAATTAACTCGGAACGACCGACGGCACGGATCGTCTGTTCCTTTTTGCCGGAATAGAGAAAGGAAACCATACCTCCGTATCCATTCATCTGGTTTTTGGCAATTTCGTTACCGGGATCGCTCTCGAGCCCAGGATAAAATACCCTGTCCACTTTGGGATGGTCCTGTAAAAACCGGGCCACGTGACCGGCATTTTCGTTATGCCCCCGCATCCGGTAGGGTAGAGTGCGAATACTGCGGGAAAGCAGCCAGCAATCGCGTGGAGAAGGTACCGCGCCAGCGGTAATTTGAATTTGACGAATTCGTTTAAATATACCCTCTTCCTGTTTGGCTACCACAGCTCCCCCCAAAATATCGCTGTGACCTCCAAAATATTTGGTTGTGGAATGCAGAGAAAGATCCGCTCCCAGCTCCAACGGCAGCTGGTTGACCGGTGTTGGCCAGGTGTTATCAACGCAAACCAGCAGGTCGTTCGACTTGGCCAGCTTGCAAAGTTCGGCAATATCACTGATCAAAAGCATTGGGTTTGACGGCGTCTCGATCCAAAGCAGCTTGGTGTCACTATTAATGACATCCTCAACCTTGTTGAGATCCGTCATATCTACGTAATCACATTGCAGCCCCCAGGGAGTCATCAGCTGCTTCATCAGCTGACGATTGCCGTGGTAAACATCCTCTGGCATAATCACATGATCACCAGGTTCGAGGGCCTGGAACACGGCTGCTGCAGCAGCAACCCCCGAAGAAAACGTGGCACAAGCCTCCCCCTCTTCCAGATCTGCTATCAAAGCTTCCAACTGGGCCCGATTGGGATTCTGCGCCCGCGTGTAGTTAAGATCACCGGGCTGGGACCCTTGTTGATCGTGTTCAAAAATTGTACTCGTATTCAGTGGGGGGACAACGGCTATTGATTCCTTGAGAACATCGAGTCCGGAGTGAATGGCTTTGGTTTCGAGGCGCATAGTATTTTTGAATTGATTTGGGCTGAATGGTTTGGGATAGCGAAGGTAAGAATTTAAAGCCAGGGATGAAGCATCTACTGTTATGAAGAATGAATTTAACTGAAATTATTTCAACCCATAAGATACTCCAACCGCCCATTACCTGTTATTCAGTAGTGAAGTGTGTAAAAGGCCAAAATAACCACGTCACGCCGTCGTAAAGGCTATGCGACGGCGTCGTACAGCCTTCATGACGTAGTCATATGATCTATTTGACTATCGTCACATTGGCTATTCGACGATAGTCATTCAGGCAGTATGACGGTAGTCAAAATGAGTAATTGACGGTAGTCATACAGACCATTTGACCGTAGTCAGCAGGGCAATTGATCCTTCGTATTTCCTAGGTCGGGAGTGCAACTGCCTCCCAACGAAGAAAGGCCGGTACACATCAACTTTGAAGTTTCCCTGCTCGACCATTCAACGGCTCAACATTTCAACCTCAACGTATTTCCAATCAACAAGCATCACAACAGGTGGCGGGTGCTTCAGAGGATAACCCTTGAGAGGATGAACCACTTAGCCCCCAACTTGACGAATCTGAGAACTTATTTTGGATACGGATTGCATTTGCGATAGCGATCAGTGCTACGCCCACATCGGCGAAAATTGCGGCCCACATTGAGGCAAAGCCCACCATCGCCAGCCCCATAATGAGCACCTTGATTCCCAGGGCAAAGCCGATATTCTGCCAGACCACACGGTGGGTGAAGCGGGCAATATCGATGGCAACCGGAATTTTTGACGGCTGATCGGTTTGAATGACCACATCGGCCGTTTCGACGGTAGCATCCGAGCCGATACCACCCATGGCGATACCGACATCCGCCAGTGTGATGACCGGGGCATCGTTCACACCATCACCGATGAAGCCCACTGTTTTGGACGGGTGCAACGCTTGTTCCACGTGCTTGTACTTTTGGTCGGGGAGCAGACTTCCATAGGCCGCATCCAGCCCAAGTTTCCCGGCCACATGATCAACGACATCCTGGTTATCACCAGAAAGCATGATGAGCTCATTAACACCCAGGGATCGGAGCTTGTCAATCGCCTGCTTGCTGTCCTCTTTGATGCGATCGGCAATACTGATCGTACCTGCGTGTTTCCCGTCAACCCCCAGGTATACATAGGTGTTGGGATCACTAAATCCATTGGCTTGAATCTTGATGCCGTTGTCCACTAACAACTGCCGGTTTCCGAGGAGCACTTCACGTTGATCGATTCGACCTTTGAGTCCCTTTCCGGAGATCTCCTGCTGCCCCTCCACATCGTGCAGCAATTGCCCATTGCTTCGGTTCAAGATCGCCTTGCCGATGGGGTGAGTGGACTGTTGTTCCAGTGAGGCGGCCAATTGCAAAAGCTCCTCTTTGCTGTATCCATTTACCGGGTGGATCTCCTGAACCTCAAAACTACCTTCCGTGAGCGTTCCGGTTTTATCCAAAAACAGGGTCTTCATTTTTCTGAGCTGATCCAGGTAATCCGAACCCTTGAGCAGTATGCCGTTGCGCGAAGCCGCTCCAATTCCACCAAAATAGCCGAGCGGAATCGATATCACCAGTCCACAGGGACATGAAATTACCAGAAAGACAAGAGCGCGATAAAACCACTCCTGGAACAGGTAGGTGTCAACCATCAGATAGGGCAGAAACGTTAATCCCACTGCCAGCCACACCACAATGGGGGTGTACACCCGGGCAAATTTGGTCATAAACCGCTGCGTCGGGGCTTTTCGCTGGGCAGCCTCTTGTACCATCTCCAGGATGTTGGACAACTTGGTATCCTCATGCCTGCTGGTCACTTTGATGCGAACCGGCTGATCCTGGTTGATGGATCCCGCCCATATTTCGTCGCCTGACTTCCTCGACATCGGCTTGGATTCGCCCGTCAGTGCCGCCGTGTTGAACGAAGCTTTTTCGGTAAGCAGTTCGCCATCCAGCGGCACCTTTTCGCCCGGCCTGACTTGAATAACTTCACCTACCTTGACTTTGGAAGGGTGCAACATTAGGGCCACTCCATCTCGTTCAACCATCGCAACATCGGGCTGCTGGTCGATGAGTGTTTTAATAGAATGCCGCGCCCGGTGAACAGCATTGCTTTGTGCGTATTCGCCGATCATATAAAAAAGCATTACAGCCACACCCTCGGCATATTCACCAATTGCAAAAGCCCCAACCGTGGCGATGCCCATCAGCAGAAATTCGCTGAAAATGGTCCCTTTTTTAATAGATCTGAATGCACTCATCCACACCGGACCGCCAACCACCAGATAGGAAAGTCCATACAGTGTCAGGTACACATAATGTTGGTTCGGGAAAGAGAAAGCATGCTCTAAAATTAATGCCGCGACCAACAATAATGCGCTGGCGGCAGCTTCTTTATACTTTGTGAGGAATGATACCATTCTGCTATTTCAGTTCTTGGATATTACAATCTATCCAAAGATACCCCATATTCAGAAATTGCTCTTACATCTTTATGTAAATCTTGTGCAGGATTATGTTAGCAACAGCTATTACCGCGTTGAACAGGCGGGCATGGGTGGTCTCCAAATGAACAGAACACGCAGCAGTCACCTTTCTCCGGTTTCAACAGGTTTCCACAACCGGGACATTCCCAAAAATACTGGCACGAATCGGCAGGCATTGTTTCTTTCGAACAGGTGCCACATTGCGGACAGGTGATCGTAGATTCATATTTAATGTTGGGTTGATCGTCTTTCATCTCAGGTTTCTACCGGTTTCATTTTCTCCTTCAAGCGCTTCAAGAATAGGACATTCACCTATTGGACCGTTTTTATCGCAGCTGTCAATCAACTCTAACAGTGTTTCTTTTATTTGCTGAAGATCGTTCATTTTGTCAACCACATCCCGGTACTTTTTCTCGGCCTCTGCTTTTATTTCATTGCACGTTGTGCCTTCATCCATCCGCAATTCCAGCAGTTCCTTAATTTCACTAAGCGTAAAACCCAACTCCTGGGCTCGTTTTATGAACCTGAGTTGGTCGATATGACGCTGAGTAAAAATACGGTATCCGGATCGTCGGCGGTCGGGTTTGGGGATCAGGTCACGTTTTTCATAATAACGCACGGTCTCTTTATTGACATTTGCTTTTCGTGCCACTTCACCAATCTTAAACGTAGTTATCCCCTCATACTTCTTTTCTCTGTCTTCTCTCATCTTCTTAATGCTTAACTGGAATTTAAAAGCCCACTGGAGCTTATTTAAGCAGCCGGTTTATATCCCAGCTGCCATAAATTTACTCTTTTTTAACCATGGTTTTACCACAACAGCATGTTGGATTTTGAGTTCCCGAACAATCACTGGGTGCACCTTTCGTAACAGTAATCTCGCACCCGCAGTTTTCATCTGGACATTGATAGACTTCTCCTTTTTTAAGTGGCATAATGGTCCTTTTTTATTTCAAATTAGTGATTCACTTGAAATATAAGGCCTGTACCATGGTCGAGAGTCAAGTGTTTTCCCAAATTACAGCTGATCGATAGAAGTCCGCTTGTTTTCCTTGACTTCTTTAAAATGGGAGGGGGAAAGTCCGGTCTCTTTTTTAAACTGGCGCGAGAAGTGCTGCTGGCTACTGTAATCGAGCTCCAGGGCAATTTCGCTAAGCGTTTTTTCATCATAGACGATCAGCTCCTTGGCCCGTTCAATTTTTTGCAGGATGAAGTAGCGCTCAATGGATTTACCCTCCACTGCAGAGAAAAGCCGACTGAGTTGCTGGTAATCCTTTTGGATATTTTCAGCGAGATATTCCGAAAGATTCATCTCGAGGGGCTGTCCCGAACGAACCTGTTGTATGATATAATGTTTTATTTTTTCCACTATACGGCTGTTTTCATCGTCGATAAGATCAAACCCGTTGTCCCTTATAACTGACACCAGCCGGCTATAGTCAACTTCATCCACAGGTTCAGCAAGGAGCAACTCGCCGAGCTCAATTTTTTGCACCTCGAAGCCGGCATCGATCAGTTTTTCCTCCAGCACTTCAGCGCAATGGCTACACACCATATTTTTAATATGAAAATGTTTTTGGTCCATAGGCTTATAAGTTAAAAGAAAGTTTTAAAACTATTACCACAAGTGTCCAATGGCATGATAATACCTGAAACGAATTTGGGAAATAAAAATTCAATAGCCTATCATGTGACACTTGGAGAAATGTATTAGTTCTGCCAGGTTTTTACAGCCGGTCTTTTCCAGTAAATGAGTACGATGTGTTTGTACCGTATACACACTAATGAACAGCTCATCGGCTATTTCTCCGGATGATTTACCTGCCGCATAAAGCTGTGAGATTTCTCTCTCCCTGTTTGTAAGAATATCCAGGTTGATCATGCTTTCAGAAGCACTATTGTAGACCAGCATGTCGTTTGTTTTTGGGATAAACATAGATACCTGAGGAGGATCATTGATATCTGGCGTTTTTAGATGTGATATGTCAGTGAATAAGGCCAAACAGAGCCATATCTTTTGATCATCGTCGAGCCGGACCACAATTTGCCGGGTGAGCGTACGTGCCAGTTCTCCCGATTTTTTCCGTGAAATATGGTCAAAATTAGCGGATGTCATCAACATCTGGTGAGGCGGCATCTGGTGGACATATTCCCAGGCCGCTTTAGACAGTTTAAAGTGAAGCTTGCTGTGTTCTTTGATGAGCAACTTTTCCAAGAAAAATCTTGCGCCCATCTCATACATTAGCTCAGCCGGGTACCCCAAGACCTGCTCTATGCAATCACCAACATATAAAAAATCTGCTGAGCTGTAGTCTTGAACTACATACGAGAATGGCCCAAACCCACTACCAAAACGGGTTAGCAACTCCTGAACGTCCTCTAAAGCCACTTGGTGCGTTCCTCTTCGATTTCCCGATTCCCAGAGAGCTTTGTAGGAATCAAACAAGTCATCATTTTCAGTCATCAAACCTTTTGGCTTTGATGTTCTTTCGATGGGTTTTTACTGTCTCAACACTGATGTTTAGTTCACTTGCAATTTGATCAGAAGTAAATCCGTGATTAATATATTCCTGAATTTCATTCTCGCGGGGAGTCAATTGCAGGCATGATTTAGTGTCCACTTTCTGCTCCCAATAAAACTCTATATCATTAATCTTTTTATTGTAGACGTACAGTTTAACCACGCGATCCATCTTCTCTTTGCAGAGCCAACTCATATCAATAAACCGGGCTTTCAAAATTTTGGGGAAATCATTCTCACTGAACGCTACAACCTCATTTTGGTGTAAAATATTTATAACATCACCCCACAGGGTTTGCACCCGGTATTCCTGTATAAACACCCGATTATTGAATTCTTTTCTCCCTTTACTGAAGAAGTTATTTAGTATTATGAGAGATTGATCAACAACGGCGGGCTTTTCATCCTCCAGGATTAGCTCAAAAATACTTTCCTGGCTCTTGGTTACCACGTCACGCTCAAGTCCTAATATCTTTTTAACTTCAGGACTCGAATAGAGAAGGTCAGAACATTCAAAATCAAAAAACACGAAGAAGTAAGGAGCAGGCAGTAAAGTCCGTTTCTCTATTTTAATTAACTCATCCAGTGAGACATCTATCTGCGAAGTTCTATCGGGAGGAAAAAACGTACTCCATCGCTCCTTGATTATGTTATATCCTGCGCCCAAAACTCACACTCCCAATTACTTAAAAATGGGTATTTACCATAAATAAAATTTAATACAAATTAATGGTAAACCAAATAAAAACAGCATCTTACAATACGGAAACGTCCTGATAATAAATTATCAGATGAAATAATTTCATAATTATGCTTGATTTCAAGAGAAAAGGACTAATATGAAACTAACTGACCTTCGTCCTTGCAAGAGATAATCAGGTAGTATTACAAAGTGAACACGCACCACAGAACTTTTTAACGAAATCCCCGTATAGGTTTCAAGTCGCCGCAGCTGGAACATAACTTACTTAAAACTCACTGGTTGCGACGGCTTAAACGATCAAAGTAGGTGCCGCTCGTCAAAAATAAATAGTTCTTGGTTAAGCCTGATCCAAAATACCAGTACTACTTACTACAGCAGAGGTGCTCACGTGATTTATCAATGGTTTCAGACTATTGGGTGAATCAGTATAAATAAATCAGGAGGTAATAATGACTTGGATAATCTTAACTCTCGCGCTTTCAATATCAACTACGGCTGATCCCGCGTATAGTATAGAACGCATCTGTATGGGTAATGGAATTCACGCAGCTGTTATCAAGTATAATAAGCAGTATTACGTAATAACATCCAGAGCACCGATTGTGAAATCCTTCATGATCGCATATCTGCCCAACCCAGAGCACGGCGGTCCAAGACTGATGGAATACAAGAATGGTCGTGGACAACAAACAATGTCCGTTAACGTACTAAGCCGACAAGTGTATAAGTACTCCGGCTTTTATGGTGCCAGATCTGTTTGCAGACAGGTAACACAGCGGTAAGATTACAACAATATTTTCTTTCAATTCCGGTGGGGCTGATCAAACAGTCTGCCAGATCTTAGCTACGAGCCGTTCACATACTCTGTTGTGAACTATATACCCTATACCCTAGGTAACAAGCAAGGGAAACGACTTGAACGTCGTTTCCCTTTTTTATAACAAATAGAAATCGTGCGTATGTTAAAATGTAATTGATTTGATAATCTCAACTACTTCCGGGGAGTAAAGCTGTTCCTGCCTCTTCACTTCGCCTTCCGGTTCAATCTGTGCCCCGTACATAATCAGCCACACCTGTTCGGCGCCTTCGATATCTGTTCCGTGGCTTCTCCAGGTATACAGCGGCTGGG
Organism: Aliifodinibius sp. S!AR15-10; assembly: GCF_031569985.1. NCBI lineage: Bacteria > Pseudomonadati > Balneolota > Balneolia > Balneolales > Balneolaceae > Fodinibius > Aliifodinibius sp. S!AR15-10. Next base: position 29,217 of record NZ_JAMQKA010000017.1, on the reverse strand, counting down.
TGCCCCTGCCATGGTCGGTAGTAATGATAAAAGTCGTTTGATCTTTGTAGTAGGGGTCCTCCTGTGTGTAATTCCAGAGCTCGCGCAAAAAAGAATCGGTGCTGTGTGCGGAGTTTAGATAGGCCTGGTAGTCGCCATCATGGGCAAAATCGTCGGTCTCCCCGTAGGCGATGTACACGATATCGGGGTGCTTCCGCTTCATATACTCCAGGGCGTAGTTATGAGTAAACATATCCAGGCGGACAGAGCCCCATGGACTCGGCGTGCGCGGCTGCTCTTTGTTAAGAAATCTCTCGATCCTGGTGAGATTATCACCGCGGGCCGATTCAAACCCAGCGTTGACCGGCACGCCACTGCGCTCCTCATTGATGATATAGGGAAACACATCCCAGCTACCGAAAGCTGCAACCTTGCCCTTGTATTCTGACATGTTATTCAGCTCTTCAAGGATAGTGATATTGGGATTATTCATCTTGTCATTGCTGTCGATCCGCTCGTCGTCGGCCCGGCCGGTGAGGATCTCGTTATAGCCCGGGTAGGAAAACACCATGTTGTTGGTCAGGTTCACCTTACTGCCCAGCGTGCGGTTGCCATGTATCGTGCCCATCTCAGCGACTCGGTTCCAGATAAACGGCATCAACGCTTTGCGTCGGGCCTCGGGATTGTCACGCCAAAACTTCTCTTTCAAAGATGTACTATCAGAGACATAGGACTTATTTGCAATCAAATTGGGATCGGCACCGGTAAAAAGCTCCTGCCACCGAAGGCCGTCCAGAGTGATCAGGATTACTTTATCTTGCTCGCCCCCGTTATCCTGGGCATAGAGCCTGTTGTCATCAAAGTGAAGAAGTGTTAGGAAGAGGAGAAAAGCTAAAACTGCCAGGTATTTATTCATTTTCATTTTTGAGATGTCATTTTTAAAGATGTTAAAATTCCAGCAACACCTATCCGCTGTAAATAATGTATTACCGTTCAAAAGAACCATCGGAATAATTTGCCATTCTCGATATACCGATTATGCCGATCAGCAGTGCGGGACCAGCTCCCAAGCTGATGATCGGCCGTTTATTTACAATTATTGCAGTCACCAGGGTGTAGCGCGGATGGTGTCGTTCCCTTCACCAAACTGCCGGCTGATCGCCTCCGATACGTTCTGGTTGTTGTTTTGATACTCACTCTGTGGGTAAATCCACCGTTTGGGCGGAGTCCCACTTTGCGGCTGGAGTAGTTCCGGGTAGCCCGTTCGGAGCTGCTCGAAATAGGGCGTCCAGCCTCCCTGCAGGAAGGAGCGCAGGTATTTCTGAATCACGATAAGGTGAATTCGCTCTTCATCGGAACTGGCATTGGAAAAGTCTACTTCGGCATTTTGCAGGTAGGTATCCGCACTTTGACTGTTGACATAGGAAGCATAATCCTCGGCATGTCGGTTATAGAATTCGAAGTTAGCTCTCACCCCGTTCTCGTAATAGGTCTGGGCCGTTGAGCTGTTGATCCAGCCCCGGACGCGAGCCTCGGCCAGGATCAGCTGCAGCTCGGAGTAACCCAGCAGCACATGGGGTTCGTTGGTGGGATCGATGGTATACCGCAGGTCTACCTTGGAGATGTTGCCGGCCGCCGCCTTGTCGTCGTTCTTACCGTACTGCCCGATCGGGTTCCCGCCCTCGTAGGCATCAAAGTCGTCGGTGGCCAGTCCCTGCTCCTTGGCATTCTTGGTCTGGTCGGCGTAGATAAACAGGCGCGGATCCTGACGATCCTGCAGCCGCTGGATAAAAGTGGAGTCGACATACAGTCCCGAGCCGTAATCACTGTCATTGAACTCGCCGTACTGGCTCCCGATCTGGTCGAAAAACTCCAGCTGCCCGTTTTCGTCAACAGAGGAAATAATCGGCTCATTTTCTGTAATTGTGGCAAACCGGTTCTCGATATCAAGATCGGCATCGCCCTCTTTATTGGAGAGCGTCATCAGCACCTTGAGCCGGAAGGAGTTGATAAGCTTGCGCCACTTGGCCGCATCCCCGGAGTAGATGATGTCGCCCCCAATGATGTCATCATCTTCCAGGAGGCCGTTCGCCTCCTCCAGCTCATCCAGTATCCCCTGGAATATCTGTTTTTGCGGATCAAATTTGGGTTCATAGATCGCATCTGATTCCCCGGACAGCGCCTCCGAATACGGGATATCCCCGAACCGGAGGGTCAGCTCATAGAAGTAATAGGCGCGGAAAAACTTCCCGAGCGCTTCGTACGCTGGCTTTTCCGTGCGCTGCGCCTCCTCAATCATCTTAGTGACGTTGCGCAGGCGATCGTATTCATCAAAGTCGCCCCGGTTCCACTTGAAGTACTGCAACTCATTTTCACCGGCCGTACTTACAATAATCCGGCTGGCATAGAGTGGACTTTTGCCTTGCACCTGGAAGGCGTTTTCCTGTACCTGGGTCAGCAGCAGCTGGGGCGGCGTCTCCGAAACGTTGTTGGGATTCTCTCCGATCACGCTCAGGTCTTCGCATGAGCATAAAAAGAGTACAAATGCTAATGTTGTCAGAAGTAAATTTCTCATTTTACAGGTGTTTAAACAGTTGTGGAGTCTATATTCGTTATAATTTTGCATCTATCTTGAGTCCCACGTAACGGGTCGAGGGGTCCTGCAGGTTGTTGTCGTTACCGAAGTCGGGATCAATGATGATCGCCTTTTTAAGGATCGCAAGGTTATACCCAAAAGCGGTCAGGCTGACTTTTTTAAGACCTGCATTTTTGAAGAGGTCACTGATATCGTAGGTCAGCGATACATTCCTGAGCTTGAGGTAACTGCGGTCAAAGATGTTGGCAAATTTCTCGCTTTCATCCTGCGTTACCGCAGCGCGATAAGGATAGTTCTGCGACCACTGCTGCCATCCCACGGCGGTCTCATTCGGTTTGAACACGCGAGTGTCCTCAATCACATTTCCATCGACATCGGTTTTCAGCTCGCCTCTCACCACATTTACGCCCTCTGGAACATAGACCGGCTCTCCAGCAGCGTATTCCTCATCCCGCCAGGTGGTAGATTCCGGGTGCTTGCCGCCCCACCACATCTTTTCGACGGTCAGGGAGCGCATGACCCCGCCTACGGCACCGTCGATCCCGATATCCAGTGTGAAATCCTTGTACTGGAACTTGTTCTGCAGGCCGTATCGCCAGTCGGGATTGGTATGCCCCTTCAGCTGGGGAAACGGATCGCGTGTTGGGAGACCGGTCTTCTCATCCAGGATTACCTGCCCGTCCGGCGACTTCATCCAGCCGGTGGCATAGTAGTTGTCAGCGCGCTCTCCAACCGAAAGGTTATTGTAGGTTTCCCGGTCGCCATAGATGCTTGTCAGTTTGCGCACCCAGGTGTACCAGTTGGTCGTGAGGCCCCAGTTAAAATTGCTTGTTTCTACTGGATATGCGTTGACGACCACTTCCCAGCCATTGGTCGTATACTCGTTGCCGTTCACTTTTCGACTGTTGAAACCGGAGGCCTCTGATACCGGCAGGTTAATGATCTGATTTCTATCCACCACGTTGAAGTAGGTGACGTCGAAATCGACCCGGTTGTTGAGGATTCCAGCTGACAAACCCAGTTCGGTAGAGATCGACTGCTGCGGTTCGATATTGGGATTTACGATGCCGGAGGGGTATTTAAGCTGGGGATTCCCGTTGTAATCGCCCGACTTCTGGTAGTAGGCCACCGTCTGGTAGGGATTGTTGGAGTCAGGATCAAGGTCGCTGGATACCCGTGCCCAGGAGCTGTAGAGCTTCAGGTAGTCGAGGCCGCTGGGTAGATCCACCAGATTCGACAGCATCACACTAAGGGAAGCCGAAGGATAGAAATAGGAGTTGTTGGATTCCGGCAGGGCCGACGACCAGTCATTTCTGCCAGATAGGTTCAAGTAGAAAGCATCGACAAACTCAAGATCGAGTGTGGCATAGAGACTTCGGATCGCCTTCTTGCGCAGCAGGGTGGAGGCCTGCACATTCCGGTTGGTATTGTTCAGGCTGTAGACGCCCGGCACGACGAGTCCGTCGGTGGAATTGTAATACTCTTCATACTTCTGGTAAAAGGAGTTGACCCCGGCGTTCACGTTGACAGCCAGGAAAGAGGCCGGTTCAACCTGGAAATTCACCCTGAGATCATTATCCAGGGAAAGCCCTGCCGTATTCCAGGTTTTGTAAAATCCATCCCGTGGATCGCCATACCGAAGGTACGACTTGGGGCGCTCCTGGTCTTCAAACTTGTCATTTTTGTTAAGCGAGGTGCGCGCCTGCAGGTACAGGTTTTCCATCAGGTCCCATTTCAAACTAAACTGCCCGCGGTACACGTCGGAGTTGTACTCCTGGTTCCGCTCGTACGCCCCAAAATAGGGGTTGTTGTACCAGGCGTAATTCCAGTTGGCTTGATTGTACCCCTCCTGCCCGGGCACCCAGAAATTGTTTCGAAGCGCATCCGGATCCACATCGGTGCCCTGCCAGACCAACAGTGTGTAGATATGGTTGTTCGGCCCGTAGCCATACGCCGGGTAGTTGGGAGAATACACCTTGTTATAGGTGAGCTTATTGTCGAGCGTTACCGTTGGGCTCAGCTCAAATGTAGAGGCAAAGCTTACACCGCCCCGGCTGAGTGAGGTGTTGGGCACCTGCCCCTGCTGGTAGGAATAATTCCCGGAAAACCGATACTTGGCTTTGTCGCTCCCGTAAGCAACAGAAAATTCCGTACTGGGAATGATCCCCGGACGCATAAACTCCTTGAGGTTGTCGTGCGATTCCCATGCAATCGGCACCCGCTCGTAGCGCGACTTGTCATCATACTTGGTTCCCTCGACTGTTCCGTACCATTCGATTGTTTCAGCGGTCTGGGTATCGAGGATCGGACTGTTCCACTGGGCAATCTTCTTCCCTTCTTCAAACTTAGGTCCCCAGATCATGTCGCCGTCGGCAATGCCGCCGTCCTTGCCATCCCAGAACTCATACTGTCCGTTGGAACCGTTCCCGTACTCCTTCTGGGCTTCCGGGAACACAGTGTACCCAGCCGATACCATGGTGCTGGTGGAGATGTCGATCACCAGGCCTTCACTCTGGGCATCTTTAGTAGTGATAAGGATTGCACCATCTTTACCACGCGCGCCGTACAGTGCAGAAGCTGCCGTCCCTTTCAACACATTGATTTCCTTGATGTCATTTTTGGAGATATCAAACAGGTTCGACTCCACCGGGATATCATCCACAACGATGAGCGGTTCCTTCCCGCGCAGCGAAAATTGTGCCTCCTGGAACATGCCGGTGGGATTGTCTACTGAAAGGCCGGCCACTTTCCCTGTAAAGAGATTTCCGAGGTTCTGGGCATTGGTGTTGGTAATGGAGGCCGTTTCGATCTCCTGGGTAGAATACCCGATCTTCTCCTTAATCTGGGTCAGACCGAGTGCAGTGACAACCACATCTCCCATCTCATTGGTCGACAGGCTCATGGTCACATTCAGGGTTCGCCTGCCCTGCACCGGGATGATGCGGGTATCATACCCGATGAATGAAAATACCAGGGTATCACTTTCTGATACACTGATTTGGTACTGTCCATCTATGGTAGTAGAAGTACCGTCGGCAGTACCTTTTTTGATAATGTTGACACCGGGCAAAGCTTCTCCACCGGTGTCAATAACCTTTCCCCGCAACTGGTAGTCCTGCGCATGGCTCACCATGCATATGGATAGAAATCCAAGTAATAATAGGTAACGTTTCATTATATCCTTCCTGAAAGCTTTTGTGTTCTGGTAATTTGGTTGGTGAGGAAGCTATCGTTCAGGATTTAGGGAAGTGTTACAGGTGGGTTACCTATTTGTTATAAAACAAAAGCTCTAGATTAAATATGTGTTATCAAACGAAAGAAATATTGCTTTTAATAGACTACTGTTTTAGTCAAAAAGGGATAGTACGTCCAGTAGGTTTAAATTCACATTCTCATTTTCTGGGAACACGCATTTCATAAATCCCCTCCCGGGAGGGGTGGTTTTTTCGCGGTTGTTGCGAAAAAAGCGGGGTGGGTTCCCCGGGCACCCTCTTCGATGCAAACCGAAACTTTTAATGTGACTTGACACTAGATTAGATTAGAGCACGAAACTAAACCTGGGCCTTTCAATATTTCTGCCTTTGGGTGACCCTCTCTTGTTCTCTCCCTACCAGCAGGGAGAGATGCGTTGGCTGAGTCTTGATGCACGAAATTAAACCTGTGCTTTTCAAACTCATTCTACAGACAACGCTCAAGAGCATTCAAAAGGATCTCAATCCAGTTGAAGGGGTTTCCCTCCCTGATAATTAGGGAGGAAATATAGCTTGCTCTACGAAGCCTTGGGCGTAGTAGAGGGTGGGTCAACAAAGGGCTATAAATCCAACCAGCAATGCCGCCTTCATATCCCGAAGCTCTCGATTCTTTATCCGGATATCCTTGATCTCAAGCTCCACAATAACCAGGTCAGCCCTACGCAAAGGCTATGCGTAGTACGCCACATAGTGTATGCGTCGAAGGGCACATACCTATGTGACACTGGGGATCACCTATGCCAAGGTGTTTGCTAATCAGCGAAAGAATGTGCACCAGGGTGCTATCTTGAGACCGGGGAACAGGAACTGCTGGTCAAACACCACGGCAGCAGCAACAGATTCATCGGGGTGGTCGATTTTCTGCTGGCTTATGAACGAGCCATGACGGGGCAGAAAGATGGATAACAGATTTGTTATTAGTTATCAATTATTTGTAATTGGGAAATGTCCATTTAGCTGACTACCTGCAGCCGGAAACGAATAACCACTTTACCAATTACCTAATAACAACACTACTCATCGCCTAACTTTTCTCCAGCCGTACTTTGTTCCGGCACGTCATAGGTCTGCTGGGTTTCCGCCCCATACTTAGGTCGCCTGCTAAGCAAGTAATAGCCACAGAGTCCACTAACCAGGGAACCGGTTAGAATACCTACTTTCGAAAATTCGAGCAGTTCATAACTCGTGAATGACAGGTTGGCGATGAACAGCGACATCGTAAACCCGATGCCTCCCAAAAGTCCGAGGCCGTAAACCACTTTCCAGGTTTCCCGGTTATCTGACAAATCTGAAAAATTGAGTTTGGTCATCAGCCAGGTTCCTCCGAAAATACCGATCTGTTTCCCAAAAAACAGTCCGAGGATGACGCCCCAGCTAATTGTGGAGGCAAAGGCATGGGCCATCACCTCGGGATTAAATTCCACCCCCGCATTGGCAAACGCGAACAACGGCATAATGAAGAAATAAACCGGGGTGCTCAATTTATGCTCCAGGCGGTGAAGTGGAGACTCGGCGTGCTCCAGCGTCTCGTCCATATGGTGCAGGGCCTGCTCTCGCGTGACCGGCAAGTCATCATCCGATGCCTGCTTGAAAAGCTCAAATCCTTCCTGGGCATAGCTGGCCAGTTGTTCCAGGCTCCATCCCCGGCTGGCCGGAATGGCGAAACCAAGCACCACACCCGCAATGGTAGCGTGAACCCCCGACTCCAGCACTGCCCACCACATGACAGCGCCCACCAGCAGGTAGGGACTCAGTTTGTTCACATTTTTATAATTAAAAAACAGCAATACCAGCAGGCAGATGCCAGCCACACCCAGTGCCTGCATGCTGATCTGATCCGTATAAAAGACGGCGATAACCAGCACAGCTATAAGATCGTCTACAACGGCAATAGTGGTCACAAACACTTTGGCCCAAACTGGCACCCTTGAACCCAACACCGCCATCACACCGATTACAAAGGCGATATCGGTTGCCATCGGGATGGCCCAGCCCCTCATAAACTCCGTTCCCCCGTTCAATCCCCAATAGATGACAGCCGGCACCGCAGCCCCGCAAAACGCCGCCACTACCGGCAGCAGGGCCGACTGCACGGTTGAAAGTTCGCCGTATTTCAGCTCCCTTTTTATTTCGAGCCCAATCAAAAGGAAAAAGATGGCCATTAGACCGTCGTTGATCCATTCGTGCAGGGAGTGATCGAGCATGAATGAGGTGGTGCCAAACGAAAGATGAAGCTCCATCATGTGGTGATAAAGCTCACCGAGCGGGCTGTTGGCCACTATTAGAGCGGCGACAGTGGCCAGAAGGAGCATCATCCCTGCAGCTGACTCCTTCTTGAAGAAATGTCTGACTGAAGTAACAAGCGTTGAATTTTCCACTTTTCCTGAATTTAGAATTAAGTATATCTCTTAGTTTTATTAATTACTACTGGGCTGCAGTTCCAAGAATCAAAGCTCCGCTTTTTTCACTTTCTGAATTATTACAGATCCGGGCATACACCTTGTGCTCCTTTTATATTCGGGATAAAATCGTACAAATAGAATTTTAGTAGCATGGTTAAAACGTCCCGGCTTAAAATATCGCGGAGCAACTTTGCGGAAAGGCCTCAAAATTTGGGCAAGAGGGCAACCACAAAATCCTTGATCCTTAGATAGTTATCTCTTTGAAAACGCCAGAAAAAGTCAAACTGACCCAGCAACGAACTGTATAGCAGCAGTACCACATTGTAGGATGGGATCACAAACACCACCCAGGCGACAGCCTCTTCCCAGAGCGGGGTCTGCTGATTAAATTCCAGCCATCGGAAGGCCAATGTTCGAACGTAAAGAGCTGTCAAACCCGCTATTGCAAAAATCAACAACACTTTTGCCAGGTGAGGATAATCTTGAATTCCCCAGCGTGATTGTATTTTGTTGAATAGTTTTTCCATTAAAATGTTTTACTGCTTAATCATTGAGTTAATGAGCTTTCCTGTTGGTGAGAGGAAGCCTAATGCAGTAAAACAACCGTTAAAAGGTGGGTGTTGGCAAAGGTCTGAATAAAGTCAAGAGCGGAGGTAGTATCGGGAAACCCCTGGAAAGCTGATGAGTTCGTAAGAAAAGCTAATATCCCGTAAGGAAATTGCAGCATTCGCTTTTTATCAAACTCTCCATTTTCCTCCTCACTCAGAAACAACAAAGACGATATGGTATTGTGAGCTTTTTCTTGGAGAGAAATAGTATATCCCTGCAATAGCTCGGAATTCACTTCCGGACGGGCTGAGGAGGTAAAAGCACCTTCGCTGGTCGTTGCAACCTCTACCGATCCGGCCTCAAGGTTATTAGCGGTACTTTCCGCCAACCCCTGTAAGCCTGAGAAATGCATTGCCAGCAGGAAAAGCAAAAGGGTTGTTATACCACGGATACTATTTCTGTATGTATATCTGACCTGTTGCATCTACAAATTTATTTGATTCCCGAAGGTAGTAATTAACCCCGAAGGATCAAAGCAGATGTTACAGGATACACCATGGACGCCATAAAATTTTATGCTGACGAACCTGCTGACATTAAAGTAATCGCTTAAAAAATTATATTGACTTTAAATCAAAATCGACATTAATTCCTATAAGATATACAGTTACTGGCTATTCACTGCCAAATAACCATCTGTATCGGCTGGCCGAGAGCATCCAGTCTATACAACATGGTGACATTTGGTATTAATCCAAGGGGGGCAGGTTTTTGAACAGGCCTGCTCTCAAATCTTGATATTCGGGGATTCAACAAATGACGGCGGGTCCACATACCCAAAAGCCTACCTGTTGAATTGCGGCAGTTCTGTTATTGGTTCTCTCGTGCCGGGAAAGTTTGTGGGAATCGGCGTTGTAACCTGTCCCGTTGCAGCCCACTCGATACCTCGGGCCAACAGTGTAATAAACCCTACCGAAGAAGCTCCGGGAGCGTGATGACCTGGAGTGAGACAAAAGATACGCCCACTGCCATGCCTCCGAACCCATGCCTGGGGAGCATAAGTGCCGTCTGGTGCCTGGGCTACAGCCAGTACGCGGATATTTGTGTTCGGTCCACGAAGATTATAATAAAGCTCATCGCGTGCCTGCATCCAGGTTTCAGGGAGTCCCTGCATAATCGGGTGATTGGGATCTTTGGTTTCGATCCGGAAGGTATCGATAGGAGCATGTGCAGAACCATCGCCTTCGCCGGGTGATCGAATAATTCGTTGTCCCTCCTTATTGAATGCAAGGTTGTGGCCGTAGTCAGCGTCTCTTTCGCGGTAGGCGATGCCGGTCCACCCGTCGAAAATATCCTGCTTCCAAAACCCTGCCAATGCAGAATGAACCACGACCAGTGCTCCACCCTGCCGGACATATCGATCCAGCTTTTCGAGCTCTTGCTCCGGTGCCTGTGACCAGTAGTAGATGATAACGATGGCATCATAATCACTGTAACTGCCTTCCCATTTGCGCCAGTCTTCCAGGCCATGAGCAATATGGTATTCGGTGTCGGTAATGCCGAACGTCTCAAGTCGGGGTTCGATCAGTTCAATATTACTTTCCCAAGGGTGATATCCATAAGGAGCCGCTCCCGTGATGACCAGTGTACTAATAGATTCTTGTCCATGGGCGGGAACCGTCAACATTATAGCTGCCAATATCAGTACACCTGCCGTAATGAGACGCAAAAATTTTGACATATCCTTTTCTGCTTGTGGTTATCAATTCAGGATATGCTATAAATAATATCTGAATAAAAAAAGAAGGATTGCCAAGTGTTATTAGCTGTGTTACTGGCAAAAATGTTAATAGAGAAGGAGGCTGAATAGAAGAGGCTAATTATATGTGGCACTACTCTGTAAGTCTCCGAACAAACTGGCGGGCCGAACTTTTCGAATAAAAAGTTCTGTTGCGCCCGTTGTCCATTACACGACCGTTTATATATTGTTGCCTTCCGTTGGTCAGGCTAACCAGAAGTTCAATATTTCCCACATTGCCAAACATCTGGTCTATTCGCATGCTCCTTCGCAGCATACTTCTCGTGCCGATTACCAAGTACTCATCACCTGGCAATTCAAGCACCGCAAAGTAATCCCCTTGTTTTTTCTGAATGTAGTCAATCTTTATAGACTCCTGCGCCACGAGTGGCGGGGTAATGCAGAGGATCAATATAAATGCCCAGACTACAGATAGAAGTGCATAACCCTCAATATTTGCTATCCCTTTCATTACAACCTCCGGTTGATTATGAAAATTACCCCCTAGATGAACATCCTCCCATAATATTCTTCAACTTAAATATCCTTCTAATAATTTCCATATCTTACCTTCTGTAGCAAATATTCTGCTATTCTGCCTTACGCTACAGTGTCACCAGAGTGCGATAATCGCCACGCTGATAAATCAATTCCTTATTACAAGTCCTGATCGTGCCAGTGCTCTACGTGCTGCCGCTGCAGATCTGTGAGCGCTTCCGGCCGATAAAAACGATCGTAAAACTCTACGTCAACATGATTTACCTGGTAGCCCAGCAGGGTACGCAATGGCATTTGGTAAGCAGGGAATCGCCCATATCGATTGTATATATAGTTACAGTATGCTATTGTTGCCTCAATTGTTGCGTCACTCGGTTCGGGAGCGGCCCGGCTAATCTTATCCGGATCCTGCCATACACCTTGCCTGGCCCCTTCCCCAAAAATACCCTGGGATCCCCATTTCATATCCACAACTGCATGCACTGCATCCTCCATAGTGGCATAGTTGGGGGGACAAAATGGTTTTATCAGGACCTCATCTTCAGTTTCCAATCCCAACACGAACGGGACTGTCGTATCCCGTTGCAACAGCCTGGCCATCAAACGGTACAACCAGCCCATACCCAAAAAACGAGAGGCACGGACTTCCTTCATCTTAAATCCCAATGCTTTGAACCACCCATAATAGTGCGCGGCCCAGTGCGGAAAGCCACCCAGCCCCATCGCCTGTGTCATGAGCGCCATATTTTGGATTATCATTCCCGATTCGGCAGTTACAAATTCTGTGACCAACGTCTCCAGCTGCTGAATGGTTATGACATGTTCCTTACGGGGATCATCCTCCAGGTGACCGCCGCGACTTTTGGCAAATTTCTTGATTCCCGCAGGCCGAAAGCCGGCACGTTCATCGAGCGGATAGATGCCGTTGTGTTCGTTAAAAATTTCGAGCAGCGCGTTGATATACATCATCGTAAAATCCTCGACGGGTAGGAAATAGGTGGCATTGGGATCATACAGCGACCACTTGTTACAGTTGATATTAAAGAACGGCTCCAGCGGTGGATGGGAACGGCCTTCAAGAATTTGCACCCGACTTTGACGGTAAAGCTCCCTGTAGTCTTCCTGTTCTGCCAGGGTTATCCACGCTTTTACCTGGGCAGGGGCAACATCCTGCGGGCGTTTGATGTAGTAGGCCCCTTCGCTGTTCATCACGATCAGGGAGCACGTTTGAATGGCATCGCCGCTGGGAATGGTCCGTCCGCTCAATCCGGCCATGATCGTCCCCCCCTGCCCCCGGTCGTAGACCAGGTCACCGAGCGCGTGACCCGTTATTCCACAAGCCGCATAGGCAAGCAGGGCTTCCTCTTCCTCAGTGAGTGGCAATCCCTCATGCCGACTTTTATAGGCCATCGGCCCAGACTCCATCTCCATGCCCAGTCCAAAACGACGTGATCGTCTGCCTTTGAGAATTTTGATTAAGTTCTTCCAGGATGTCTCATTTGCACTACCCGTGGGTTTGCTCATTTGATGGTCCTTTTGAATTCAGGTCTCCATTAATTGCGACAGGGATCGGGGAGGGATGGGAGTAAATACAGGTGAATAAACTAAATTACATCACACTCTTATGGAATCCAAGCATGTGACATAGAATGATGGGAACTTCCCAGAGATGCTCCAGAAAGCTTTAAAAAATCCCCCTCACCTCAATCAAGAGATGGAGGGGGCTATTCATCAAGAGAGACGCTACTTGAGCGTATAATGTATACCCATATTAGTGACCTTTGTTCCCATTTCTTTACATTAAATTTAAAGGTTTAAAAATGACATTTATTTACATGTGCTAATCATATTTTGTAACCTTAAGAGGGTGAATTTTAAAAAGGGGAGATATGGAAAAACAATCACAACATCGCTCACTGGTAATTTCTTACCTGGCGCTGCGGAAAACGATAGGCCTGTTGGGCACACTATTTCCCTTTGTGCTCTATTTTGGCGCCCTGCTGCTCTTCGGTACCGGCCTTCAATTCTCTGTAAGTGACTATTACTACACCGGGATGGGTGATGTGTTCGTGGGAATACTCTTCGTGATCGGGTTCTTTATGTTTTCCTACAAGGGACACGAGCGGATGACATCGCCGGTGACCTGGGCTGTATATTCGCCGTTGGGGTGGCGTTGTTCCCCACATTTGAAACCCCGGATGATACCGGCATTACAGGCTATATTCACCTCGCTTTTGCCGCCCTTTTTCTTACCACACTCGTCTATTTCTCACTCTTCCTGTTTACCAAAACAGATCCTGACAAACAGCCTACTGAAGAAAAAATTAAGCGCAATATGGTGTATAAATTTTGTGGCTATACCATGCTATGCTGCATCGTGCTCATCCCCATCTACTTTTTGCTGCCCGAGTCTGCCACTTCCTATATCAAGCCGTACCAACCAGTATTTTGGTTCGAAGCCGTTGCAGTGACAGCGTTCGGCATTTCCTGGCTGACCAAAGGGGAGGCAATTTTGGCGGATAAAAATCACGGCTATAAATGAGGCGTTGAAACGGTGGATCATCTCTTCCGGAACCATTTCCACAGCTAACCGGTACATCAAAACCTGTAACGATTATACACGTTAATGAAAGTTTGAGCCAGATCATGGTTTCAGACCATACGAGATCCTGAAACAAGTTCAGGATGACACATAATCTAACCTGATTTCGAGATGAGAATCACTCAAAAAAGTAACTGTCATCGCGAGGAGGCGTCTTTAATAGTAGTGGGCTCCATAGTGAGATCGACGTGACGATCTCCCTGCCCGATTTTTTGTTCATGCTATTAGGAGATGGCCTCCCACTGTCGAGATCCCGATGGTCGCGGAAATCCTCTATGACAGATTTTATCTCGAACTGACGTTAGTCTATTATGACCGCTTAGCATGTTTTGCTATTGTTTAAGAACTGGATTGTGAGAATATTCATCCCTAATTTCTAACTACAGCTAACAATATGTCCCATTGCACCACGTCTTCCCATAAATTATACGTCGTAATTCTCAGCTTTTTCCTCCTGCTCATCCAGGGATGCTCGACCCTGCAGGATCTGGCCAACAGCGTTCAGAAACCACGTCTTTCGGTGACCGATGTGCAGGTTACCGGTTTCGATTTCAACGGCATTGACCTGGCTTTTGATGTCACCGTGGACAACCCCAATGCGCTTTCGGTGCAGATGCAGTCCTACGACTACACGCTGGATATCAGTCAACAGACCTTTGCGAGTGGCCGGCAGGACAATCAGACCCGTATTGAGGCATCCGGTCAAAGTACCTTCGAGGTGCCCATTAGACTCGATTTCAAAGAGATCTACACTACAGCTGAAAACCTGGCAAACCGAGACGAGGCAGCATATCAATTTAAAAGCACCTTTGCCTTTGACCTGCCCGGCCTTGGCAGAACCGAGGTGCCGGTCCGCCATTCGGGCGACATCCCACTGCTTCGGTTGCCCAGCATCCGCATTAACAGCCTGCGGGTGGAGGAGCTCCGTTTAAGCAGTGCAAAGGTAACCCTCGGTATGGAATTCGACAATCCAAACGGCATCGGGTTTGACATCAACGGTTTTGAATACAGCCTGGACATTGACGGCCGACAGTGGGCACAGGGAAAGGCTCTGGAAAACATCAACATCGCCCGGGACGGGGTTACCCAGCTCGATATTCCCATAAACCTGGATATTGCCCAGATGGGCGTCTCGGCATTTCAGCTCCTTTCCGGCTCGCAGGATGTGGGGTATGAGCTGGATGGCAATTTCTCCCTAGACGCAGACCAGCCGTTGCTTGGGGTCATCGATTTTACATTTAACCGGGATGGCGAGGTCTCGTTACAACGCTAAAACAGCCTTTACACGCCTTGAAGCCTGTTTCCAAAAAAAATTAAATTTTTTTGTAAGGATTTGGCTTGAAACCTGTCTATAAATGTTAGGTGGTTTTCGTAAGAGTGTTACCCCGGCCGTTTGATCGCAGTCGGGGTATTTTTTAAAAAATATTTTCCACGCGTAATGGGAAATAATTTCCTGTTTAATTTGTTGTAAAAGTACGCTCAAGTAGCGTCTCTCTTGATGAATTAGCCCCTGATACTCTTGACTGAGGTCAGGGGCCTTTTTTTATAGCAATTCCAGTCAAAACAGCCTGTCGGTATGCCTATTTTAAACCTGAGAGATAAGACTAATTCAAAATAGTAACTGTCATCGCGAGGAGGCTTTGTTGCCCCTTTTGGCTTAATGATGAGGTCGACGCGGCGATCCCCCCCGTCCGTTTTTCTGTTCACCCACCGGGAGATTGCCTTCCGAAAGTTTTCGGGATCCCGATGGTCGCTGAATCCCTCTTTGCAATGACAGTTTTTATCTCAAACTGACGTTATTTTAGTAGACGTGTACCCGCTTCCCCTTCCCGATCCGTTTTCAAAAAGGCCAAACAAGGGGGACAAGCAACACCGTAATGATCCCAACAATCACATTCAGGGGCAGCCCTATTTTGGCGAAGTCCGTAAACTTGTACCCTCCCGGGCCGTACACCATCAAATTGGTTTGATATCCTATAGGCGTAGCAAAACTGGCTGAACCGGCCATCATGATAACAATGACAAACGGTTCGTAATTAAGTTGAAGGGAGGCTGCAATAGATATTGCAATGGGGAAAATCAAAACAGCTGCGGTATTATTATTGATAATCTCCGTGAGCAACGTCGTTGCCAAATAGGTGGTGGCCAGGAAGAAATACGGGTTATTGTTGTCGATATCCAGGATCTGATTGGCCATCATCTCAGCCGCTCCCGTTACCTCCAGAGAATTTCCAATACCTATTGAGGCAGCAATCACTATCAATACCGCCCAGTCCACGTTCTCCTTCGCTACCTGCGGACGGCAGCATCGGGTCAGGACCATGGCCGCTGCAGCCAGGAATGATGCCTGGAACATGCTCAACATACCGCTGGTTGCAAGCACGACCATTCCAACAAGGATCACCCATGCAATCCTGGCCTTTTCGTCAGCACGGGGACTGAAATATGAAATATTGCTTATCAGTGAGTAATCACTGGAGTTTTTATATCGCTCCAGGAAAGAAGGCAGGGTCTCCAGCAACAGGGTATCCCCCGTTTTTAACTTGATATCCCCGACACTCTCCCGGATGCGTTCCCCATTTCGGGCAATTGCGAGCACCACGCCATCGTACATATCTCTGAACCGGCCCTCTTTGATAGTCCTGTTATTCAATGGATTGGTCGGTGATATCACGGCTTCTACCAGGACACGATCACTGGGAAGTGAATCTAATTTGAATATCTGATCTGTAGCCGGTTTTAATCCCTTGATATGTTGCAGATCAACCACGGAATCCAGGATCCCTGCAAAAACTATTCGATCGTTTTCTTTCAGCAGTTGCCCCGGATTAGTAACCGTAACAACCTCGTCATCTCGATAAATATCCATGATAAAAAGACCGGGCAGGCCGTATATGCCTGCCTCCTCCAGTGATTTACCGGACAACTGGCTTCCCTTCTCCACAATCATTTCTATGGTATATTCCCTTGGATCCTTGAACAAACTCAACCCCAAGCCTCGGTCGGGCAGCAGCTTACCGCTCGCTAACATAATATATATGAAGCCAATGATGGCGCAGGGCACCCCGATATAGGCTATTTCAAAAAAACCGATCCCCTCTGTGGATCCTTCATCAATTAACAGCCCGTTTACAACCAGGTTGGTGCTGGTTCCAATCAAGGTGCACGTGCCACCGAGTATGCTCGCATAGCTCAATGGAATTAAAAGTTTGGAAGCAGGGATTTTTTTCTTGCGCGACCAATCCTGTACGGCCGGTATAAAGGAGGCCACAACCGGGGTGTTGTTGATAAAAGAGCTTATAAAAATGACGGGAGTCATCAACCGTAGCTGGGCTCGCTGAACCGTTCTCGAGGTACCGATGATTTTGTTAACGAGAACTTGAATAGCTCCTGTTTCTTTAAGGCCCGCCGCTACAACATACAGCGCGGCAACCGTTAACATGCCTTGATTGGCAAAGCCCGAAAGCGCCTCTTCCGGGGGAACAACATTTAATACGATTAAAGCGGCCAGCCCACACAGAAAAACAATATCAGCAGATATGGTCGTGGTAACCAATACCAAAAAGCAACCCATAATTACAACTAAAACAATCCATTGAGCTATCATCTGAGGACCAAGCTTGTTGGTATCATTTACATGGAAACCTGTTCAATAATACACCTTATAATTTTTATTCTGAAGTATTGTTTTACTCTTGCAAAATTCTAGCCAAAAGATATGGAACCCGCTCAATGGGCATATGATGAGGAAACGGGGGAAGTTGATGAATCATGAAAACGAGAACCGATTTTACCTGGCTGATGGATTGGAAACCTACATTTTGGACAATATTGGTAGCTTTAGGGAAGTAATCTGTTACTGTTACGTTTCAATATAGAATTGAGAATAATATGCTGGTATTGTTGGTTTAGGAGACCTTTTGATTATATGGATCTCAAACAAATGGTTGATATTTAGCCTATCCCAACATTTCTAACCTCACCTGTTAGAATATTCTCTTAATGCTTTATAGAAAATAACCTCATCTTCTCTTTCTTACCCTTTAACTTGTACACTCCTAAATCATCAGGTAACATTCCCACCGAAAAATCTGTCCTGTTTGCTAATTCATCAGACATTATGATCGTTTTTCCCAATGGATTACACAGTGCTTGAATTACTTTTGGTGGCAACACCTTCATACTCAATCCTGGTTTCACTCCGATTTTTGTTAACTGCTTAGAATGCTAGTTTTGTGAGACTTCTTGGCCCGGCACTTTGTGGATGGTCAGATAGATCGTGTCTTTGTACTGCCTTCCGTCTTTCGACTCCAGCCTCAACTGTATGCGCATCTGATCGACTGGCTGCAGGTACTGATCCGATATTTGAATCAATATGGTCTGTCCATCGCCAGAGAGCTCAACATCCTTTACTGGTACGTCATCCTTGCCGGTTTGCTCGGGGTTTTGGACCGACCAGTCTTCCGAGCCATAATGCTCTTTCCAGCGGTAGTTCCACTGTTTGACCGTATAATTTTCGCTTTGGGTAGCCACTTCGGCGTTTAGCTCTTGGTTGAATGTAATAGCGATACCGTTTGAACGCACGTTAACAGCATCTATCACGAAGCCTATCCCACCGGTGTACCGGATGCGGTCAAACGATCCATATTTCTGTGCAAACGCATCATCCCATCCGGTCACGCCGGCCAGGTAGTACTGCCCGTCGGCAGGATTGACGGTCGCACGCTGGGTTCCGCTGTCAAACTGGAACGGCAGGGCCGAGACAGCCGCCTGTGTGGTCCCGTCCACTTGATCCATCAACACCTGGTAAGCCCACCCTTTACCGAAGCTGGTCCAAATGAGTCGATCGCCCAGCGGCCCCCATTCGGTGGGTGTCCAGGCCCCGTTGCCCGGGGAATTGTCAAACGCCTGGGGCATCCAGATGATCGGCTTGTCAAAACTCAGGGGCAATACCGCTCCATTTTTAGGATACTTGGCCAGGTCCGGGCGCATCTGGTATTCCTTCGGACCGGGATTAGTCACAGAGGACTTTATGGACGGGATGTACCCGTAAAATCCACCTTCTTCTACAATACTTATTTTATTGGCCGGCATCCAGTTGCCCTGGTTATCACTTACGTAAATGCGGTCCTGGGGATCAACGGTGACCCCGTTGGGGGCGCGGAAGCCGATGGCCACCGACTCCTGGGTTTTCCCGTCCGAGCTTACCCGGATGAGATTACCCGGCTCGTCGTTGTTGGTATATTGCCCGGCTTTGGCATACAGGAAGTTGCCCTTGCTGTCGGTCTCCAGCGAAAAGTTGTAAGCCTGTACCGGCACGTCCGAGACATCAGTGTCCGCAAAGAATGATTCATAAAAATCGGTCTCTCCATCCCCGTTCAGATCATTCAGGCGCATGATGCGGTCACGGCAGATCACGTAGATTTGCCCGTCTTTCACCTTCACGCCAAACGGATCGTACAGCCCAGTGGCAATGCGCTGCCACTGGATTTCATCTAGATCATCATCAATACCTTCAGCCATCCACATGTCCCCGGCATAGGTACTGACCACCGCGCGCCCGTCAGGGAAAAAGTCGAACCCGGAGGGGCGTATCCAGCTACCCCATGGATTGTCAAACGGCAGGGTAATCTGGTCAACCGTGTATGGATAATGTTCCTGGATAGTAACCAGGTTTTCGGGGGCTTCCTGGTTGGCCTTTCCGTAATGGATCGGGTCGTAATGTGGCCGACCGGCATTAAGTTGTCCTTTGGTGACGATGGTCTCTTTCCAGACGCGCTGCCCACCTGTGGTATATGTTGCAGGATCAGTAATTGCTCTGGCCTGCCCGTCAGACAGGTATCCGGCAAAGGCCAGATACTGGGCCTGCCCCTGCCCGCTGAAGCGGTGGATCCGAATCGTTTGCTCCTTGTCAGAGGCCGGGATGTAGAGGGCCACCTGATGGGGATCTTCGATTACCCATCGCATGCCTTCGGTATCGCCCTGCACGCCGGCGGCAAAAAAATCATCCATTGTGCCTCCGTCTCCGGGAGCGGTAACGACTATACTTTCATGTGGATTACCCCAATGCTCTTCGCTAAGTCCTTCGGCGCCATTGGGATTCCCCAAGGCAAACACGCCTTTTTTGACAGCCTCTGTTTCCCAGTCGCCGAGACCGCCCAGCACAATTTTCCGCCAGGAGTCACCCGGCTCAATTTTCATGGTATGCTGTATGACCGGCACGCCCTGCAGCATGTGAGCCGATGGCATCTCCAGGACCTTGCGACCCATAATCGAGTAGGAAAGTACCATTTCCTCGCCGTGCTGGTAATGGCCGTGGTAATCCAGCCACTCATCGGGATAGGGGGTCCGCTCTGATACCAGGTTATTCAGCTGGCCGTAGCGATCCTGGTAGCTCCAGTGCATGCGTTCCATACCATTCAATTCCTGTCCATCTATCATCGGTTCCCCCTCACCGCGGTAGAGCTGGTATTTGGTTTCGCTCAGATCAAGCTGGCCTTGCCATGCGGCCACGGTGGACATCCGCTGTGGGTTATACCCTATGTATACCTGATCGGCCAACTTAACAATCAGAGCATCATTGGCACGGTCATTCAGCGAGGAATAGAGCGCGTTCCCGTACTCCCCCAGGTTATCCGTAAAATAAAGCTGACCATATTCCTGGGATCCGGACAGGGCCTCATTTTTTATCATTTGGTCCAACTGCTGGGTAGACATCGAAGGTTCCGGCAGTCCTTCCAGGTAATCTTCAGTAATATCAAAATACATTTCGGGATTTTCGCCCTTCACCAGTTCTTCGCGGATATACTGGACTACGGCATAGGTGTCTTCTGGTGACAACCATCGCTGGGCGCCCATCTGCCCGGCTCCCTCAACAATTGTTTTCCACATGCTGTAGGGGTCAGAACCATATTTAAATTCATCGCTGTTGAAGGATCGTGCCGTGGGCAGGTTCGAACTCCCGTCGGCACCGTGGCATGCCGCGCATACCTGGTCGTAAAACTGCTTGCCTTGCTGCAGGGTCTCCTCATTTAAACTTCTGATCACTGCTGCATGGTCGATAACCGCCCCTGTGGTCTCGGATACGCGGGTCCCTTCCATGGGAATCTCCGCCGAAGATCATCTTGCCTACCATCTTATTGCCAGAAATAGCTACATCAACAGAAATCGTGGCATAAAGTCTCTCTACTATAAAGGTGAGGCGACCATCCTCATAGACAATATCCTGCAGCTTTCGTGTAACAGAACTACTCTTCATATCAAAGATACCACTGTAAGATCCCGGTTCACCGGAAATACTTATGGTACCATTGTCACTTTCCCCCTCTTCAAACTGAATACTAAACTCCCACTTCCCGGTAATTTCTGACAAAGATTGGGCTTGAGTCAGCAACGGAACAAATAGACTCACCGACAAGCATATAAATATGGCCCTTTTAAATTTTGCAACCATTTCTAGACAAGTATTTAATCGTTTCATATTACAATAATTAACCTAATTCATGCTCTTTTGTACTGTTAGTAGATACGGTGAATGGCGATATTGGCAAAGCATACCCGTGAGTTCTCTGCCTGCAAACGGAAGGGACCTTCAGTCACCGTCTCATCAAAGCTGGGAAAACTCTCATCCGGCCAAATGGTGGCGGACGGAAATCCCATAAATATTGTGACTTATACAGTTTTACTGATTCATAGATATCCTTCAAGATGGGACGGAGTTTCTTCCTAGATAACTCTTGGAACCAAGAAAACGTCAAGAAAATTAACATTTATTCGCTTTCAACCTTTGGACGACGCATACGTCGATATTACATTTGGCTCTCTCCCTGTACAGATATAAACACATATTCAATGCTTATCTTATCAAAAGGGGAGTTATTAGCCACAGAATTTTTAATATAAAATATACTTTATTCAGCTTGTATCTGCTGAAGTTTCCTGGTCAGCGAATCCACAACATCAGGATGATTCCCGTACCGGTTTACCGTTTCCCCAGGGTCCTGATTCAGGTTATACAGCTGTCCGGCCGGCCCGGTTTCAGGCGGCAGACTGCGGGGGTCGGAAAAACCACCGGACCCCCGCCCCGTGATAAGTTTCCATTTGCCCGATCGAATCGTCTTTAGATCACTGTCCCGGGCGGCCAAAGAGGGTATAACCATCGGTGGTCGCTCGTGCTGATCTCCTTCTAAAACCGGGAGGAAACTATAACTGTCTTCACCTGCATTTTCTGGGAGTTTAACATTTACGATATCAGCTAACGTACTCATTACGTCAGTAAAATTAATTAACTCATCACTGACTGCCCCAGCCTTAACCTTTCCCGGCCAACGCACAATAAAAGGCATACGATGACCTGCCTCCCAAGCATCTCCTTTCATTCCCCGTAATCCACCGGCAGAGTCATGACCGAATTTTTCAACATTCTCTTCATACCATACGGGGCCATTGTCTGAGGTCAACATTACTAATGTATTATCTCTCATGTGATTTTCATCCAGTGCTTCCAAAACCTTGCCAACCATTGCGTCGACCATGACCGTAAAATCCCCATATAGCCCAGCTCCACTTTGGTCTTCATATTTTTCCGTCGGTAACCATGGTGTATGTGGAGCCGGTAATGCAAGATACAACATTAATGGCGGGTTTTGTGTGTCTTCCAAATGAGTATTAATGACCTTGATCGCTTCGTCGGTAAACCGCGGTAATACATCCTTGAGCTTAAGCCCTGGAGCAATATCCCCTTCTCTCCAAAACTTACCCTGGATGGGCGACCACCCAGGAGTATTATTAGCCTGAATATGACTTGTTGGGGATTCTATCGCTTTATTACCTTGAATATAAAAATAGGGTGGAATATCAGTGGAGGCACGAATTCCGAAAAATTGATCAAAACCTCTATCTAACGGACCACCAGGCAGTAGCTGGTCATACCGGTTTGTGGCACTTGTATCTTCATCAAACCCGAGGTGCCACTTTCCAACCATTGCGGTATGGTATCCCTGTTGTTTCAGCAAGGAGGCGATAGTCATTCTTTCCTCTTCAATCACAGATTGATGTGGCCAACTATTTACATCAGTCCGAAATGGATATCGCCCCGTAAGTAATCCATACCGGGCGGGGTGACATAAAGCCCCGGCAGAATGCGCATCCGTAAAGCGCATTCCTTCATCTGCTAAATGGTCAATGTTAGGAGTTGGAATTTTAGAATTAGGATTGTAGCTGCCAAGATCACCATACCCCATATCATCAACCAGTATCAGGACAATGTTTGGATCAGGTTGTTTCTCCCCTGTTCCATTATTACAACCATAAAAAAATAGAGGCAAAAATATAACAAGAAATAACTCACACCTGTAGGTAAGAGAGAGAAGGCCTTTCATTATTTAAATAATCTTTGTTATCACAATTTTTATATTATTGAATCTCAAAAATTGATCATTCCCAATGTACTGTATTCCTGTCTGACATCCACATTTCCATCAACTGAAGGATTATCATATACAGATCCGGTAATTACGATATCTCCCTTTTTTAAATATGTCCCATATTCAGGAAGCATGTTGTCAATGAAAATAATGCATTTAAAGGTCCACCAAAGACATTTGAAGAACACCCCTCTATAATGAGGGTATCTTGCAGGTAACATTTTACCATTTCATTTTGAATGATCGAATTTTTCTATCGCTACCCTAATTCCTGACTTTACCTTTTTGCAAAAAATGGTAGACAAATACATAGGAAAAACGGAGCAAGACAAGCTCAAAAACCAAGGACGATACATGGGGGGAAGACCTGCTAGCGGAAAATATACTCAAAGGGCGCCAGCTTATTGTATTTAAGCGCATGCTCCGAAAGTATATCAGCAAGACTAATCCCCAAATGGCCGAAAAGATAAAGAAAACTCCAAATATCGAAGTTTGGGCAGATTCTAAATTCATCACAGAATTGTACCTGTGGGCCAAAGATATGGAACCTGCGCAATGGGCTTATGATGAGGATACGGGTGAAGTCGATCAATCGTTAAAACGTGAACCAATTTTACCTGGCTGATGGATTGGGAACCTATCGGTCAGGGTTTGGTAAAGAGAAGGGGCGCTAGCCAGCGTCCCTTTTTTATTTCCTCCCTCTCCTCTTTACTAAAACGAACAAGAGTTCCCCGGAAGGGAGCGGAGCGGACTGGAGTCAATGCTTGGCAAACACAATTTAGAAATTTTGTTATTACTTAGATATTATGACTTTTATTAAAACCTACACATATACATGAATTTCAAGTCAACGGAACATGACTAATTTACATAATGATCATAATGTATTCATTTTAGGAGCAGGATTTTCAGCACCTGCAGGTTTGCCAGTTATAAGCAATTTTCTAATCAAAATGAGAGACGCTAGAGAAGATTGTGTAGATAAAGGAAAAACAGACGAAGTAAGACATATTGATGAGGTAATGAAGTTTAGACTTCAGGCAAGTTCTGCTTCCTACAGGATAAACATAAACCCGGAGGATATAGAACAGTTATTCAGTCTTGCTTCTGCTTCAAATAGTGAAACATCGGCTAGTATAAGAAGAGCAATCTGCTCAACCATCGATTATTGTCAATATCAAAAAGAACCATACGTGCAATTTACATTAAGAGAGAAGGAGAAAGACCTTCTAGAACCGACCAACAGAAGCCATCATTTTGTCAACAGTCCCCGTCTATTTGTACTGCTAATTGCTTGGCAAGGCTGTATGGAAAATACGTGCGGTTTTTTCCTCTAAACTTCAACTCCTGTTAGGATTCGGTACGCAGGAATAAACTAGTCTTTTCCGTATCTCCCAATACGTTATCCCCAACACCTAAGAGCTCAAGGTCAGTCTTTAGATGAAATGCGTTATAATTTTCTAACAAGCATCGAAATCCCCATCTGAGCAATTAATTTTTTTTCATCTTACGGTTTCTTATCTGCCGATTCATTACCTACCCAATGCACGAAACTCGTGATCAGTTTTTTAAACATTACCAAAAACAAATAATGAGGGCGCAGACAATGAAAGAACGATTATTCCAATCCTTGCGAGAACAGTTGGCCTATGAAATAATGTTTGTAAAAAACGTCAGCCGCGTATATCGAGATGCACCGAAAAAGGTGCAAATAGTCGACTTTGAATATCGGGGAATGGCGTGTCGATTGGTGCTGAATGGTGTGATTATGTTGGAAACCGATAAGGGAGAAACGCATATTAAATCGTACCACGATTTGGTTCAGGGCCTGATACAGTCCAACTACGCAAAAAAGAAAGTGGCCTAGCAGTAGTTTTCAGCCAGGATAATTGATTTGGCCGTGTATTCGCCGTAGCCCGTTCCCTAATACAATGACATACCAGTACAGAAAGGCACTCAGTCCAACCAGCAGGAACTGTTCTTTACCAAAGATACCCAGCAACGGTTTACCTTGACCAAGATGTGATAAATAGTAAGTAGGGGAAGAACACTTTAACAAAGGACTTAATAATGGATTCTGTGCTGGGAAAGACGCACTTTTTGGAGCGGAGCTAATATCTTATAAACATGGAAAGAAGTTCGACCTAGGGATGCTCACCTTCACCCACCGGCTCAGTAGATGTTGTGATAGACCCTAAGTGCCAGCCCCCTGCTACATATCTGGCATAAACGGGGCCCTCGTTGCGAAGCAGGTCCATAACTTGAGGAAAATCCTCCCACGTATAGTGAAACCACAAGTAACCAGAAGACGTTTGATTATCTGTATTTGGCATGGTGGTCGCATTTCTATGAAAGTAGGCACCACCTATTAAGCTTCCGTCCTCCCTTCTTAGTCCAATAATTGCCCTATATTGATAATTATTTGTATTCTTACCACCAGCGTAGTAAGAAACTGTATAGTTCTTAATTTCTTCGACGAATGCCATAATAACCTCCCTTTTTAAATGTGATTAATAATCCCCAAAAAATAGTACTTAAGTATCGATAAGTATTGCTATTATTAGTCCAAACCTTTACTTACAAAAAAGGATAATCATTTAATCCATACTATTCCCTCCCTAACTTTTCCGCAGATTGCGCTGACGGTGAGAGAAAATCAAATGCAATTGCCTATTAATATACATTAACCGCACCAGTTTATTGCTTACTCACTTTATTCGATTCCAGCATATAGGCTATTTTCTTCCAAGTGAAATGGTAGGGAGATACAGCAAATGTTCTTCAAAAGTAAATACTAAAAGTACCCCCACCAGAAAGGAAATATTTTCATCTCAGTACACAAAATGTGGGTTTAAGCCATCTAAGCAAAGAATCCAATTCTACTTCGAATTATTGAACAGTAGCTTTATGTAAGAAATGTTGGCCATATATTAGACAGTAATCAGGTTCCTAAGTAAGAAGGCACTTCCTACCTATATTGGAAAACCATTCTGGTGAGGTGACAAAAACTGTATCCGTTTCTGAGTTCCGAATTGCCTGTGTAATCCACCATATACCCACAAATGTCCCAACTTTGACTGTTTCTGGTTAAGAAAGTTAACCAATTTTAATTTGTGGTTACAGAAAGTTTTATAGAAGGTGGTATATAAGTTTTCATCAAATTGGGACGTCGACCATCCATTATGAACATTTATAGCTACAGTCTTCCTATCTTGCTATTATCTTTAATTATAACTTTTACCCCTTTTGGGGAAGTGTTTAGCCAAGAAAAGGAGCTTCATATAAATAGTTCATCTAGCCTGAACTTCAATGTAAAAGGTCAAGAGGAAAAATCAGTTTCGTCATTAGATCAAGGGAAATTAAAATCTACTGAAAATGAAAACTTTACAGTATTAGGTCGATATGCAGAAGGATCTCCAAATTCAGTAGAAGCTATTGATAGCTTAATGATCTTTACTCATGGAGCAAATTTAACAATTACTCGATTAAATGATCAGGGAATACCCGAAGAGCAAGGGCAGGTAATACTTCCAGGAAGAATATCTGACCTTGATATATCTGATAGCTTAGCATTTGCGGCGATGGGGCTTTCAGGTGTCAGTATTGTTGATTTTTCTGATCCGAACAAACCCAAAACCATTTCAAGAATTTCTACTTCCAATATCTTGTCCGGTAATGAAATTCGTGATTTAAAAGTATCAGGCAATCATCTTTATGTGACTGGGGGCTATAGTGGACTAGTAATAATAAATATTTCTGATCCTTCGAATCCCAAGTTAGCCAGTAGAGTTAGTCATGTAGAAAAATTTTATGAGTTTCGGGATCTCCTCTTGAAAGACGATCATGTTTATGTTTTTTCAAAATCTGATAAATTTGATGGAATATTGGCCATTAACGTATCCGATCCTTCGAACCCAACAGAAATCAGTAGGATTTCAATACCCGATGAATCGGTAAATAACTTAATTTTATTCAATAATTATATATATGGTTCTACATTAGATTCCGGTTTGTACGTGGTTGATATTTCTGATCCGGATGTGATACAGGTTGTCAATAATATTGATAATGAGATTGCAATCAGTGCGTTTAAAGGCAATTATGGATATAGCAAAAAAGGCGAAATAGTTGATGTAACAAACCCCGAAACACCACAAGTAATTAAATCATTTGAAATTCCAAATTCTGATATAGCAATAATCGAAAAGAGGGCTTTTTTAGCATCAAATAGTTTAGTAACACTTGATATTAGTGAACCTTTAAATCCTACGAAAACACATACTATAACTACAGGTGGCCCAACTTATCGCACTATTAGCATTCTCAATGACAATATCTATAGCGAGGAAGGAACTGTAGTAAATTTTGCTGATCGATCTGAACTTCAGCAGATTAGCTCATTTAATCCCGGAGAAATTACTTTCTACATTGAAGCTAAAGATAATTATGTATACACGTCTCCGCGATTAGAGGCGTTACGAATTTTTGATGTTTCAAACCCACAAGCACCCCAAAAAATTGGAGCTTTTAAACTTGATCAAGATGAGGCTAATACCGGAGTTCATATAAGCAATAATCTTGCATACATCGCTTCTGGTGATAAGATGCGGATACTTGATATTACTACTCCATCTTCACCTGAACAAAGAGGTATTTATGAGCCTAATTCTGGAGTAATTAGAGATGTTTATACCTCTGGTCCCTATGCTTATATAGCCAACCAAAGAACCCGAGGAATTGGTACTCCTGGCAGCCCTGGTTCAGATTTAATAATTGTTGATATATCAGAGCCCACTAATCCACAAGAAATATCTATTGTCAACCCTGGTGGAACATCTGACAATGTATTTGTGGGAGAAAGATATGCATTTGTTGCTGGTGGTGGTGCACTTAGAATTTTAGATATATCAGATCCAACTAACCCACAAAAACTTTCTGAAATTGGTCCATTTGGTCCTTTCGGGGCTTACCAAATAGATAATCTAACAGTCTCCAATGGATTAGTATATACCGAAACTGGACTTGGGGGATTGGCTATCATAGATGTTTCTGACCCACGTAATCCAGAGGTTATTGGGCGATATGACACTATCGGTAATGCAAATGATGTAGAACTGAATAATGACGAAATTTTTATTACATCGAGTAGAGAAGGGCTATATATATTGGATTTTAAAGGAGATGATAACATCCCCTCTCCAACCATTTCAAGCATAGCTCCAAATGTCGTTACTGGTTCAAAAGATAAACAAGAAATTGTTATTAACGGAGGTAGATTGAAGCCAGAATCTTCAATCAAACTTAAAAATATTAGTTCTGGAGAAGTCTTTTCTAATATAAAGTTTAGTCTCGAATCCGAATCTCAATTAACCATTAATCATGCCTTAGGCCTAAAATCATCGACTTGGTCAATTCAAGTCATTAATCCTGGATTAAACAGTTCAAAAGAGCATTATTTTGAAGTAAAAGCTCCAGGATGGAAAGAGACTCCTACTCCTCCAGCAAATTTAAATGCTACAGTAACAAGTAAAGTTATAAAGTTGGAATGGACCCCAAGTACCAGTGATTATTTAAAGGAAACAATTCTTTATAGATCTACCAGTCCAGAACAAAAGCTATCTACAGAACTTACAAAACTAAAAGCAGATGCTACCTCTTTTACCGATTCTACAGCAAAAACTGGTAAACGATATTATTACAGTTTAAAATCTAGGAATCTTGCAAATAATGATAGTGAATTATCAAATATAGCTAGTACTTTTATCCAACCTGCGAGTTTTTCCTATCATCTGACCCAGGCGTTTGGGGAGGCGGCCCGTAGCACCGATTACAAGTTGGTGGGCCTACCCGGCCGCCAACAGTCCGCCTTGGCAGACCTGTTGCCGGGAGAGCCAGGGACGGGATGGACGGCCTACCGGCAAAGCCCCACCGGTGACAGCCTTGTATCCTACCGGGAGGATCCCGAAGGATTTACCTTCGGCCCCGGCCGGGGGTTTTGGGTGCTGGCCAACCAACCGTTAGTGGACTCTTCCTCCGTGGTGGCGGTCGAGCTCTCCGAGCAGGGAACCTACAGCATTCCACTTCATTCGGGATGGAATATCATTTCCAACCCTACCG
>NZ_JAMQKA010000016.1:0-131616 GCF_031569985.1 Aliifodinibius sp. S!AR15-10 | reverse complement strand
AGGACAGGTATGACGTCTATTTTTGCCATCAACAAATTCGAACAATTACTGTAAATCAACATGCTAATTAAAAAGTGTAAAGGATCTCCCCGAACGGGTGTAAACCATGTCCCCGAACAGAACATTCAAAGGGGGAATTTTTAAAAGGTCACAGATAGATAGTTAAGCACAAAATAGGCACAAGGTTCAAACAACAATCTCTGTGAACTCCGTGTACTCTGTGGTTACCAATCACCGTTTGGGGAAATCAAAGCTCCAATCCCCAGAGCCGATTTCAATATTAGTCGTCGAATCCTGTGTTGCTATATTCATGATCTCAGAATGATTACTCACTGGTTCTCCGGATTCCGAAATCTGATCAACCTCTGCAGATGGAATCACCACGGTTGCAATGGAATTAACGGGTATTTTCACATCCAGCGTACCATTTTCACCATCGAGTGACCAGTCGGATTCAATGCGTCCATTGGGAGATTCATACCAAGCCTGCGTCCACTCGATATCGCCGACCATATCCGGATCAATCAAAATGTGGCTATAGGCGTGGGAGCCCTCGGCTTGCTGTATTCCTGCAAGTCCGCCGTAAAACCACTCCATGATATGGCCCAGCATCAGGTGGTTGTTGGAAACACGTTCGAGCGCAGCCCACGATTCAGTCAACGCCGTGGCGCCTTTTTTTAGCTGGTACCCGTAGCCCGGCACATCATCCCGGGTATTCATCTCGTAAAGCAGTTGAGACGCCCCGCCCTGCTCCAGTGCCTTCACCAGGTAATTAAATCCTACATCGCCCGCCGTCAGCGCCTTGTTGTTGGCCCTGATGGAGTCGGTCAGATTGCTGAGTACCTGTTGTCGTTCGAGACTATCCACCAAACCCACTACGAGCGGCATCGCCATGGAAGTCTGGCTGCCGGTGGCATAAATCCCTGTTTCCTGGTTATAAAATTTGTCATTGAATGCTTCGTAAATCTCCCGGGCCTGGGTACGGTAGCTTTCTGCTTCTTCGGTTTTCCCGAGAATCTCTGCCATCTTGCTCAGCAGTGTTATGTCGTAATAGTAAATGGCTGTGGCCGTGAGCGCTTTGGGCGTCAACTGTGCCAGGCCTGGCGCTTCCGGACCAAGATCGTACCAATCCCCAAGTCCGTGGGAGACGATATGATTCTCAGAAGTGCTCTCCAGGTAATCGACATATTTGGTCATCATCGGCCAGGCCTCCTCCATCACCTGTACATCACCGTACCACTTGTAGATCAGCCAGGGCAAAATGACTGATGCACTGCCCCATTCGGGAGAGTCACGGAATCCGACGCCCCAGTTGAACACGACATACTCAGGTGCGATACTTGGGACAAGGCCACTCTCCGTCTGTGAATCCATCATATCATGTACCAACTTTTTATAGAGATGATACAGGTGGTAATTGTAATGAACCGATCCACCCATCAGGTGTGTTTGCTCCATCCAGCCCAGCTTCTCGCGGTGTGGACAGTCGGTCATTACGCTCTGGATATTGCTCCTGATCGCCCACTTGATCAGCTCATTAATCTCATTGAAGAGTCCAAAAGAGGTTTCAAAATGGCCCGTTTGTGGAGCTGAGCTGCGGGTGTGCAGGAAATCAAGGTCAGTGATTTTGGGTAGCTCCCCCTGGTCTGCAGTGCCGGGAGCAGCACCCTCCACCTGGACATATCGAAAACCATAGTAGGTGAATTTAGGCTGCCAGGTTTCAGTGCCATCGCCGTTCAAGGTATATCGGTAATAATGAGGCTCTCCGGTAGCGTCCTGGTTGGCAAACCCTTCCTCCGTCAACAGTTCAGCGGGACGCAGGATGACTTCTTGTCCCTTCGCGCCGTTAACTTCCAGCTTCATGATACCGGAGGCATT
Source organism: Aliifodinibius sp. S!AR15-10 (assembly GCF_031569985.1). Lineage (NCBI taxonomy): Bacteria > Pseudomonadati > Balneolota > Balneolia > Balneolales > Balneolaceae > Fodinibius > Aliifodinibius sp. S!AR15-10. The sequence continues at coordinate 129,738 of NZ_JAMQKA010000016.1, read as the reverse complement.
CTGACCAAAATCATACACATATGTGCCTGGCTCCGGTTCCAAAATTCGCTTGACCTCCAGGGTGTCCATCACCTTGACGGGATGATTGATCTGGGCTTTAAGTTCCCCGGCTGGGGCTTCTACTTCCAGTGCCGGTTTCCAGTCAGTTCCCGTGGTAAAATTTGTACTATTCCAACCCGGCTGTTCTTGTCGGGCATCGTAGTTTTCACCACCGTAAATACTTGTATAGGTGATGGGAGATTCGGTTGTTTCCCAGTCAGGGCCTGAGGTAACATTTTGTACGGTGCCATCTTCATAAACGACTCGCAGCAGACTCAGCATCTTGGGCATTCCATGGGCAATCACCAGCTTGCGATATCGCTCGCGGTTTATATTATAAAATCCGTTGCCCACCGTAACGCCGATTGCGTTCGCCCCTTCATTGAGCTGATCAGTAATGTCGTAGGTGTTGTAAAACACTGTTTCCTGGTAGTCTGTCCAACCCGGTGACAGGAATCGATCACCGACCTTCTGGCCGTTCAGGTCTGCTTCGTAATGACCAAGACCAGTGATAAAGAGATAGGCTTCCTTTACTGGTTTATCAACGTTGAACTCTTTGCGAAACCTGGGAACTGCTGGTCTTCGAGTACCTTTCTCACCCAGCTCGTCGCCCGGACCATGCACGCCGGGTACAACTTCCAACGATTCAGGTAAGATTTCGTAGCCGATCCATTTGGCACCCTGCCAGTCTGCAGGTTCAAATAATGCTGTTACAAAACGTCCCGGATTGCTCCAGTCGGTGGAATTTCCATTTTCGTCCCACACCCTCACTTTCCAGTAGTAGCTTGTGGCAGGGTCAAGTTCAGGACCATTATAAGAAATGCGTGTATTTTGGCGCCCCTGCTGTTTTCCTGAATTCCAGATATACTCTTCATTTTCAAGTGCTTCTTCTGAAGAAGCCAGCACAATCTGCCAGGCCGACTGATACTGATTTCGAAGGGAGGAGGAAAGCTGCCAACTAAATGACAGCTCCTCCACACCAACGCTTAGGGGTTCTGTCCTACCATTGCACTGGGTTGTGCTTATCTGCAGCGATGGGGATCCACTGCAGCTGGTTAGAAACAGAACGGTGACTAGGGAAATTGTTATACACTTGAGTTTCGCTATTTGCACACTTCTTTAATTTCAATAGTTAACAGCCCATTTTATCACCGGTTCTACTATATCAATCATTTAGAATATCCCATCCACCGTCCTTAGGTTACCCTTACTCCAAGCTTGTTGGGAATTACTCTTTCACCACTCCTTTTATTAATCCCCAAGTCCCGTTGGAGAGTATCTATAAGTTCATATTTAAAAACTACTTTTAAATACAAATATTTACAAACTAATTCAACATATTATTCTGTTTTTAACCACAGAGGACACAGAGATACACGGAGGACTTTACAAGCTTACTTGTTGTCTTCAAATAGTCTTTTATTCCGGCTAATTATCTTTCTCTGGGCTCTCAGTGTTCTCTGTGGTTTACCTTAACTTTTGTTGTACCAGATCAAAATCTTCCATCAAGCCATAACCAATGATATCGTATTCACGGCCGGGCGGCTGGTGTTCAGGGCCATCCCCAAATTCACCTGGAGAGACACGCCAATGCCGCGGGCTCTCGTGATGAGGTCCCAAAAGATTTCTGAGGCTGCCGTAAACATCAACTGTGATCTTGTTTCCTCCCTCTTGCAAAGCTTCGGTAACTTCCAGCTCATAGGGCGGCCAACCGATGACGCCAGCCTGCTCCCCGTTCACCTTGACTGCTGCAACTGTACCTTTCCAGTCATTAAGGCGCAGCAGGTAGTGACTGTCTTCATCCATTCTGGTCAGCTCAATATTTTTTGTGTAGGAAACATGATCAGCATAAAATGGCATACCCTGCTTGTTCCATGCCCCGTGGGTCAAAGGCTGATCTTGTGTCATCCGCCATCCTTCTTCAGTAGATTCCAGCATAAAGTCGCCCCGGATGAATACCCGCTCCAATTCAGAAAAGACGGTCATGGGAAAAGCATGCAGCGTAATCTCGTTTTTCCCCGGCTTCACATATTCACCGATCTCATACACCCCGAAGGAGCGGTCCAGCCACCAGTCGCCGGAATCGGGCTCCACCACGGTGTCATTGACTGAAACTTCCCAAAGCTCCGGCTGCTCAACCACGGCCTCCAGTGTATTGCGTGCAGATTCATTGATATCACCTGCATCAAATTCAAAAGACGCAGTAAATCCACTCTCAGGACCATAATTATTTCGATCCAAAATGCTGGTCTTGTACTGGACGGTCATATACCAGGGATTGCCCTCCTCAAATCCGTGCTGTTCAAATATTTCTTCGGCTGCATCGGCGTAATAGATATCTTGGTCGGTCTTCCCGTCAATCTTCAGGTCCAGGTAATCGAGCGTAAGCACATTGGATTGCTCGCGCCGGACCTGCATAGAGCCTGTCTCCAGTACCTCTTCTGCAGTATCCTGCCCTATGCGCGTTGCTTCTTCAGCCTGGCTTGCTTGATCACTTATGTAAAACAGCTGACTACCAACCGGCGGTAATGCGAATGAAAAACTGACGGATTCGCCGCTTGATTGAGAAGTATATCCCCGGATATCACCCGTGAAAAGATCGAGCTGCTGCACGGATAGGCCGGTGACTTCCACAGTGCCTTCCGCAGGCCCCTTTTCACTCGTGTTTACGAGCAGCAGTAACTGTCCATCCTCCAGCTGCATCCGGCGATGGAAGAGCATTCCGTTACTGGTATCGGTGGTGATTTTGAATCCTTTTGACGGGAGATATCTGTCCACTACCGATGCGGTGAGCTTATCGATGTTTGTCCACTGCTTCTGCCTGCCCTTTTCGTGCAACTGCTTCAGTTTCTCACTGGGAGCGCCATCCACGTATCTCTGTAAAGAATCAGCCGCAAAAATAACTTTGCCATCTTGCTCAACATACTTATTGAGCAGATCCAGCGTGTGTCGATCCACATTTCGCATGCCGGGTGGAATCACAACACGATCATAGCTTCGTTCGCCCACCACAAAACTTGAATTCCTTATCGATCCTTGATCACGAATAACCCGCTCGCTTCCCAAGTCATACTCCACCTGGTGCGCCTCCAGGTTATTGACAAACGCCTGGAACTGATCGCCAATGTTATAAAAATCGATATGTGATGGCGTTCCGGAGGGCGCAACGTACATCCATGCGGAGGTTGTGGGCATCAGTACCAGTGTATGGTTGACCTGCTCACCGGCTGACATTGCCACCGAAAGCCTACTGAAGTAGTCGCCCAGCACGCCGAAATGCTGCCACCACGGTTCATGATAGGAGAACGACGGCGGGTAATCTCGCTTTCGAGATCCTTTTATCGTCATGTACGACAAATGCTGATTCAGGAAGTTCACGCCCAGGGCAAACTGCCAGTCGGCGATCCGCTTCATATCCTGGAAGGTGAGGTTCCATCCCGCGCCGCCGTAAGTCTCACTGATCGCCCGGTTTCGGCCCATCTGGTTGGCCACACTGCTGAGTTCTTTGACCGCCCTGGCATTGCCAAACTGCGTGTTGACGTCGCGCAGCTCTTCCCCGTAATCATTAAATAGCACATCTATACCCGGCATCTGCTGGTAGGAAGCAAGCGACGCCCAGTCGCCGCCATTTTTGGGCTTCGGCCAGTCGTGATCAAAATGGTGGCCGGTCCAAAGCAGGTTGTTTGATTCGGCAAACTCGGAATAGGGCTTGGCCCACCGCTCAACGAAAAGATCGCCAAGCAATGTGTAGTAGTTGTGCCTTACCTGTCGCCAGCTGCCTGTTTCTTCATACAGCTGCGGTAGTTTGGTCCGCAGGTCATAGCCCCAGCGCTGTTTGAAACTGCTCAAACAGATCGGGCGTCCAGCGAATGCTGTTTTCCACATCGGGGTACTCCACGTTGGCTTCATCAGAAAAGATGGCCGGCACGTTTTGGCCGAATTCCCCGCCAAAATTCTGCTGGTATCCGCTTGTCGTAATATCTAGAAACTTTTCTGTCACACCGGGCATGATCAGATCCACATAGGAAAACCCTCCGTGCCAAGGATCATTCTTTTCGTAGAATACTTTCTTGTAGAGATAATAACTCCCCTCTTCGCCCGATTCCGTTTCCACACGGTCGGTAATGTCTACAAACTCTTCACCTTCCTTTTTTAGGATCAAATGATAGTCACCAGACACATTTTCAGGCAGCTCCTCCGCCCGCTCCAGCGCCAGCCCATGACCCTTGTTGACTGACTCCGGCATCTCGACGGGTACGTGTCCACCGGCAAACCCACTGGGGAATGAGTTTTCATCATACAGGTACACCTTCATATCCAGTTGTTTGCCCTGCTCTACGGCATAGTTGAACAGTTCCTGCCACCGACCTGAGAGATAGGGCGTTATCAGTCCCATCCGCGGATGGATGAACACACCGCCGATTCCCTGCTCTTTAAACTGTCGGAGCTGGCGGTCGATCTTTTCCTCGGTCACCCGGTCGTTCCAGACCCAGAACGGGGCCGACCGGTAATGAGAGGGGGGATCCTGGAAGTTGAATTTCAGCTCCTCAAAGGTATTTATTTCTTGTCGCAGTATGTTGTTAGTGGTTTTCTTCTGCTCTGAACAGCCTATTCCAATTGAAGTAATTACAAGCAAAACAAGCCCTTTTTGAAGTGCGTCGATCATACTCAAGCTATTAATTACTGGAATTGATAGAACACAGATTACACAGATACAGCAGATACTCACAGATATCTACGGACATCTACATCATCCCTTCATCCACTTTCCTTCTATATCTTTACTCTTCAACGGGTTCGATAAGGGCCACATACGGTTCGTTGCCAGGCGTTTCGAGGCGGACAGTCCCGCGGTGTCCCCACTGGTTGATGCCGCCCTCCCACTGGACATCCACAATCTCTTCTTCCGACCAAGTGCCCTCGTTAATGTGTAGCCATTTTATCTTCATTTTCTCTGCAAACACCCACGGGTCGAGATCAATCGTGTAGCGCCCGCCTGGAAAATACACGGCATACTGCTCCCCGATATCGGCCAGGCAATAGGCCTCCATGGCGGACGGCTGAAGTTCGACGAATGAAGACAGCAGATCATTGTGTGGACTGGCGTTGAAAATATCGAGCTCCTCCAGCAGCATCGACATCGCTTTCAGGCTGGTCTGCGCCCGTTCGTTAAGTCCAGTGCCCCAGGTGCCTGCGGGACGGTGGAAACGGCTTGATGCGGTACCTGCGAAGATATTTCTCCAGAAACGCTCCACCGCTTCCCGTCCGCTTCCCGCCGAGTAATTGGGACCATCCTGCGAGCCGTAGACTTTGACATTATTCATCGGCATGGGGTTGGCACCGAGCTTTTTTCTCCAGTCCATGATATTGTTATAGTGTGCAGGTCCTCTACCTCCGCGCGAGTCTTGGTTATTCTGTGAAATGTCAACATAACTATAAATATCACTGAACGTCATGGCGTGTCGCACCGAACTGGAGGGATCGAAAATCATACTCGTTACGTGAATATCCCTGCCTGCTTCATTGGCCTGCTGCTTGATAAATTTTGCCCAGTAATTATCCCACTCGCTGCTCTGACTGCCCTCATTATTGATGTTATACAACACATTGCCATACTGCAGCGTAACGGACATCAACTTTTTGATGTATTTCTGCTGGTAATTCAACACCGGCTCAATATTTTGGCTCAGCGAGCCACCGTATACATCTTCTTCACCCTCAATAATTCCCTCTTCCAGGTTCACATTGTTTTGGGGATTCCAGGGATGTTGGTCCCAGGAACCGCTCAGATCAAAATGATCCCACAAGGTGAGCTGCACGATAATATCACGTTTACTGGTCTCCTCAAGGAAAAATTCCAGCCTGTCCCAGTACTCCTGGTTCCACTGGTCAAGATCGTAAACCCCGTCTTTTACCTCGTCAAAAGCATACACATTGCCTTCATCGCGATCGGACATTGTATTGCGAACATAGTTGCCACCAAGCGAAGTGAGTAGGTCCAGATGATCGGTTAGCTTTTTACCGGTCCATTGATACAGGTTGTCGTCATCGCTTGCCCCGATTAACACCACCGGCTCTCCTTCATATTGCCAGTACCAAGAATTCTCCGAGTAGGGCTGAATCACATTATTGTCCGTTATAACTTCCTGGTTTTCCTCAGCCGCATTTTCTGGCTGATCAGTCCCGTCAGGAATGACAAATACCAAGGCAATAAACAGTAAACGGGTCAGTGTATAGATATTAAAAGGCATAATACTCGAAATTTGATATGGTTATTAAAATTGGGTTTCTAACAAAAGGCCACTTTGAAAGACTTATTTTCTACTTCTGTGTTCTATTAGGTACTCCAGTAAATTCCATGGATTGGCCGGGAGCGTCCACATAAACATTTTTCAGCAGAAGATTATCTATGTACTGGAATTCAGCCCCGGTTTCCGCTTCAATGCTGACATCCTCCAGTATAACGTTCTGTGCATGGGCCAGTGGCCACCCTAAAAAGCTGATGGATTCTTCAGCCCCGATCGCCTCCAGGTCCCTGATCGTGATATTCCGGTATCGCGGAGTCGCCTTCTCAAACGGGATCGTTTCCTCGGTCCAGGGATCTGTATAGTCTTCGCCATTCGCTTCCCGGAGGGCATAATGTATAACGGTGCCTGCATTTTTAATGTCCCATCCTACGTGCGTGATGTTTTCAATAACACCACCTCGCCCCGGACGGGCCTTAAACTTGATGGGAGCCTGGTTCCCGTCTGAAGTATTATTGCGAACCATCACATTCTTCACGCCCCCGGCGGTTTCCGTGCCTATGGATACCCCACCATGACCGCGGCCGAAGTGGCAATTCTCAACGACCACATTTTCTGTCGGGATGTCGATCTCAAGTCCATCCGAATAGCGGCCCGATTTAAGAGCGATGCAATCATCATCCACGTTGATAGAGCAGTTTCTGATATAAATATCGCTGCTGGAATCGATATCGATTCCATCGGTGCTTGCCGCCTGGACCTCCCTGTCAATCGCCGGATTATCTATATCGACGCCCTTTATATCTATCCTGTTACTGTAGAGGATATGCACGGTCCAGAACCCGGAATTTTCCAGGCTGATATCCTCAATACTCGATACCGACACGCTGTCAAAAAACACGAGCCGGGGGCGGGGCACATGCCAGTCTATTATATCGGGATGCATGGTACCAGAGAGACTGTCCCGCTTTTCCCAGTAATCCTCCCACCAGTAATAACCGGAACCGTCGATGGTACCTTTGCCGGATATTTTGACATTCTTGGTATTAATAGCATTCACAAGGGCTGAAGGCCAATCAACGGTAAGACCGGCAATTCGTGTATTCTCCAGGGTGGGATAGTTTTCATTGCCTGCAATTCCCCTGAGCTTACCACCTTCGGCTACCTTCAGATGAACATTTTCTTTCAAATAGATGGAACCTGAAGAGAAGACACCTTCTGGTATCAAAACGGTACCACCACTATCCTGATGTGCCTGGCCAATAGCCTTTTGGATGGCTTCCGTATTGACGGTCGCAGAATCACCGACCGCTCCAAAATCTTCAATATTATAGACGGAGGTTTGCCCCGAAGTGGTACCCGATTGTTGACTGCAGGCGATAAAGCCAATGAAAAGGAGTACTGCAAAGAGCGGAAAGCTCCAGAAAAAAGATCTTTTTCGTTGATATGTGTGACTTACTGATTTGTGCATTAGTTTATTGGATTCCTTTCAAATTCCGATTTATCCTATAGAACACAGATGACACAGGTTTGACGGATACGCACAGAAAAAAATCAATCCGTGCTTAACCTGTAGAATCCGCGTTATCTGCGTTCCATACTCTCCATATTTAAATTTTGCCTCATCTGCTCAGTTCGTTGTTGTAGGACATCCTTGTTTAGCTGGAACTCCACCATCCCCAGTGGGTGGAAACGCTTGTCATTGTCGATAGCAGCATACACCACTGTATAAACACCATTGCCCTCGGATATCAGCCCCATCGGGGTGCGCATAATGTCCCACCATTTGTCCACTTTGGTTCGGATCGGGAAGTAGTGGCTTTCGGTCCAGTGGAGGCCGTCCAGCGAAAGCGAGTAGCCGAACATATTGGGCAGATGCAAGCCCCAGCCATCCGGACCTCCATCATAAATGGCAATGTAAACCCCGTTGGGAAGCTGGCTCACAATCGGGTTTTCGATAAACCACGGGTGCATGCTGGTGATCGGGTTCACTGTCGTATCCATACGAGCCCACGGTCCCTGCAAAGAGTCAGCTTCGGCAAGCCCCACGTACCAGCCTTGCAGCGTACTATCCGGATAATTGCTCCACTGTCCCCATGGATAGCCGCCGCCGTAAAAGGCGTGCCAGCCGTCCTCTACTTTGAAGGGGAAAAATGACTGAACCCCTTGGCGTCCTTCCCAAAGCTGTGAATTAAGCCCCGGTTCCATGATTTTATCGATATTTTCGTAAGGTCCCTCAATCCCATCGATTCCTTTCTCAATGGATTTTGCCTGCCAGATTCGTCCAAAGGAATGATTGGGGGCAATCGTCCGATGGGTGGTGTAGCCGACATAGGTCCCGAACCAGCGATCGGCTTTTTCATTAAAAATCGGCATGAAGGACCAGAGGGCACTGCGCCGGTCATTAGCGGGATTGTCGTCATCAGTCACTGCATAATCACCGCTCGATTCAAACAGCGTTGACTGCCGGGTCCAGTTGATCGCATCTTTGCTGGTCCAGTGCGCAATACGGGTTTTGACGCGATCCTGGTACGATCCAACACCCTCTTCCCCGATACGCTCGGTCGGGAACATATGGTAGGTGTCGTCAATCTTTACCAGGCGACCGCCTTCAAAACCGCCGCGGTTGCCTTCGGTGCCCGGCATGCCTTCGTCGACCACCGGCTTGTCCTTCCCGCCGACGATATCAAATAGTGTAGCTTTCTCCGAAAAGCCTTCCACGATGAACGTATCCCATTCGCGGCCATCCATGCGACCGGCATTGCGGGACGTGATCTGCTGATCCGCATCAATAATTCCCACTAACGAAAACAGGCCGTTGCGTCGTGGTTGGATGGTATGTTCGCCCGCTTCCAGCTCAAGCGAATAAATATCAACCGGCGGAAGGCCCGTGAACGTGAGTCCATTTTCAAGGATTGGCTGCGATGACAGGTCACCGCTGAAATCAGTGGGCTTTAGATACTTCTCGTCATCCGCCTGAAACAGTGCCAATAGCACTTGGGCGGATTGATCAAGCTCGATATCAATTGCAACAGGGCTGGCTTTCTCCAGCTTCTCTACCGGAATCTTGATACCGGAAATGCCACGCAGCTCCGGGGCTACGCGAACGAGGCAGTTCTCCCGCCCTTCGAAAGGGTGCCCCAGGTCATCAACTTGATAGGTTGAATAACCGGAAGAAATAATCTCAAAGTCAGCCTCCTGCCATGCCGCTGTATCCGGTTTTGCTTGCTGTAAGCCGCTGGTATTAGCATACAAAAAATGAACGGGTTGCAGTAAGAGAATTCCGAATATTGCAAGAATGAAAACGCTTGATTTCTTCATAAAACCATTTCTATTGGTTATCGAATTGGTCGTTTATTCTGTTTCAAACCGGAACACAACGGCGAATTCATCCGGCAGACGTGCATCGGGGACCGTCAGCGTAATGCCAATGCCTTCACTGGCCTCCTCAAAGGATGCATCATGGATCTCTTCGAGGCCCAGCAGCTTCACATCACTGAGGGGGTCATCGAGATTTTGTTTGTTCAATTCCTCAAGATTAATCTCGGTATTCACGCCCGGCCAGTCCATAAAAATGGCATACACGTAATCACCCTTTTGCGTATATCGCACCTCGTGTTCATTCTCTGTTGTTTCTCCATGCACTGCAAATGGCCTGGTTTCATAGATACTTTCCCCAAAAGACCAAAGCCAGCGGCCTACACGATGTACTACATCTTTCTGGTTCTGCGGAATCGTCCCGTCTGCTTTGGGAGATAGATTCAACATCAGCTGCCCATTTTTACTCACTACATCGATAAGATGTTCAATGATATATTCGGGTCCGTGAATTTTCATAGCATCCACATAGCCCCAGGAATACGACGCCCCGGTGCCAATCGGCATGTCGCTTAGCCATGATTTATCCACAATTTCATCCGGACCATCAATCTCATGATCCTTCATGCCTACATCTTCCGGAAGACCTTCCTCCTTATAGGTAATGATTACATCCTTGTCTTTCTCTTCTGCTGCATTCAGGTAGTGAGCCACGTAGTCCTTTACATACTCATCGGGAATTTCTTTCAGCCAGTAATCGAAATACATGAGATCAGGCATAAATTTGTCCACTACCTCATTGCTTTTGCCGACCCACATCTCCAGCCATTTTTCCTTAGCCATGGGCGTACCGTAGAGCTTGTTGTATTTGGGATCGGAAGCCTCCCACTGCGGTTTGGGATCCACATACCCATAATTAAGAGCGTGGTGCAGCGAGGCCACAAACTTGACATCCTTTGCGCGCAACGCCTGGCTCAGCTCCTCAACAATATCTCGCTTGGGCCCCATCTCCTTCGTGTCGAACGGGGTCCATTTGCTGTCCCACATCGCAAAGCCGTCATGGTGCTCGGCCACCATTCCGGCGAACCGGGCTCCGCCTTTCACAAAAAGCTCGGCCCACTGCTGGGCGTCGAAATTCTCCCCTTTGAATCGCGGGATGAAGTCGTGATATCCAAATTCAGAAAGCGGCCCATAAACAGCTTCGTGCCGCCGGTGAGTTCCCAATTTGGCATAAGGCGCCGTATTGTGCATGTGGCTGTAGTAGTGCTCGTTATTGTAGGCGGGTACCGAATATACACCCCAGTGCACGTATATTCCGAACTTTGCATCCCGTATCCACTCTGGGACCTCCTGGTGTTTGGAGAGCGACTCCCAGTTCGGTTCGTATTCCTGGGCTTCTGCGTTCGTTCCGAACACCAGACAAATTAGGAGTGTAATTACACTTGCGAGCCAGCTTTTTCTTGTATTTAAAAACATTGCTTTGTGGTTTTATCTGAGTAATTAATACTATTTTCTTGCCATAAGACTGTGCATATCAGCTTTCTACTGTACCGAGAATTCAATCTCCCTAAATCCCTCTACCGCCAGTGGTCGGTCACCGTACCGCCGGTAGTTGGTCACGGCTCCAAGAGGGACTTCTGGGTATTTGCTGTAGAACAAAAAATTGCTGATGCTTAGAATTATGAGCCGTCGGTGCAAGCTCTTGGAGAATAGCCTGTCTGCCTATTGGCGGAAGGACAGGAGGATTGACCCTGAATTACCTTGGATTAATTATTTCCAAATGCATCATTCTGTCACAATCCGTTCATTCTACCTGTACCGGCCACTCCCCATTTTCAATCGGACGCAGCTCCAACTCATCGGGATCCACTTTTACATACTTAATACGGTCGCGTCGCCAAGTGTAAACGATGTGAACCATGCCATCCTCCGACTGTATCACCGACGGATAAGAGTACTGGCTGATCTCTGAATCTTCCAGCACCAGTGCAGCACTCCAGGTTTTACCGTCCTCTGAAACCGCGACATTCAGGGGCGCTCGCTCCCCTTTGCCTCTCTCCGCTCCTTCCGGTGGAAGCACGTGGTTATAAACCAGCAGGTGGCGACCGTCATCCAGGGTTACCGCATCGAGGCCGGAATTATTATTGGGCAACGAACTCTTGGAAAGCGGTGACCAGCTCTGACCATAATCCTCTGACCAGGATTCCACAATAGCCCGGCTCTGACTGCGGCAAAGCATCTGGAGGGTTCCATCCCCGTGATTCAGTATTGTCGGCTGGATGACCATAAATTCTTCTCCCTCGTTAAGAGGACCCACTTTTTGCCATGTTTCCCCGGTATCCTGAGAAATTTCGAAATGCACCTGCCAGCCATCGTGCTCGGTACTTGAGCCACTGATAAGATCACCATTGTCCAGCAGAACCGGCTTGTTTTTTATCGGTCCCAAAATCCCTTCCGGCAACCGCTCCGGCTCCGACCATGTTTGACCGCCGTCATCAGAGGTGATCAGCATACCCCACCATTCAGAGGGACTCGGTCCCACTTTGTAGAAAAGCATTATTTTACCCTTGGGCGTGCGGTATAGCACGGGATTCCAGGTCGGATACCGGGTTTCCTCATCTTGCACACCGTTAGCCACCTCAACCGGTTCGGTCCATTCTCCACCATTGGGCTTGCGACTCACCCAGATGCCCACATCAGGATTCCGTTCTTCAGTGCCGCCAAACCAAGCCGCTATTACCCCCTCTTCCGTCTCCTCAATCGTTGAGGCATGAGCCGAGGGAAAGGAGGCTACTTCATAGATAAATTCCTCTTCCACAACGGCTTGGTTCTCATTTTCGCTGCTTGATTCCTTACCACATCCCACAGCTAGTAACAACAACAGCACTGTAAAGACCAATGCAGTCCAGTTACTTACTTTGTAATCCAGTGCAATCGTATTATTCATTTTATCCCTTTTTCGTTGAGTACTTTATTTTTTAGTGGTTAAAATTACGAGATTGAACGGAATATCAGCCTTTATCACTTGCGCGAAAATTCATTCCCACGCTATGGATATACACGATTCATTCGTTTTTCTTTTTATTCATCCTTTAATCCCTGTCAGACTATCTATTCTTTTGAAATCCAAATTACCACAGGCTCGTCTGAAGACATATCCAGTTGAATGGAATTGCCCTCAACACGTCTGGAATTTCTTTTAACGGTGCGGCCGCTCTCCGGGTTGATCCAGCTTATTTTTACCTGCTTGGCATCTGCTACTTTAAACTCAGCCGGTTCCGAAGTTTGGCTGTAGAGGATATATTCACCGCGTTCATTACTCAGAATCCATTGATCTATATTCGACTCCCCCTTCGATAAAGGTTCCATTGCCAAGGCATCCTCCAGGAATTTAGGATCTTCAACTTCAGGGATACGTGGCAGCGACCCGCCGGCCATGAACACGGCCCAGCCATACTCTCCTTCTCCCTTCGAGGAATAGGTAACCGCTTTGTCTGGATATTGATTTCGGTATTCGCGAACAGCCCGGTAGACCTGCTCGAACGAGCTGGATCCTGTTTCTACAAGCCTCGCATGTTGTCGCGGGGCGAGGTATTCACCACCACTTGGGGCATATAGACTGCCATCTTCCCGGTAATGCCAGTATCGAATATCAATAAGATCAACCGTTTCTGATCGGCGGGCATCTGCAAGAATCGCATCCTGCACATCTTTGGTCACACTCAGTCCTATAAGGGCGTCGTTTTCGTGATCCGATTCCCATTCTTCAATGGTATCAACCCAAAATTCGGTAAAGTGGATCGGCCCGGTATATTCTGCCCCGATAAGCTGGATCACATTGCTGTTGTCCGCAAAGTTGGAAAGGCATTTTCGAATGTATTGCTGGTGAAGCGGACGCCGAACCGGGTGCATGCTGTCGTAAAATAGTTTTGACATGAAGATCCGCTTGTCGCCGGCATACGGTGGTGGTTCGGGAAATCCGGTATCATTGATATTGTTGGCCGAACGCCAGGGGAAGTCGGCCCAGTGCGCCCCGGCCTCCAGGATGTTATGCTGAAAATAGTTTTGATGCATGAGCATGATTCCCTCTTTCTCAGCCATATCTGCAAAGGTACCAAGGCGATTCCAGTACCAGGGATTGTATTTGGTGAGGTCATATTTACTGAGTCCATCCCAGGCTGTGCCTTCACCACTTCGTTCAAACGGAAGCTCATAAAAGGGAGGCCATACATCCCCATTCATGCGCCGCACGCGCTGGTGATCGTCGCGGCGGCGGTCGTACCAAAGTCCATAATTGTGATCCAGTGAGGCTATATGCTGTTCATCAAACGATTTTATAACCTGTTGCAGGCTGTCGGTGAGCCCGTCACCGTATTGTCCCGGCACATAGCGTGTCACATGCGGGGTGGCTTCCCGGGCTCCGTAGGGTCTTGCTTCACCACGCCACCAGCGCACGCCCTGCCGTTTACCTGTTAACAGTCGGCCATTTTGTACCAGCTTGCCATTTTGCATTTCCACTGGTGAAACAGCTTCTTTCGATGGGGAGCTGGCCACATCCGATGGTTGCAACTGTTTAACTCCAGAAGCCGCGGTTGGAATAGGATTTCGTTCAAATGCCCGGTCGATCCAGTCTTGCAGTAGCGGCGGGGGCTCAGTGGATTGTGCCATCATCTGTGCGGCTTCCGCTTTGGTGGGACTGGTATATGACTTGGTACTTATCGGCAAAAGGTTGGCCCTTTCTTGCACGTGCTCGCCCAATCGATCCGAAAGCTGCGCGTAGTAGAGGCTCCGCGGCTGGACGTGGTCGTTTACATTGCCCCAGTAGCCGTCGCCGTAATACTGCGCCCAAATGCCGATCGCCCAGTTTTGAGCAGTGGGTGGCTTGTCACATTCAATTTTTGAAGCACTGCACTGCCAGATCATGCTGTTGGCGGCGGTCCAGCCAGCCCCGCGGGCACCCTGGGCCCGGTTAAAAAATCGAAGTGCTCCTCCATCCACATTGACGATGTCAAAAAGGGCGCCCGACGCCCAGCTGTTTATCGCCCCGCTGAAGCTATGCGGCTGGTCGGATGTACATTGCACAAAAGCATTTAACGTAGAAAGATACCCGGCGGAAAAATCGTGGTAGCCATCTTTGGCGTACAAGCGCTGGAAAAGCGTCTGCTGACCCCTGGTCCAAAATGTGTAGCGACGCTGTCCGCCAATTTCTGAGACCGGATTCAGCGACTTGCTATCCTCAACAGTGATTCGTCTGCCGGTGCGCCGTATCATCACAGCCGAACCCGCAAAATGCTCGAATACGACCTGGCGAACCCAGCCGTCCAAGACATTCTCCATAGAAATCGCCATCCAGCGGTGCGATTCATCTTTGGGGCTACTTTCGGCATAAGCAGATTCCAGCCTGATATTTTCTACACCCACCTGTCGAATCCGGCTCGGCCAGTGGTATTCCGCAATTGAACCACTTCCGTAGGCGGAATCCAGTGCCGTGGTAATCGGGGCGTCAATAGTGATCGTGTTACCTTCAACCTCCGTAATAGTACGATCCCACACAATATCACGTTCGCCGGGCTTCCAGCCGATCCAATCAATTTTACCGCCGAACTCTGCCATGTCCAGCTCCTCAATCCACGCTTCCGTACTTGGGCGTCGTACCTGCACGCGATCTCCCTGCTGAAGGTGATGGTTTTCTGCCACCTTAAACTGCATGGCATTCACGGGCACATAGGGATCAGTTATCTCAACTTTTTTCTGCAGTTTTCGATCGTTTATGCCGGCAATCCTTATCAGGGTTTCTCGCGATTGCCCGGCTCCCACCAAGACCGTTCCATCTTCACCCATTCCGCTACCCCGCAGAACAACCCCGGAAGCGGAAAGCGTAAGGTGTCCACCCACTTTGTAAGTACCTTTTTCCAGTAACACGGCCCCGCGAACGCCCTGATCATCGGCGGGAAGGGAGGCCACATAATCGATCGCAGCCTGGATCCGTCGCGTATCATCTCCCTTTTTAACCGGCACTACGATGCGAATCGGCACGTCAGGAATGGGCTGTTCTCCCGCCATATACCCGGCATAAGAGAAATCGGGGATGCGATTACCGCGCTCATCTTTGGAATATACGAGCTCACCCTGCTCATTTTCCGATATGGGGCGAGCCGGCCTATCCTGGCCCCATCCCACACCAGGTAACCCTGACAGGATAGAAATCACCAGTATACTGGCGATACCACATCTCAACCAATCAATTCTTCGCATCTGTTCTCTTTCAATTTCTAAAATGCTAAACTGAACACAGATAACACTGATTGGGCGGATAATCACCGATGAATATTGGACTCCGTGTCCGATCAGCATCATCTGTGTAATCCGTGTTCTATTAAGATTAATTTCCCATCAACTTACCCTTTTCGGCCAGGGTGTCATAATTGTTGTTTGGATCGGTCCAGTCCACATTTGTTGTTGGATCAATGCCGTTGATATACATCTCGATATTCGTGTAGCCATCTCCATTCAGATCGCCGGTGGCGTCAGAAGAATTTTCAGGATTCAATCCGTATTTTTCTTCCCATCTATCCGGCATGCCATCACTGTCCGAATCGGTGTATGGCTCTCCGTTGTATTCCGGGTAACCGCCCACCTGGCTGATATCCATGATGATTCCTTTTTTATATGAATCATCCGGCATCCGACGAGAGACATATTGACTCCCGGTATCCACGATTTTTCCATTGGTATTATTGATCTCACCGGTTCTCACCTGCTCAATCACGCGCTGGTCCACCGCATCTCGCTTGGGAATGGTAGCGCCCGCGTTATTGAGTACAAATTCATAGGCTTCCTTTGCCGGCATCAGGGTAAAATTTTCGGGTAAGGGAAACGGCTTTTCTCTTTTCAGGTATGGCAGGTACTTTTGTTCTTCTTCAAAGTCCATGTCGTCAAGCTGAACTCCGCCAGCCCAGTTATCCCGGGTTATTTCGGGATATCCCACAATATGATTTCCATCTACATACGCACGTCCCCACGCCAGGGAATCGATATTGCCACGTTCGGGCTCAATAATTCGATGGGCTACCGGATCGCCCTTGGGTGTTATGGGTCCTGGCTTATAGTAGTTATTGATCATATTAAACATTGAGCGGTAATCTCCGCCGTCAACCGACCGGTTCCACCAGTTAAACAACACGTTGTTGGCAAATGTAAAATCGCCCCACATCCCAACGGATGGATTCCTTCCCACATTATTGGCCCAAAGATTCCGCATAAAGGTGCTGTTGAGTCCGCCCAACGTACTGCCGAAGGCGTGGTTGTAGGTATCCAGCGCCTCCGATGAGATCGTATTCTGAATCGTGATGTTTACCGCGGGAAATTTCTGTTCATCATGCCCGGTATCAAAAATATTTCTGTAAATCGATATATTCTCATCCAAGCCCCAGCTAGCCGAAACATGGTCGATGATCACATTGCCGACCGCGGGTCCACCAAGGGCATCGTCGCGCCGGGTGACATCCGTAATGCCGCGCCGGAACCGCATGTGACGGATAACCACATCATGGGTATTGATCTTTACAGATTCCCCGGCAATACACACGCCATCGCCCGGTGCGGTCTGCCCGGCAATTGTGATGTAGGGAGCCCGGATATATATCGGGGTTTTCAGCCTGATAATGCCGGAAACGTTAAAAACCACAATGCGCGCCCCGCCGGACTCGAGGGCTTCGCGGAAGGTTCCAGGCCCACTGTCGGCCAGGCTGGTGACTACATAGACATCTCCGCCACGACCCCCAGGGGTATAGGCGCCACCTCCCTCGGCACCGGGAAATGCAGGGATATCGGCCTGGGGCAGATGGCTGGGAATGGAGGCGTATGGAATGTAGGGTCGCCCGTTCTGATGCTGCTCCATTACGGTAGGAGCCACTTGCTTCCAGATGCTGTCCGACCGCGCCTGGATCCGCTGCATCTTCCTGTCAGCCTGCTGCTCCAATGATTCCGGCACCGTTGGATACTGTGCCTTAGCCGGCGTTTCAAATGCTGCTAAAACGAAAAGCAAAGTGATAACAAATAAACATATTTGGCATATACCTTTACCGGTTACTCCCATGTCGTATTTTCCCTTATTGATTTTTGATTATTTACTTAAATGAATTATCGAATCCCGCAAGCCTCTTTTAAGGCAGAAGCTTGATTTTATATATAAAAACTATTTTTAAATAAGAATTTATTAGGTTTTTTACAACTCTTCCAGGCCTAATTCCCTGTACTATAAAGACTTCACAGCATACGGATTTGGAGATACTTTTACATTCCCGATGCCGGCAATGGTACATTTACAGACTCAATGGACTCAGATTGGTGAATACGTTCGCCGTCCACCCAAATTTGAAAACCGGGTCCACGATTGTATTTGCTGCCATCACGATCCCAGGCTATTGTAAGCTCGCGCCCGTGATAGTTTACATTATCCAGCGCAAACCAATCCCATTCTCCTTCTGGTATCAATGGTTTCACTTCCAGGGTTTCATCTGCGCGTGGACGAATCCCCACCAGATCGCTGATTATCAAGTCTGCGAAGCCAGAGTGGTTGTAATAGATGCTTCGGGGATTATCGCCATGCAGCCACTTGCCGTTGACCTCGTCATGGTATTCCCCGATATAGGGTCGTCCATATTTCTCGTGAGCACCAGCATACGTCTTCAATTCGTCGAAAAAATCATGCTCGGTCATGTCGTGATTTTCATAGTATTTCAGTAAACGCGCCAATCCTTTCAGTGTCTGCGTAGTTGCAAAGGGCCAAACGGCACCATCCCACTCAGAAGTACCCACTCCCGCAGTTCGAAACTCGGGGTGACGGCGCTCGGCGGTGGTAAGTCCCATTGGCGCATCGAAGCCTTCCGGGTCGCGCAGCTGTTGCCATGCTTTTCCATAGGTGGCGCTGTCTTCCGGCAAACCGAAATACCATGGGATAAAGCCGATCGCCTCGCGGGCACCGTCAAGTTTGCCATTGGGGTGGAGCACTTTGAAAAAGGATTCTTCAGCGTCCCAAAGGTTTTCATGGACTTGCTGCTTCAGGCGTTCGGCACGCTGGGTGTAAACCGATTGCAAGCTGTCGATCCCGATCATCCCGGCAATTTTTGCGATCGCTTTAGCATTGCCATACATGTAGCTGTTGATGGTCGGCCGGGCGTTTTTGTCGGTCCGCGAGCCGCTTATCGATTCCTCCATCGCATCGCGCACATCATATTGCCAGTACATTTCGTTGGGCAACTGCTTTTCGCGCTTCCACTGCAGGTAATCCTTGTCCAATTCATTAAGAAGCGCTGTCACAAAACCCTGGTCCTTGTTGACCAGGTAACGTTTATAAATCGCATCGGCTGTCCACTGGCTGTATTTGTGCAGATCCGCATCCTCGGCATAGTCCTCCCATATCAGCCAAAAATTGGTGTACTGGTCCATATAGCTTGGATCGGTCAGCCATCGGCCCTCGTAGAGATGGTGTCCCAATGCGGAGCTAATCGTATTGAAATTCCCGTCATGTCCCACTGGCCGGATGAATTCTGTGAGTACAAATCCTGCCGGCGTCTGCTTGATATGCTTGCGAAAGGTCCACCAGCGGAAGTAGTAGATCTGCTCTATGGTGGAGTCAGGGGCCTCAAACAGCGGCACGTTATTGGACAGCCAATCGGCCGACTCCGCATTGGAGATATGGTTAACAATGCCTTCCTCCTCCATCTGGTTAAAATAGGAGACGTGCTCCCGGAGGATCTCATCAGAAAGCAAAGAGCCCGCAGAATCTGATTCGCGTGCACAATTTGTCAGTATTACTCCTAAAAAAACGCATAGCACCAGGTTTTTAACATTAAAATCCATACAAAATTCAATGAGTATATAATATTTCAGTTTGTGCAGACAGGTAGAATCCCTGGCACCAAAGGTGGGTGCAACGTTATCCTTCCCATGCGTCTATATCATTATTGATATAGGCAGGACCTATCCCGTCATTTTATTCATATATAAAAAATAATTTTTAATATAAAAAACACACAGGCCAGTTATCAACCGGCCTGTGTGAAATAGTGATGAAGGTAGATTTTTAGTTACAAGTCTTTCTGAGCTTGCTGAGAATACTCTTTGTAATCAGTTATAAGCAGGATTTTGCGGATACTCACCGCTATCGAGTGAGATAGCGCTTAGTGGGATTGGACGAAGGATCTTGTAGTTCCCACCCGCTCCCAAAAACGGATCCGATCCACTTTCAGCAAGTGATCTGATCTGGGGATTGTATTCCTTTGTACGCTCCATAAGCTTCCCGGTGCGTTTAAGGTCAAACCAGCGGAATCCCTCTCCTGCCAGTTCCCTTGCACGTTCATCCAGGATGAAATCTATCGTCACATCCCCGGCGCTTATCAGCATATCCGACTCGTGTCCCGGCATGGCAGCGCGTCGCCGAACTTCGTTAATCCGGTCTGCAGCAGTGGCATTATCTCCCATTTTGAAGTAGGCCTCAGCTGCAATCAGATAGGTTTCTCCAAGACGGGCTAAAAACACGTCGTGCGTATAGTTTACATCGCTGGTTTGGATCCGGTCATACTTCATAAGGCCCGGGAAACTTCCCTGGTTGTCACCATCCCACCAAGTCGGCCCAATTGGCACAATATCGGTCTCATTTCGGTTTTCCGGATCTTCAGCCCTCCACTGTGTGGTATCAGAGAGTTGCTCACTCGTCCGCGGGTAGTAGTACTCAACGGGAGAGTTCTCCGGATTCAGCACTGCTCCCACGTATGGGGACGTATGCATATTCCTGAAGGTACCTTCAAACCGGTCATCATACTCTCCATACAGTTTGAAAAGATGTTCTGTAGGATGAAGAATATTTTTCTTGGATACCCCTTCTCCCTGTGCCTGAATCAGCGGTCCCCAGGGATAGTCCCAGCTGTGGCGCCCACCGTTAACCAACGATTCCTGGTCATACTGGATCGACATTATCACCTCACTGTTAGCATCATTGTCATAGGCAAAAATGTCTTTATACGGCATTGAAAGTGGTTCACCTCCGATAGCTTCATCCGCGTATGAGGCGGCGTTTTCGAAATCGGTGGACTCCCCGTAGTCTTCATATCCTCGAGTCAGATAGACTTTGGCCAGAAGATGCCGCGCGGCCCGTTCCGTTACCCTGCCGTAGTCTGACTGAGTTACCGGCAATTCTTCGATTGCCGTTTCCAATTCAGAGATAATGAACTGATAGACTTCACTTGCAGGAGTCCGCTCAAAATGAGTGATCGGTTCAGCCACCATTTTTTCAACCATGGTGACATCCCCAAACGACTGCACCAGCAAGAAATAGTAATACGCTCTCAGGAAACGTGCCTCGCCCTTGCGCGACTCCAGTTCCGGGAAGGGTTCGGTTTTGTCTGCATAATGCAGGGCGGTATTGGCCACCTGGATACTTTCGTACAGGTTTTGGAAGAAACCGCTCACCTGGGGACTACCGGGCGTCAGGGTTTGGTAGGTGGTGAGTCCCTGTGGCGCATCCTGGTGGGATCCAAAAAACAGGTCGGTTCCCGCAGAGTACATATATGGAGACTGGCGTACCTCTCTGAGAGTGGTATAAGTCGAATTAATTAATGATTCGTAGCCTCGTTTGATATTATAAAAATTTTCGGCTGTTTTACTTGATTTATTATCCTCAAGCAAGAAATCAGAGCAGCCGCTTGCAAGCAGAAGACAAACAAATACAACTATATAATGTAATTTCTTCATAATCCTTAAAATGTAATGTTGGTTCCAAATTGAAATACTCTGAATGAGGTGGAGTTAGACACGGAGCCACTGATACCGGCACCAGCCCACTCAGGGTCAAAACCGTCATATTTTGTCCATACAAAGGGATTCAAAACATTTGCATATAACCGCATTTTTCGGATACCAATTTTGTCCAGCAGCGAAGTACTCATGTTGTACCCCAGCGTGATATTTTTCAATCTCACAAAAGAGGCATCTTTATTGAACCCTGGATATCCATAATCCTCTGCATCCTCACCCCAATACTGTCCCTGGTAAGCTGGTTGGGGATAAGTATTGCTGTACCGGGCCTCGGTGTGTGGATTCTCACGCATGTAATACGGTACGTCCAGAATCTGCTTACTGTTGAAGTCCGTAAATTCCTGGTGGAAATCACTAAACAGGAATACCCCTTGCTTGGTATACAGTGTTGCAGACAGATCCCAGTTCTTATAGTTAAATGTGGTTGAGAAGCTGCCGGTCCATTTTGGCTGAGGAGAGCCAAGCACCTTCATGTCATTATCCACATCAATTTTCCCGTCGCCATTCAGGTCTTTAACCTTGGCAGTTCCTTCTAGTTCTTGACGTTGGCCTGGATCCAGTTCATCCTTTTGCCAGATACCATCAAATACTGCGGCATATACCACATTTACGGGTTCGCCTATGAACCAGCGGTTGGCTACATCATCTTCTTTGCCCCCGTAAAGTTCAACAATCTCGTTCTCGTTGGTCGAGAAGGTGAAGTTGGTTTGCCATCTGAAATCGTTGGTCTGGATGTTTACGGTCCTCAGCTGAATCTCCAGACCTTTATTACTTAACGACCCGATGTTATCATTCATACTTCCCCAGCCGGTTGGTACAGCCAGTTTACGCGATAACAGCAGGCTTTTCGACAACTTGTCGTACACGTTAAATTCACTGGTAATACGGTTACGAAGGAAGCCGAAGTCCAGCCCCAGGTTCCATTCCCGGGTACGCTCCCAGGTCAGTTCTTTATTGGAAATTGAATTCGGTCTGAAACCAGTGGCCACAGAGCCGTTCCAATCGTAGTAGGTTTGCTGATCGACGGAAAACTGTGTTGAATAGGGATTGATATTGTCGTTACCTGTATGCCCGTAGCTGAGACGCAGCTTTAAGTTGGATATTGCCGGGATATTTTGAATAGCTCTTTCCTCAGAAATTCTCCAAGCTACAGCTGCCGATGGGAAAAAGGCCCATTTATTACCCGGCGCTAACTTAGAGGATCCATCCCAGCGACCGGTAGCTGTAAACAGGTAGCGATCTTTGTAAGAGTAATTCAACCTGTTTGTCAGGGACATCAGCGAAGTTTTCCGGTAGTCACTGGAAACAGCCGGATACGTAGCGCTACCCAGGTTATAGAACTCGGAGTTAAAGGGGAGATCCCAGCCAAAGCCGAACAGGCTGTTATTGCGATCCATCTGCATAGAATAGATGAAATCATAGTCAAACCGGTGATCACCGAACTCTTGAATGGCGCTCAACTGGTTATCCCATACATAAGAAAAATCCTGAGTTTTGGTCATTTGACCTCCGGCCTGCCCACCATAGGCAAGTTTGTCCCAGTAGTACCCGACCTGCCCGATTCGCACGTTCGGGGAAAATGTGGACTTTAACGTAATCCAGGGGACCGGATCGAACTGGAGATAAAAGTTCGAGATAACATAGTTTTCCCGTGTCTCATACACATTGTACTTCGATTCGGCCAGGGGACTCACATTCCCGGATATTCCCTTCATAGGTATCTGGATCATTTCGCCGTCTTCGTTGAAAGCAGGTGTCCATTCTGGCATACGGAAAATTTGCTGCATGATCCTCTCACTCATCCAGTCTTTGTCGGTATAAGATAAATTGATATTTGCACCCATGGCCCACTTGTCGGAAACATCGGCATCTATATTCGCTTTAAAATTGTACTTGTTATACTTTTGTCCTTCTATATTCCCGTTATCTGATAAAATACCGGCTCCGATCAGATAACTCAGGCTCTCGGTTCCACCTGTAGCCGAAAGAAAGTGATTGGTCTGAATACCCGGCCTCATCATCAGATCTACCCAGTCTGTATAATTTTCGTTTTCGATCACATTCATCCAGTAATCATGATCCTCTCCAGTGGGAAATCCGAACAGATTGTCAGGTGCATTCAGGGATTCGCCTTGAACCAATTTCTCGGTAATTCCCCTATTCTTTGTATAGGTAATGCCTTCCTCGGCATTGACGAAATCCGGCATATTGGCAATCGTTCTAATTCCCACATGACTTGAGTAGTTGAATCGCGGTTCACCCTGCATTTCACCAGACTTTGTGGTAACCAAAACAACACCGTTTGACCCACGAGAACCGTATATAGCGGTTGCAGAAGCATCTTTTAAAATATCGATGCGCTTAATCTGGTTGGAATTCAAAAAGTCAATATTGTTTGTCATAACACCATCCACCACGTACAAGGGATCGCCTCCGCTCAGGGAGTTCACACCGCGTATATCGATATCAAAACTACTGCCCGGCAGACCGGTATTCGCACTGATATCTACACCCGCTACCTGGCCTTGCAAGGCGGATATAGGGTTGGTTGTTCCCTTACTGGAGATATCTTCAGAACCGATTGTGCCCACGGCACCGGTTAAATCTTTTTTCTGGGCCGATCCATATCCCACAACCACGAGTTCTTCCCCGGAAATAGCAGCCGGAGACAGTGCTATATTAAGATTACTGCGGCCGTTAAGCGGCACCTCGCGATTCTGATACCCGATGAAAGAGAATATGAGCGTATCGGAAAGCGACGATACGGTCAGCTCAAAATGCCCGTTTGTGTTGGTAGATGTACCAGTTGTGGTACCCTTGATTACAATATTCACACCCGGCAGCGGGTCCCCGGTTTCGGCATCTGTGACCGTACCTTCAACCTGGGCCATACTTTGTTCGAATTGCTGCCTTGCTGAATTAATCACCAGGTGGCTGTCCCTGGAAAACATGTAATCCAGGCCGGTTCCTTTCAGCAAAAGCTGAAGTGCATCACTAACACTGATCCGGCTCTTGTTCACCGTTACTGTTTTCTCCGTAATCCTGTCTTTACGATACGTGAGCCTGAGACCAGCTTTCTGGGCCACTACCCGAAGCGCCTTCTCCAGCGACACGTCATTCATATTAAGGCTGATCTTCTTCTTTAAATAAGTCTTATAAAACATGCCGTTCTCACCGGGATCATAGTCATAAGAATTCACCCAGCTATATTTATTTGTAGACTGTATCGCTTCTGAGTCAGGAGCTAAAATCGATGTACTAAAAAGCAAGATCGTACTCAGTAGTACTATAAATTTCGACCTCGTAGACATACGTTTTAGAATGTTATTCATATCCATCATCAATGCCCTTGTTTTTTAGTTTTATGTATGTGATTTCGTATCCCTAAAGTTTTATTCATTTTTCAATTTTCCCTTATTAGCGTTTCAATGAGTAGTTACTGCCGTCTTGTATTTCGATTAGTATTCTTATTTACTGCTGTTCGAAATTCGACCTTTCTTCCCTCCTTCCTGTATTCAATTTCCATGGAGGCGGAGATAAGTTTTAGCACCTCCTCCAGGTTTGCATTTTGCATTTCCCCTGTAAATGAAATGTTGAAAAGATTCTTATTGTGCACGACAACCTGGACGTCGAAGCGACGCTCTATATGGCGCACTACCTGGGAGAATGGGGCGTTATCAAAATGCATCCCACCATTCAACCATAGCAGGTGCTTGTTGACATCTATATTTTGGGCGGGAGATGGAGCTTCACCTTTGATAATCCTGCTGTATTGCCCACGGGTTAAGATCACTTTCTGCTGTGGACCGGTATTAGAAGGGGTTGCTTCAACAGACACTTTACCCTGGCGAACTGCTACTCCCATAGAGGAGTCCTCGTCCCACGCCCGAACATTAAACTCCGTGCCCAACACTCTTACCTCGCCTCCTTGTGTATGCACTATAAATGGGCGTTCGCTGTTGTGGGCTACGGTAAAAAAAGCTTCGCCATCCAGGTATACTTCCCTCTTGGGCCCGTTAAATTTTTTGGGAAATCGGAGAGAACTTGCGGCATTCAATATAACTGATGTGCCATCCGAAAATTTGACCCTGGCTTTCTCCCCTTTTTGGGTAACCAGGTCCTGCATTACATAAAAATCACCGTGCTGTACCGTATCCGGCTTGGTTTCATTGGTATACTGCCAAACCAACAAGCCTGACAGCGTAGCAATAAGAATCACAGCTGCAGCTTTTAAGAAAAACGATCGCAGTTTGTTGCTATCTTTCCGCGCATTGGCATGGCTCAACTGCCTTTTGCGATCAATTTCCCTGTGATGAAATTTCTCCCACGCCTCCTGTTCATTGACATCAAAATTTTCCTCAGGAGCCAATTCCCACATCTGCTCTAAATCTTGTACCAGCTTTTCATTTGCTGGATTTTCACGCAGCCATTGCTCAACTTTTTCCCGGTCTTCCGGGGAACCCTCACCACGTGCGTATTGCAGTACTAATCTCCACATTGAAGGATCATCCATCGCTTCTATCCTGTTTTCAAATTTCTTCTACTATAAAAGCGATTGAAAAAAAGGCTACCCTGTAATTTTTTTTATTTTTTTGCAGAAGTCTTTCTGACCCAGGGAATCGTTACGAGAATCAGCTACTTTGAGCTGAATATTGGGGCTTTTTAGACGAATAGTGGTGCTATTTAAGGCTAGCTGGAATAGGTGGCTTAAGTACTTTTTTAGCTCACTGAGGGCCTACCAAATTACACCCCTATAGTTATAAGAGAAATATCCCTATAGCTATAAAAGTCTCATAGTTATAGCTATAAGAGTCTTGTATTATAACTATAAAGGTCTCATAACTATAGTTATATAGGTCTCATA
Organism: Aliifodinibius sp. S!AR15-10; assembly: GCF_031569985.1. Taxonomy (NCBI): domain Bacteria; kingdom Pseudomonadati; phylum Balneolota; class Balneolia; order Balneolales; family Balneolaceae; genus Fodinibius; species Aliifodinibius sp. S!AR15-10. Next base: position 103,455 of record NZ_JAMQKA010000016.1, on the reverse strand, counting down.
CCTATGGTTATGAAGGTCTTATCCCTATAGGGCTTAGAGGATAAACCCCATAGGGTTTAGAAGATTATCCCTATAGGGTTTGGCACCTAGACCCTATAGAGTTTGATACCTTAACCCTATAGGGTCTAGACCTTTAACCCTGCAGGGTTCTTGTTCCTTGTACTCTGAGATACTTTAACCCTCTGTATAGATTAGATTAACAAAATTACTGGTGCGGTCCACCTCCACGGTGGGCTGCACCTTCAGCTATGATCGCCCTTGGCTGGAAAGATCTCTCATTCCGCAGGCTGCAGTCGAAATGACGGTTTGGGGTAGGGTCATGATATTAGAGGGCCCGCTATCTACAACCGAGCCCTTCACCTCATCGTCATTTCGAGCGTGAGGGAGAAATCTTTCCTGGAAAGGTCTCGCCCCCCTCGAATCAAAGGGGGGGACATTCGTGCACCGGCGTGTGACCAGGGCACAAATGATTACCATCAAGAGGTAAGCTCGTAATTCACATTAGGTGATATTTATCCATATTGTGGTATTCATTTTTTTAGTGATAAAAAAATGAATCAAAAAAATCACCGCCGGATGTAAAGGGGACCTGAAGGGCTCTGCGTTCCGCTAAAAAAATCACAGATTTTTTCTTTACGCTTCACTCCGTTTCCTTCCGGGCGGTCACCTTTACGAAGGGCGGAAAGGGCAGAATTATGAATAAAAAATTATGAATTATGAATTTGGGAAAACACGAAATGCAGTGGAGTCCCCCTTTGGGCAACTCTTTGGTAAAAAGCGTGGGGTGATGTTCGAAGGGGGCTTGGGGGGGGATGTGACCAGCACAACTGTTTTCCCCTGCCTGGACTTCCGGTTTCACAGTAACAAGAAGAAACCGAAACATTTCTGTTGGACAAAAGCTTGTCAAGTTTACATGCGTTCCCCTCCATGCAGTGGTGTTTTTCCGCTGGAGGGAGGGGTTCAGGGGGGGCATTCCTACGCTCCGTTTACCCCGGGCGGTTCATGAATCAAAGGCCAGAAGAGTAGAATTATTGCTCGATATTAGAAGGTAAGGACTTCAACAGTTCAACGCTCAACGTCTCAACGACAAGCCTTAGACCGGCAGGCTGCACGTTCAACTGTGATCGCTCTTAGCTGGAAAGACCTCTCATTCCACAGGCTGCAGTCGAGATGACGGTTTGGGGTAGGACCATGATATTAGAGGGCAGGCCCGCTATCTACAACCGAGCCCTTCACCTCATCGTCATTTCGAGCGTGGGGGAGAAATCTTTCCTGGAAAGGCTCGGTTTTGAATGGACAATCAATATGCAAAAGGGTCTCAACATTACTGCCCTGGGAACCCACCCCGCCTTGCTGCGCTGCGGCACCCCTCCGGGGGAGGGATTTATATGAGCTTTATTTGGGATCAGCGGCTCTTCTCTCGGCTTTGCCCTCCTCGGTGGAAGATCTCTCCCTGCGCAAACTCCGGTCGAGATGACGCTTTGCCTTGCAGTCGGTGATTACGATTTGGGATCTATCGGATTTTACAGAGCCAACGTTAAGTATGGGAATGCTGGCAAGGAAATCACATCTCTTTTAAAAGCAGTTTTTACAAGATGAATTACCCTGTAATGGCCAACACAATGATCGGCAAAAGGTGGGAAAGGCTGGCACGTAACTTTTTCAGTGTTCGCATCATTTGTGATTCAACTGTTTTCACTGAAACATCCATCACCTGGGCGATCTCTTTATAAGTCAAGCCATCATAGCGATGCAGTTTGAAGGCTTGCTTACCTCTTGGGGGAAGTTCTTCAATCGCTCTGGCCATCTCTTCTCTTACCAGTTTTTTCCTTAATGGATCATCATAATTTATATAGGTGGCAGATTCCTGTTTTTTTACCTTGGAACTGTACTTCCGCTGTACTTTTATATGCTTCAGGTGATCAAGCGAGTGGTGTTTTACGGCCGTAAAAAGGTAAGAACGAAGTGGACCGTTCGGATCCCAATGTTTGCGGTCCGCCCAAATGCGACTAAACACTTCCTGGACCAGTTCTTCTGCTATAGCCTTTGAATTAACATAACGCCAGGAAAAACGGGTAAGGACTTTGTAATACTCTTTAAACATCTCTTCAAAAGCTTCTTCATCCCCACTCTGAACTCCCTGGATCCAACGTTCTTCGATATCTCGTTTCTCTTCATTATTTATCATTTTATCGTTCCCTGAACAGCTTTTTATCTCTCTTCCTTAATAAAATTTCCTCGAAGATGTCGCCTTCTCTACTTAACCTCTATTGGATGTGGTTTTTCATTTTTTTTCCTGCTACGCTCTTTATACCAGTGATACACCGTCAAGTCCCGTGTATCCTTTTCGGCATCAAATAATAGACTGGCACCATAACCCGTCACAAAAAGCACGATATGGCTGTATACCCCCAGCATATACTTGTGGTGGGAATAGTTCAGCTCCCCCAGGTCCAGCAGCAGCTGTTCCTCTCCACCAAATGAAATTGGAGTGGAAGTCAAAAAGGCATAACCCGTAAACAGGATGCAGGTAATGATTCCAACATAAACGCCTTTTCGATTGGCCCGGGTTTTAAGGACGCCCAGGAGGAAAAGGCCTACAATTCCACCGGAAAAAATGGCATAAAGCTCAAACAGGATACTGAGGACAGTGTCATCCCCGGCATACAGATAGAGGTTGGCGATGCCTATGGCTCCCACACCGGCTATAAAGGTGATCATTTTCCCGGCAAACAGGCGCTCCCGATCGCTGCTTCCGGGACGGAGACGCAGGTAGTAGTCCTCCACGCACACCGCCGAAAGGCTGTTGAGTTCGGAATCCAGGCTCGAAAGGGCGGCAGCCACCAATCCAGCGATGAGGATGCCGGTGAGGCCTGGTGGCAGAACTGTCATGATAAAGTGAGGGAACACAGCATCGGGACGCATATCACCCGGCAGCGTATTGGGGCTCACGGTATAATAGGACCAGAGCGCCGTCCCGATAAACATGAAGAGCGTCCACACCGGCACGCTCATGAGAATTCCCATCAGTGACGCTTTTATCGCTTCCTTGTCAGTATCGGAAGCCAGGTACCGCTGCACAACTGTCTGGTCGGTTCCGTACTTGTGGATCGCGTAAAAGACGCCGTTAATGGCCATCACCCAAAACGTAAGGTTGGTAAAATCCCATTCATACGGTGCAAAACTGATCTTTTCCTGCTCAAACGCGGTGCCAATAATTTCGAACGGTCCCATCTCCGGCAAGGTCAATAGAAAGGCAACACTCACAATCCCGCCGGTAATCAGCAGAATCCCTTGTATAACATCCAGCCAGATAATGGCCTCAAAGCCACCCGTCATGGAGTAGAGGATAACTGCCAGTCCGAGTACCCAGATCACCATATAAGTGTTAAAACCCAGCATTTGTGAAAGCGTCAGGGCGATCAGGAAAAACACCGTGCCCATCGACGAAAATATGGCAAACATAAAAGCCAGCGAGGTGTAGAGCCGGGCGCCGTACCCAAACCGCTTTTCAAAGAATTCATAGGTGCTCACCCCGATCACTTTCCGATATAACGGGACGATAAATCCTATCACAAAGATAAGCACGAGAGGCACCATCAGGCCCTGTACAAGACGAATCCAGTTGGCGTTGAAGCCTTCACCGGGATAGGCCAGGAAAGTAACGCTACTGATCAACGTGGCCAGGATTGAAAAGCCCACAGCCCATGAAGGGATCCCTCCACTGCCGGTAAAATAGTTCTCCTCAGTTTTGACTCTTTTGGAAAACGATACCCCGATCCCTACAATCACCGCGAGGTAGCCAAGCAGTATAACGTAATCTATCGTATGCAGAGCGGCATTTGTATCCATGAATTAATCCCTTTTTTCAGCGTTCCAAATATTTTCAGGCCAGTCGTAACTGCCCGGTTTCAAGGTTACGTGCAGGTTCGGATGGTCGGCTACCTGCATCCGTATGACACCGGGCGCCAACTCCTGCACCGGGGTAAACCCACCAAATTTAAGTTCCCAAATTATCGTAGCAGCCGTTGATCCACCTTCGATGCACAACTCTTTCAAGTCCACCCTGGACAGCACATTTTTAACCAACGCAGCGAGATATCGACGTAAATTATTGGAGACATCCGGATCCTTCACCAAGGGTTTGTCAATCGCTGCAATAACGCTGGAGTTCTGTTGAAATGCTTCTGCCACTTCCCTGCCCCACTGATCGATATATTTTTTGGTATCCGCTGATTTCTTCAGAAGCTCTTCTGGCATACTGCAAACTGCCTGACCGCTGGATTTGGCCTGCTCAATTTGTCTCTGACTGTTTTCTGAAGCACTTCCACAGACAAACAGTTTGGGGGATCTACTTCCTTGCGCATTATAAGTATGGTTTTGATCCTGGCTCCTCGGTTTATAACCCCACGCTTCCAGGAAAGCGGCGAAGAAATCAGCACCTCCCCCCAGCACGCGTTGTTCCGAGATCCCATCTTTAGCCCACTGTTCGATCTGCTGTGTCGTCTCCGCCTCACCAACGACAAACGGTCGGGAAGTAAATGGCTGGTCGGGCCGCAATACGGAAATATCCTGCCGATCGGTGTGCAACAGCTCCATCACCTTTGAGCTCTGTGGCTCATGATGGTATTCATGCACAAAGGAAGTTTCATGGATCGGCTGATTCTTTACGTAATAAATGCCGTCCTTTATTATTCTTTCCAGGGAAGGATTACACGGCACCAAAAGAAATTTCTGTTTGGGGAAGAAAGCCTGAATTGCCTCCAGTTCGGCAACGACATGTCCCCGCAGAACGGAATCCGTTTTCTTGAAAAGCTTCCGAATATTTTTGATTTCCAGTTGTTGTATAATCTCGGAAATAGTGGTCATAGCCTCTTTCCTGCTCTTGGCTCGTGTATCGGTGGCAATAATGAGCAGGTCGGCATACGGCGGGTGTTTGGGAACAGAAATCGAAAACTCCACATCCAGCCCAAACCGCAGTCCAACTCCAGCTAACTCAGCGGCACCGGTAAGATCATCGGCAATGGCTGTAATCATGTCTCCCCCCGTTTCCCCGTCAGCATGGACGCATACTCCACGGCATTTACCAGGCTTTCGTGGTCAGCCTGACCGGTTCCGGCAATATCAAATGCCGTTCCGTGGTCTACCGAGGTCCGGACAATGGGCAGTCCCAGGGTAATATTCACACCGGTTATCTTGCCCCAGGACTGCGACTCCTTGTCCCAAACAAATCCTTTCATTTTAAACGGGATATGTCCCTGGTCGTGATACATCGCGACTACGGCATCAAAAAAGCCACCCTTTGCTTTTGGAAACAGCGTATCCGGAGCCATGGGACCTGCAACGTTAATCCCCTCAGCTTCGGCTGCTTCCATGGCAGGAATGATCTCCTCTTTCTCTTCGGTCCCAAACAGTCCACCGTCGCTGGCATGAGGATTCAGTCCCGCTACCCCGATCTCGGGCTCCTGGATCCCTAATTTTTTACAGGCATCATTTACCAGGCGAATCACTTTCAGCACCCGGTCTTTCTTGACTAGGTCGCACGCCTTTCGCAGGGCTACGTGAGTGGAGACGTGAACCACTTTCATTTCGTCTTCCACCAGCAGCATCGCCACATCATCGGTGTTGGTATAATGGGCGTAAATTTCGGTGTGTCCTGCAAAGTGATGTCCTGCTTTGTTCAGTGATTCCTTGTGGATTGGTGCCGTTACCGTACCATCGATCACATTCTCATTTGCTAGCTCAATCGCTTTTAGAATCGATTCAAACGCCGCGTTACCCGCTTCCGGGGAAATTTCGCCATAGCTGTACTGGTCTGTGGAAATGTTTTGCAGGTCGAACACATCGACTGTCCCCCGCTCAAAACGGGCATCAGAAACATCCGATACGGAATGGATTTCTAATTCGTCACCCACTACTTCCTGCGCTTTTCGTATGACTCCTGCATCTCCGAATACAATGGGTCGACATAATGCATGGACTTTATCCCCGGCCAGGGCTTTCAGGATAATCTCCGGTCCCACGCCTGCGGGATCGCCCATCGTTATTCCTAAAATTGGTTTTGAGTTACTCATATCTATCTTGAATATTCTTTTGAATTACTGCGTCAACACCTGCAGGTGTTTGTTGAATAAAATTCTGGATACAATTTGTTCGACCTCTTTATCAATGCACGCCGTTAAGGGAGGAAGTACATGCCGCTGACAAAAACCGAAGTGATTCATAATCACCTTCAGAGCAGCCAGTGAATCCGGAAGGTTTCTGCCCTCCTGGTATAACTGGCCGACTTCGTTGGTCTCTTCCTGCAGCCTGTTGGCCCGTTCCATATCGCCTTTCAAGGCGGCTTCGTAGAGTGCCATGTAGAGATCAGGCACGATATTTCCGGCACTTGGCACAATTCCGTCAGATCCTTTGGCAACACCATGTGCCGACAGGGCCGCACAGCCTACCAAGTGGACAAAATCATCTCTTCCCGACCGCAGATCGATTGCATTCTCAAGCCGGTCGATATCATTTTCGGAATCCTTAATTCCTATAATATTCGGATGGCGACTTAGCTTGTCGACCGCATCCAGTGGAATCGAGCGGCCCACGGTTTGTGGAATATTGTAGAGGATCAGGGGTCCGTCCAGGGCATCGGCTAGTTTTTCGTAATAGCTGATAACCTGTTTGTCCGACATTGGGTAGAACGTTGGCAGATGGGCGGCAACGGCTTCTACACCCATCTCTAAAAAACGGCGAGCCAACATGACAGAGTCTCCAAATGCATGATGCGAGATGGCCGCGATCACCGGGGAGCTCCCACTGCATTCATCCACAACTGCTTCCGCAAAATTCAGCCGCTCCTCGTTCGGGATGGAAAGTCCCTCCCCGGTCGTCCCCTGCAGGAATGGGGTAGCGCCACCTTCTACCAAATGGTTTGCAATTTTCCGCGCAGCCCGGGTATCAACTTTTCCCTCTGCGGTAAACGGGGTTACCATTGGGACTATAACGCCTTGTATTTTCTGTTTTTTCTTCATGTTATCAGTTTAATTTCAAATTCGTTTTTACAAATTCACCATCATTTGCGCGGGAATTAATTCCCGCGCTATGGATCTGTTCAATCACTTTTTGTGACAATTAAATGTGACCGTACCTCAGTTTTCATTGGATTAAAAAGCAGCCTCGTAAATCTTTACTGCATCCTCACGTGACAGTTCTCGGACGTTGTTTTTCAACAGGCGATCAATTGAGACCGCTGATTCTGCCATCGGCTTTATCGCGCTCTTTGGTACTCCCAGGGCTTCCATGCTCAGCGGCACATCACAACGCTTCATCAGCTGCCGGATTTTTTCGACACCCGCCTCGGCTTTTTCCAGGGTCGATTCCCTACCCTGAACCCCAAGAGCTTCGGCGATTTCGGCATGGCGTTCTGGCGCCGCTTCGAAGTTGTATTCCAGCACAAAAGGCAGCAGAACCGCATTTGAGATACCGTGCGGCAGGTGAAACTCACTGCCCAGCGGATACGAGAGGGCGTGAACCGCCGCCGTATTGACCGGTCCCAGGCAGAGCCCACCATACATGCTTCCAAGTGCCACCTTTGTCCGCGCCTCAGTGTCATTGCCATCATCGACCGCCCGCTCGAGGTTGGCCCCGATAAGTCGAACTCCCTCCAAGGCATACAGGTCAACCATCGGGTGTGCAAAACGGTTGGCATAGGCCTCGATACAGTGCGTAAGTGCATCCAAGCCGGTGGCAGCAGTGACGTCGGGGGGCACCGTTTTGGTCAGTTCGGGATCGACGTAAGTGGCATCCGAGACCAGGTGAGGACTGACGGCGCCCTTTTTCAGATTCTCTTCCTCATCCAGGAGGATTGCATTCGGCGAAACCTCGCTGCCGGTCCCCGCCGTTGTAGGCAGGCAAACCATGAATGTTAAACGACCCGAAAGATTCCCGATTCCGAGCACTTCTTTTACTTGCTGCTCGCCATCCAGCAATGCAGCCACCAGCTTCGCTGCGTCGAGCACGCTTCCCCCTCCAATTCCCAAGACCGCATCCGCTTCAAATTCCCTGGCTGCATCGAGCGTTTCCCCAAGCATCCCGATGGTGGGTTCACGGTCAATTTCAGTATAGAGACAGATGGCCTCAATCCTGGACTCCAACTCATTGAGAAGTGACGCGACATGAGGCTTCACCGATAAACTGAGTACTACAAACACCCGCTGGCAGCCGCGACCCACAAAATCTCGTACGCATTGGGGAGCCGTACCATTGCCAAACTTCAGTTTTGGTGGTCGAAGTATTTCGACTTCTCTTTCAAGAAGTGCCTTCGTTGCATCAATCATAAAGAAAGAATTTCAGTTCGTAATTTTATGAGTTAAGGATACCCCATCCTTGTTAAGGCTGTCCAAAAAGTCACGTTCAACAATCAGATCCCTAAAAAATAAGGCCTATGGTTCCAATCGATCGGTCAATCCTCCTGTCCTTCCCGAAAGTGTTCGGGACAGGATTTGGAGCCGTGACCGACTCCGGCGGTAGAGGGATTTAGCTTGCTCAGCGAAGCCTTGGCAAAGTTGAGGGAGATTGATATTACCTTAATTATTATGGCACCAATTTTTTGGTTTGAACTTTTGGGACACCCTCAGACTCTTTGTATGGACAAAAGGAAGATTAAGAACATCTATCTCCCTAATGATCCACGGAGTCACTTCTACTAAATCCAGTAATCAACTACCAAACCTGCTGCTCCGGCTTTTCACTGACCATCTCTTTGGAGACCTGGTCGCCAAATTCGATCCGGTTGAGGGGGAAATCATCCGTAAAGATCGCACCGGTATATTCTCCTTTTAAAAGCATGGGTGGACCCTCTGCATTGTCCGTTAGTGTCACATTATCCAGCGTAAGTTCATAAGAATCGTTGACTTCCATGGCGCGATTCTCCGAACTGATTTCCACATTTCTCATTGTCAGATTCTTAACGCGGGTGACCAGCGCCCCCTCCTTGGCATTGACGACTGTAACATCCTGCAGAAGGATATTTTCAAGCCACTTCTCCGGCAGGCCCACCAGCACAATCGGTTCTGGAACGCCGTCAATGTGGATATTTCGGATATCGATGTTGCGGATCAGCGGGGCGGGACCTGTAATGCCGGGCCCTGAGTAGTAGGTGTTGAAGTTGATCGCCTGGCTGTCGATATCCTTCATGCGGATATCCCGCACGTAGATATTCTCAATCACATTTCCGCGCCCTCGTTCGGTCTTGAAGCGGATACCGCGATCGGTACCCTCGAAGTAGGCGTCGTGCACATACACGTTCCTGATGCCACCGGAAGTCTCGCTGCCGAAAACGATCCCGCCACTGCCGGTACGAACGTTGCGCGCCTCAAAATTCCGGACCACGATATTCTGTGTCGGCATATCAATTTTGAGTGCCTCCTCGTTCACACCGGACTTGAGCACAACGGCATCATCACCGGTTTGAAAGTGATTGTATTCCACCAGAACATCACTCGCTGAATCCAGTACTACGCCATCGCCGTTGGGAGCCCGCAGACTGTTGACAGTTACATCCCGAACAATCGCCTTGTTGCTGTACACCAGGTGAACATTCCACATGGGCGAATCCTTCAGTGTAATGCCTTCGACGAGGATATTCTCCGACTTCCAGAAAATCATGAAATTGGGTCGCATGCCCTCAAGGCCAGCTCCCTTGCCGTATTCGCGCCGGGAAAGAGGCACTTTTGTGGCCTCGGTGCGCTCCCCATAACTGTGATTATGTTCATCCGCCCAGGCCCACCAGTGATCACCCTGACCGTCAAGTGTGCCTTTTCCTGTCACGGCAACGTTCTTGAGTTTGAAGGCATAAATCATGGGTGAATAGTTGTACGCCTCAACGCCCTCATGGCGCTGGCGTACCACCGGAAGGTAATCCTGTTTGTCAGTGCTAAATTCAAGTACTGCTCCTTTTGCAATATGCAAGTTAATGTTGCTCATCATATGGATGGGACCGGTCAGCCACTCCCCTTCTGGAATCAGGACACGTCCACCCCCCGCTTGATGCGCAGCTTCAATGGCACGGTGGATGGCGTCGGTATTCTTAAACGTGCTGTCATCTGACATCGGCTGAGCTCCATAATCCCTGATATCAAAAGTCCTGTCCGGGAATGAAGGCCGCTCGAGCTCGGCTACTTCAAACGGGGCATCGATCGGTGCTATCTCCTGCGGCACCTCCTTGTTTTGTGCATTGGCTGTTATGGTTACGACTGTCGTTACCATCAAAAGCAGAATTGCGCGGCAGATCTTCATCACTTTGGTTTCCTTTTTATCCTTGAACATTAGCGTATTCATAAATCAAATTCGTTTTACCGGTTAAGTAACTGTTTTGTCGTATTCTGATTTCTTATCAGTTGGTATCATCCACCCGGTAGCGAGAACAGCGACTGGGTAGAAAAAGAGTCAACTCCACCGGGCGGTTGCATGTGCCACCCGGTGGATAGTAATCCTAATATGTTTTCACATTGTCAATGAGGTACGTGCTGCCATCAACTTTTGAGTCGGCCCCGGGGAGGTCTTCTTTATAAATGCCTTTTGCGCCGGGCTCCCCATCCACTATAAACTGGCGAACATCGCCTCTCCACGGACCGGTTCGAAATACCAGTCGTTCCAGCGATTCAACCTCCTCATCAAACGGCAGGTCATGGATCTTCTCCCCATCGATGTAGAGAGTATACCCCTGTTTTTCCAGATCCAGGTCCATCCGAACGTGCATCCATTTTCCAGAAGGATACGGTAACGGAGCCGGTTCCACGCCCCCGCGGTCCATTCCCACGCGTGCGCCGTCAAAACGCAGGGCATTGGGCCGCGCGCCGTGCTTGTCCTGCACTTCCACCAACAGGTAGGCATTGCCCACCTTCTCAACATACACGTCGAATTCCACGGTCACCTGCTGTTTGCTTTCGGGAAAAGTACGCTGGGCAATTGCATAATCGTAGGGTTCCTCGTCTTCCAGTTTCAGCACCTTGTTATCTTGCTTTACCGGATCATTATCGATTGAAACCGGCGCCCACTTGGGGACATACAGGTTCCACAACTCCAGGTTTGATACATCGTAGTCAACATTTTCAAAATCCTGGGATACATGCTCGTCAACTGTTCCACGAATCGGCACCGGGGTTCGTGAGACCCAGATATCCTCCTTGTTCATGCTGTAAGTGTTCCACATGTAGTCGCCCGGGGGATTCCCATTACCTGGGGCAAAACCCCTGAAATACTGGCTGCCGGTATTCTTCTCAAAACCCATGTAGCGCATCGGGGGAACTTCACCATTCAGAAGAAGAGGATTGTCAAACTCGTAGGCATCATTGCTGGTGAGAGCCACCATCGGGAAGCGGTTTGCACTGGTGCCTGAATGGTTATAGACTAGGGCATAACGGTCATCCTCGGTTTGCTGCACCCATATTTTTGCCCTCGTGGTGTTGAATGTGGGAATACTGCCCGGTTCGGTCCAATGCACACCATCTTTGCTGAGAGATGCGATCTCATCCTTCATCACTCCAAGATAGCTGTCATCCGGTCGCTGCGTCCACATGAATGAGCTGAACGTTTCGCCCGCATCAAACTCATAGAAATCGGGATCATACATGTCTTCCTCCTGCCACTGCAAGGTCATTAGTTTATTGGCTAAGAGAGAATCGCATGCTGCAATAAATCCTTCGTCGTCGCTCTCTGTATAGAACGGGTATCGGGTATTGCTCTCATCCCAGCCCGCCGAACGGTTGTACCGGATAAAATAGATTGGTCCATAGGTACCATCCTCATAAACTTCACGCACCACGCGCCCAATACCCTGCCCGTCGTTGGGACTCGTATATTCCGGCGGGGGAGAGAAGCTGTAAAATCCTGATGTCAGCAGCCGCCCGTTTGGAGCTACATAAAATCCCATCCGCTGATGCATTACGCCAAAAGTGCCGTCCGCCAGATCCACATCGCCGATCGTCTCAAAATAGCGATCTATTTGGGGGAGGGAATATTTGGGAAATACGACCTCGGGCGGCGACCAGTGGAAACCGTCGTCGGAGGTCATCAGCAGCGTCCGACCGGGCGGAATGTGCTCGCTGTAAACATTACTGAGGTACTGCAGGTGATACTTGCCGTTCCAGTAGGCCAAATACGGTTGATGGCTATAGGTCCAGCCCACTTTATCGGCTGTGGCCTCAGGCGGTTGACTCCGGTTTGCCCGCATCGCCTGGTAGTTGTGTACTCCCACGGCATAGCGAAGACGACCATCGTAGTAATGTTTATCGGAATAAGTATCTCCGACAAACCTGATCGGCTCATCTTTCACCTCTTCTACGGGGGGAGGCATTTCTGTTGGGTCTGCGTTCTGTGCCCATAGTAAACCACATGATGAGATCAACAGGAAGATGGATAACAAACAAAAACGCTTCAGTATCATATTTACATTCTCTTTGCAACTAATATTCATATTTATTTTAATTACTTTCATTTTGAAGGAGCCGAAGCAAGAGTTTGTCTCTCTGTTTCCAGTTCGCTCTCTTCTTCTGTGACCGGACGTTTCTTCCAGTAGTTGGCCAAAATAGAGCCGGTGATATTCATCCAAGGACTAAATACAGCTGAGGCCAAACCCACGGTCCCCAGCTTTCCCATGCTTCCAGCCAGCCCCGACGCCATGCCGCCGTTCTGCATGCCCACTTCAAAAGCGATGGCTCGGGCCGAGTTTTTATCGAGTCCTGTAAGACGTGCCAGCCCATAGCCAAACACGTAGCCGGCCGTATTGTGGATTACCGCTGCCAGGAACAGGAGTAGCCCGATCGTCAGCAAGTGCTCCCTGCCGGCTGCAGTAGTCACCGTGGTAAAATAGACGATGCCGAACATCGAGATATAAGGCATAAAATCATCGGTTTTGGGAAATCGGATAGTGAGCCAATGATATCCCACACCTGCAAGAATCGCACTTCCAACAAATCCAACCATCCCGGCCGATTGCAACAACACGGCGGGAAGTACGGTTTCCAACAGGCTCCACCATCCCAGGGGTAGTGCCAGCAGCCAAACGGCACTAATCCAAGACAATATCCTCACTGTTCTCCATCCCTTGTCTGATGCCTTTTTCAGGTAATCATAAAGGAGCGCTGCACCGATGGGAATAATCACGATCTTGATAATCTGCATCATCATATCCACAAACAGCACCTCGATCAACGTGCCGGAAAGCAGTTTCATCAGCAGAGGTGTCATCAGTGGAGCTACCAGGGTTGACATTGCCGTCATCGTTACCGACAACACCAGGTTTGAGCGGGCCAGGTAAACCATCACATTGGAGGCAAGCCCACCGGAACAGGAGCCGATCAGGATGACACCGGCTGCGATTTCTGGTTCAAAGCCAAACAGCTGTGTCAGGCCAAATCCCACTAACGGCATCACCGAAAAATGAGCCAGTAGGCCAATCAGCACGCCACGACCTGATGAAGCCAATCCCGAAAAATCGTCGAGACTCATCTGGGTTCCCATCCCAAACATCACCAGCTGCACCACAATGAGGATCACCCACTGGTTACGCAGGTCGAAGTCGCCCCACTCCAGGAACGCGGAAGGGTAGATCATGCCCGCCACCACTGCAGCGATGATCCAGCCGGTGTATTGGTAGTTTTGCAGGGAGGGAATTGCCCCGATCCCAATGGACAGGAAGACCGCCAGTCCCACAGCCGATGCTTGCCACAGTCCCGGGCTACTCCCGATAAGCCCAATGACCAAAAGAAGCAGACTGATTCCACCTAGTCCCAGGCATATTTTTCGGAATAATTGCATAAGCGTCGATTAAAGTACGGAAGCCAGGTATTCTACGGCGTTTGGAGGACTAGCCAGGATTGGGACACTCTTTTCAGATTCATCAAGCTGATCAACCACTCGTGCCATCGATGCTTGTGCCAGCAGTATGACGTCGACTTTATCAGAAAGCTCTTTCAGTGCTTTTGCCACCATCTGGTCGTGTTTTTCGGGATTGCCGCCCATCAGGGCATCAAAAGCTCCCTCACACAGCCTGGAGGTCAATTCGATCTCTTTTCCCGCTTTGGCAGCTCGTCGCTCCACAAGATCACTCGTCGGATTAAGCGTGGTGGGAAGCGTAGCTATGACACCTATCTTTTCTCCCATCCCCACCGCCTTGTCCGCCATCGGCTGGTCGACGCGAAGCACCGGAACGTCCGTAAGTGTGGCAGCAGTCTCCACGGCCGCCCCAATTGAGGAACAGGTGACCAAAATGTAATCTGCACCCGCATCTTCAGCAGAGCCCACATACTCCACCACACGCCGGGCGGTTGGCGGAGTGAGTTCGCCCTCATCAATACAGATGCTGATCAGGCTGTCATCAACGATATTGAATCGATCGACGCAATCCAGATGCTCGTTACACAGTTTATCAAAAATCGGCACAAGTGTGGCCGAAGTGTGAATAAGTCCTAAAGTCTTGTTGCTCATAATTTTGTTCTTACTTTTTGGTTTTCAAATCGTCATGCTCGCTTTTAGTGGCTGGAAAACCTTTACCAACTTTCAGTCATCCTGAACTTGATTCAGGATCTCGCAAGGCGAACAAACGTTGATAAAGAGACCAACGAATCACGCTACTGATCTCCGCGAGATCCCGGATCGGGGTCCGGCATGACTGAGAGACTTTTTCAACCTACTAAAAGCATTTGTGGTTAATATTTTTGAGTATTGAACGCTTTAATCCATCTTATTTCAGTCGCTCTGCGTCAACCTACCAGCTAGCGCGGGAATTAATTCCCGCGCTAGTCATAAGGCTTTATCCGATCATATTGCTTCTTTTCCTTCCAATACTTTTCCAAAAAATGTTTTGTCACCCACCTGCCCGCCTTTGATATTCATTTCAAGCCCATCCATCGGACTTCCAGGGGCAGCCACCTTACAAAGTGGGGCGCCCGGGGTGATCGGTGCTATCATCTCCAGAGCCTCAATATCCAACGCACGGGCAGCATGGCTGGAAGTATCCCCGCCTGCGAGCACGATACGCTGCAGGTCGGTTTGATCGGCTACTGTTCTGATAATCTTCCCCAAAGCCATACCGAACAAGCGGGCCGTACGGGTACGCATCTCAAAATCATTCAGTCCCTGCCGTTTAAAAACTACCTTGGTTGCTTCTATACGGGCATCATCTTCCCAAAAGCTGGTGTGTATGATGACGCTATTGCCCTGGGTTATTTGCTTAGTAACACAGTCAGAAAATTTGTAAATAATTGCTTTGGTAATGCCCTTCTTTGCTATGGCTTCGGTGTCCAGTGCTATCTCTTTAAACCCATTCGATACCGCCCAACTAATCTGCTCAGAAGTTACCGGAGAACGACTTCCTGAGGCCACAAGCAAAGGCTCAGCTTTGCCCGGAGTTTGCCAGTTTTCTTTTGGCTGCAGTCGACCTTCGTTTATCCAATTCTGTCCAAGTGCCATTTCTATTCCGGATGAACCGACTGAGAAGAGCGGCTCTTCAGGAGTTCCATACCTGTCAATCAGCCTACCAATAGATGTCATATGCTCTTCCTGCAGCGTATCGAACAGTATCACTTTAATACCGTCTGTAATTTGTTCTTCCAACTTTGCCCGGGCTTTACTCTCCTCCTTCACAACTTCCAGGATATTGAGTAGTCCAATCTTCTTGTTGGTTTGCCGCCCGAGATGTAACCGAAGATCGCTTTCGTCGGCAGGTGTAATCGGGTGATTCTTCATAGAGGGATGGCGGTCCAACCGGAAAATGTCACCATCACTCCCGATGCCCATCTGGGCGAACAGATTGCCAAACGTGCAATATCGTCCCAGTGCAGGTGCGGCGACCAACAACGGCACAAACGGTGAATCAAAAAATTCCATCGCCATGTCTATCACTTTTCCAATGCTGCCGATGGTCGGGGAGGAATCAAAGGTAGAGCATACCTTATAGTGTACATGGGAAGCCTTTAATGTTTTCATCGCCTCAAGGTCCGGTCGAAGCTCCTGCTCCATCTCCTCGGGCGTCATCGAACGACTTCTGCCAGCCACTCCAAAGGCATCCAACGGCTCATATTTGGCAAGCAGCTCCCGTGTCGGCGGCTCCATGAACAGCACCGTTTTAGCCCCTACACTGCTCATAAATTCCAGAGCATCGGTGGAGCCGGTAAAGTCGTCCCCGTAAAAAGCGAGCAACCGGTTGTCTTGTTTCGTCATGACCGGGCTCCTCCAAACTTGTCAACTGACTTGGCAAATTCGGGATAGATCTCAGCCATCTCGTCAACGGATTTTCCTTCTACCGTACCTTGCCAGGCCTGTTTCAGAGCTTTTACGCCCTCCGCCGGACCGCCGGGATGACCCATAATGCCACCACCTGCCATATAAAGCAAGTCTGTCGTTTGAGTTCGGCGATAGGTTTCGGGGGCCTGTCCTCCCCACTGACCGGATGAGACTACCGGCAAAATAGAATAGCCGTCAAGCATGGGTGTAAGGCAGGATTTTATCGATTTGACGACCGAGTCGTCGGATTCCCAGAATTTGTTGTCAATACCATTTACGTGAATCTGATCCACACCAGCCAGCCGCCATAGCTTTTGGTAAGCGGGAAATTCAATTCCCAGCAGCGGGTACCTGTTCAGCATGCCCCAGCCGTTTCGGTGCCCGTGAATCACCAGCTCTCCCTGGTCGCATATTTTCTTCACCCCGGACAGTCCCACGCTGTTGAGACTGATCATTGCACAGGTGCCTCCAGCTTTCACAATAGCGTCGTAGCGGCGGAGCATCTCATCCATCTCCCCGCTGATATTGAAGGCGTACATCACTTTCTTTCCGGTCCTGTCGGCATGCCTGTTAATGACCTTCATCACAGCCTCCAGGCGATCCTCGAACGGGGAGTTTGCAGTCGATCCCATCAGCTCATCATCCTTGATAAAATCGATGCCGGTATCCACCAGCGTATCCACCAGTTCGGCGGTCTGCGTCGGTGTCATGCCTACGCTTGGTTTCATAATGGTACCTATCAGGGGACGGTCTTGCACCTTGGCCACGCGTCGACTTCCTTCAATTCCAAAGTTCGGTCCCGCAAAATGGTCAGCAAATGATGGCGAAACCTCCAGGTCCATCAGCTTCAGACCAGTGAACTGCCGCAACTCGTACAGGTTGCCCTGCAGCGTCGAGATCATCACCGGCAGATTGTAGCCGAAGTTCTCAATAGACCATGAAACCTCTACATTGGCCCGCTGGTATGTTTCTTCATCGGAAACCACACCCGGCAAACTGGGCTCCTGAACTGTATCAAGTGATTCGATGGATTCCACCCGGGCTGCGAAACGCTTTTTCAGCTCCTCGGTCTCTCCCGGTACAGAGGTAAAGGTCCCGGAAGATTGCTCCCCGGCCAGTACTTCGGCGGCCTGCTCGATCTCAAGCGGAGTTTCTATGTAGTATCTTGCAGTAACTCGTTCCATCTTTAAAACAATTTGTTACTCAATTCTAAAATCTGAGTCAAAGTATTTCGTAGTGCGTATTGCGTATTGGTCTAGTCGTTGTTTTATAAGCAGCGTCTAATGTGCAGTACGCAATACGTTATAACACCACTGCCCTATCGAATGATCGGCATCCAAACCGTCATATCCGTCTGGTTACCTCGGTTGCCCCAGGCGTAGTAGGGTACCAGCTTTACATCAACGGGTTTGGGTTCTTTTTGGGAGACTTCTCGATACAGCTGTCCCTTCCATTCCTGTTCGGGGATTGACCGGGCCTGTCCCTCCAGGGCCACGACCCGACTGGATCCTATTTTACTGCGTACCTGGTTGAATTCGATATCCGAAGGAATGGCAATGTTAAAAATGGATTCATCATCCGGGGCATCAACCGATTCCATACTGTAGACTATCGGGCCCCGCTTTACGGCCACCTGGTTGCGGTTCGCTTCCACTAATGGATTCGATTCAAGCAGCTTTACCTCCATCGGAAGCTGCAACGTAATCTGATCGCCGGGCGACCATTGGCGATTTATCTCGGCATAGGTTCCCGGATTAGCTTTTGTATCAATTGACTGGCCATTGACCTTGATGTCGGCTTTATCAGCCCAGCCGGGAATGCGCAGGAAAAATGAAAATTCATTGTCAGGTACTTCTTCCATCTTCAAACTGATGGTGCCCTCCCATGGATAGTCAGTCTGCTGTGTCACACTAAGTTTGCTGCCATCCTGCAGGGTGGTTGACATCCTGTTGCCGCCATAAATATTCACATAAAGCCCCTCATCCGATACGCCGTAGGCAAAATTGTGAACCTCGGTTACGATCCGAATCAGGTTGGGCGGGCAGCAATTGGAGAGGCTGATATACTCCTCTCGATCTTTCGACCAGCGCAGGTTGAACGGCAGGTCACGATCCACCCGAAGCGGATTGGTGTAGCAATAACGCAGTCCGTCCAGGCTCACGCCCGAGAGCACGCTGTTGTGGAGGGCCAATTCCATGATATCAGCATACTTGGCTTCCCCGGTGGCAAGTAGCATACGCCAGTTCCAGAGAACGTTCCCGATATTGGCACAGGTTTCGTTGTGGGCCGTTATGTTGGGCAATTCGTACGCGTTTCCGTACGCCTGGTGTACCTGTTGAATTTCTGACGGATTATAGGTCGTACCATCTGGGGTGACGCCATCATAAAGTGCACCTGTAGCACCGGTGATATACATCTTGGTTTTTACGACATCCTCCCAAATCTTCTGTAGCGGTTCCAGCAGCGTGGGATCACCCGTTTCCATGTACAGATCGGCTACCCCGGCGTACAAATAATTGGCCCGCACAGCATGTCCAACCGCCTTCGTCTGCTCCCTGAACGGCTTGTGATCCTGGTTGTGGAAAGTCCCCTTCTCTACTTCATTACGCAGCTCGATAAATCCCTTGGCCAGTTCAAGATACTTGGGATCGCCGGTCGTGCGATACATTTCGGCCACGCCCATATAGTGAGAAGGACAGATCGCATTGCTGACCAGTTTTAAAGGCTCATTTTTATATACCTCGTAGAGGTAATCAGTGGCTCCAATTGCCACATCCAGCAATGAGCGTTTGCCGGTAGCCCGGTAGTGAACGGCCGCCGCAGTCATCAGATGCCCGATGTTGTATGTCTCGAAATCACGATCCAGTGGCTGGGCATCCTTGTCTCCATTTTCGCGGGCAATGGTCAGTGCAGTAAAAATGTAGCCATCAGGTCGCTGGGCTTTGGCGATCACCTCAATAATGTGGTCCATTGCCCGATCCAGGGAATCCTCTTTGGTAACCGCATACACCGACGCCAATCCTTCGAACCACTTGTAGAAGTCGCCATCGTGGAACGTCGGCCCCTCGTGCTCCCCCTCCTTCAGTCCGGCAGCAATCTCAAAATTCCTGAACGCGTGACTGATTTCCGGGTCTTGGTACAATTGTCCCATATGCGGCACCATCGTTTCTCGTGCAACCCGGAAACGATCAGCCCAAAAACCATCCGTCCACTGCACATCGTCCATGTCAAGACTGGTTATTTTTGCGTGGGGACTTTCGGAGGTATTCACCAATGCACGCTGCTGGGCGGTGGCAGCCCCGTTGGATAACAATAAACAAATTATTACGGCAACAATTGATTCAATTCGGTTTATCATGGCATCACGTATTAAGTTTGTTTCAGTATAGAATAGACATCAGTTGGAGTATTATTGAAATACGTTCTTCAGAGATTGAAAATCACGAATAGCCTGGTCGGGTAGCTGGACTCCGTTTTCACCGAACACATAAAGGGCGGATTCCTCTTCAATGATCACATCTGACTCATCAATATTGCCTTCAGCATCTTTTACGGTATCGAGATTGAGTCCAAGGTGGCGGGCCAGGAATGGGTACATCGCCTTTCGTTTGGAAAAACCATAATCGTGTCCTTCTGTTGGAAGATGCACATTCTCCACCATCGACCTTTCCCCATAGTAGTCATAAATCTTTTGCAGGTATGGAAAGGCGATTTCCGGAACATCAGCCGTCCAGTCGCCGCCGTCCGAAATAACGAGTTGGGGCCGGGGAGCTGCCATCGCTGCAACTTCCACATTATTCGTACCGCCGGCACATAGGTGCACCGGTCGACCACTTTCACAAGGGCACCCCCCGTTGAAGTAGGAAGAAAGCATCACCACGGGAACGCTGACATTAATACGCTCGTCAAGTGCTGTGAGCAGCATTGTCTGGCTGCCACCACCGGAACCGCCCGTAATTCCAATCCGATCCGGATCGGCGTGCTCCAAACCGGTCAAAAAATCCAGTATTCGTATTCCATTGAGCACCTGTACGGTCATCGCTATCGGGGTACGATGGGCTTCGGTACCAACTTGTAATTCTGATTCACCCCATCCAAAAAGATCATAGCTAAAGACCATCGCACCCATCCGCGCCAGGGTAGCCATGCGGAACTGCTGATCCGGTCGATAACGGCCATCCTCGAAATGTCCATTGGGACTCAACACCACGGGTACCTTGCCTTCCAGCGTGGTAGGACTGTACAGCGAACCGGTGACAAAGAGGCCGGGCAACGTTTCGATCGCCACATTTTCAACGGTATAGCCGTTCATCGTCCGTTTATTGGTGATAATAGGTTCAGAGTCGGGCTTTGGTGGAAGGGGAGAAAGTTCAAGGGTTTGATACATGCATTCTCTCAGTTCCTTTTTCCGCTCCTCCCAGCTTTGTTTGTCCTGGTAAAAATGAGATAGGTAATTCAACTGTGCACGGCCTTCAACGGCGGTTCGCCTGCCTGTGTCAAAAGATGTGATTCTGTAACTACCGTTTTCTGTTTCCTCAAACATCAGGTGATGCGGGACCAGGAGGGCTACCAGACTTTGTTCCAATGAAGATTGGTTTTGCCAGTCTCCAGCGAAAGCCTGAAGACCGTTAACCAGGGAATCAGGATAGGTCACAGTGACTTGATACTGGTTTTCTACCTGCTCAAAGGCATCTTTAAGCGATACCGCCTCATTTTCAGAACCGCATGAAACAAATAACGGCACTAGAAACAATAAAAGACTAAAATATTTCAGGGTTTTCATTTTTCATTACGTTTTTGGCAACGATATGTGGATGTTAAAATCCTTCGAAAGTCTCTGTTTTAAATGATGGTATATGAAATGTTGCTTCCCGGACCGGCACACCTGCTTGTTCAAGATCTTTTCCCTTGTCCTCCATCGTATCAATTGTAGGGAAATACCGCCGCTCTCCGGTACGAAACACCACCCGGCTTAAATTATCAACAGCAGCATAAAAACGGCGAAATGTAATTTGCTCTCCATTCAGGTACACCGCGTACTCCCAGTTAGTGGCATCGTACTCAATCCTGAACCGGTACTCCTTGCCAGCTTCATACTTAAGAATATTGCCGTTTTTCGGACCCAGTTTCAACTTCAGGTTGCCATCCTCGGCGAACATGATCCGTATTGCACCGGTGCCCTTGGCATCCTGCAGTTCAATGTCCAACTGCCCGTGATCAGCCTGACCTGGAACAACCGTAAATTCTGTGGCAGCTTTTACTGATTGAGGAAAAAGGCGATCTACCCTGCTGTAATCATAACGGTCGCGATCGGACAGGGTCAGACCCTTTCCTCCCGTTGGGGCTTCCTCAATCTTCACCGGCGCCCAAAGTGGACTATAGATATTCCATTTCTGCAAATCCTTGATGTCTGAAACTGCCTCAAAACCCTGGCTTACATGCATTGAAGCTCCATCTGTAATAGGGACGGGTACCGATCCCACCCAGATATCCTCCTTGTTCATGCTGTAGCTCAGCCACATATTATCGCCGGGAGGGTTTCCATTGCCGGGCAAAATTCCCCTGACATACTGCGGACCGTATGATTTGTAATCACCGATATATCTTCTTGGAGGAATCTCTCCATTCACCAATAGCACTTTTCGAAATTCCAGCCCGTCATTACTGACCGACAGCGCCAGCGGCCATCGGTATTCTTCAGCAGGATTATAGACAAGCGTGTACCGGCCATCCGAAGTGCGCTGGGCCCACTGTTTGGCATTGGCGGTGCGGAATCCGGGTGCCCGGCCGGGGTGATACTCCCAGCTTCTGCCTTCATCCTCACTAATAGAGGTAACGGCATGCTTCCAGAATCCTACGACCCGGTCGTCTGGCAGGTGATAGTAACTCAAGGCTTTAAACTGTTCTTGAAGAGGAATCAACGGGTCATCTCGGTCGGCCTCTTCCACCCACTGCTGGGTCATCAAAGGAGTATTGCGCAACTCATTGCAGGCTTCCACAAATTTCTGATTGTCACTTTCAGTGTAATAGGGATAGTAGGTGTTGTCGTTGTCCCAGCCGTTGTTGTAATTGATGAAATAGATTGAGCCATAACTGCCATCTTTTTTAATTTCACGCACAACCCGCCCGATTCCTTTTCCATCATTGGGATCGCCCTCATCGGTAATAACCAACCCGTGATATGCTAAAGTCAGCATCGTTCCGTTGTCTGCCTTGTAAAAACCCATTCGCTGGTGCATCACCGATCGAACATCCTTGGCAACGCCCCCGTTTTTCCTGGTACCATCCGGCACTTTGTAGGGAGGGAAGATCACTTCCGGCGTCGACCAGTTGTAACCGTCTTTTGAAGTCGCCATTAGCGTCTGCCCCGGCGGCTCGTGCTCGCTGACGGGATCGCTCAAGTATTGCACATAATATTTCCCGTTCCAATATGCCATGTTTGGGGCGTGGTTGTAGGTCCACCCAGTGCCCTCAGCCATCTCTGGGTTTTCACGGTTCGCGCGAAGCACCTGGATATTATGCACTCCCAGCACAGGGGGAAGCTGGCCATGGTGATAATCAAGATTTGCGGTGGCATCACCTACGAAATGTGCCGTATCCTGCTGCTGAGCAATCGCACAATTCAAACCAAAAAAATAAATAGCAATAAAGACTATCGCATTTTTTCCCAATTGAACCATCTTTTGCCCCTTAATCGCTATAAAACTTTTATCCCTTACATTTGCCAGCCGACAATACCAGCCGGAGTATTCAATAAAACACATTTAATTTATATATAAAAGTTATTTTTATATGAGAATATATTTAAGAAGACTATAAAAAATCCACCCGATCAAGAAGCCAGCGACCGGGTGGGATACTCCACCGGGTTTTGCCATTCAGTAGAGTGCTCTCTTATAAAATTGAAAAGTGTATTAATTTATCCCGGTTGGAAGATCGACTTCATGTACTCGGCATTTACTCCAAAATTTCCAACGATATCGTGGGGATTGTCGGCGTTGCGCGAGCGTTCCAGTACCAACCACCCGCTCCAGCCCATATCGTCAAGTGTCTGTTTTACTTTGGGCATATCGATGCGTGAGTTATTTTCGAGCAGCACACCATCTTCATCAGTGCAGTGGATCTGGCAGATCCGGTCTTTGCCAAGCGTTCGCAGCTCTTTGTGCAGATCCCGACCGTTTTGGAGGGCGTTGGCAAAGTTGAAATAGCTCTGAATTGTTGGTGAGCCGATGTCTTCCAACAGCTCCACTTCTCCTGCGGCATCGAGTGCCGTCTCAAGGCCGATAACCACACCGGCTTCCTCTGCTCGCGGTGCAATCTTTTTTAGTCTTTTCACTATTGTAGGTCGCAACTCAGGGTGTTTGACCAAATCGCCCTGAACGCCGAGGGGCAGAAACGCCACTTCCACATTCATGGCAGTCATCGTATCGATACAATCCTGCAGCATCCGTTGATATGTAGGACGCTCGGCAAAAGACTGCGCGTAAAAGCCTGACATCGCAATAGATGAGATCTCAAGATCATGCTTTGATGCGCTTTCCAGAAATTTCTTTCGCGTGGCCGGGTCATCTAATTCACTGGCAAATGTCTTGCGATCGCCAAGTCCACCCATATCCACCTCCACGCCGTCAACGCCAATTTTATCCGCCAGCGGAAAGGCATCCAGATCCTGGCGCTGTAAAATCATCCAGTCACAAACACTAATTTTATAGCGATAATCGGTGTTTTTTGAAGCTTGTGATAAACCCGGGAGGCCTAAAAATGCACCAGCTGCGGCTGCCATTGTCTTTTCCAAGAAATCACGACGGTCAATGATGTTCGAAGGAGTATTACTCTTTTTCATGGCAATTATCAATTTTCAGGTGAAGCAGAACGCGGATGAAGCTGATTTAGAGGAGAAATCACAGGTATCGTATATTTATCTGCGCAGATCTGCAAAATCCGTGTTATCCGCGTTCCAATCTATTCGGATTTCTGTTGGCGTTCCTGCAGTCTTTTTTCCGCTTCTTCCAAGTCATAGCCCAGTGAAGAGACATAATTATTAATCTTACCTTTGTAATCGTTAAAAATGTGATGCTTTTGTCGGGATGAGCCGGCATCCATTGCATATTCACGAGCTTCGATAAGCCACGCCTTAATTTGGGTTTGCTGTTCCTCCGTTAGTCCAGGCAACAGTTTTAGATAGCCCTTAAATGTGATAGGTACAACGCCGTAGGTCATTCCATTCTTGACCTCGTTCACCTGCTCAGCGGATATTTCGGCAGTCAGCTTTGCAATAAACTGTCGGTGCAGGGCATCCTCCCGCAGTTGGGCTTTAATTTTTATTTCGCGGGTCATCTGCTCGATAGTGTCATCCTCGTCGAACTGCTCTTCGATCATCTCAATCTTGGCGTCCCGCGTATCCTGGATGGCGCTCAGATCGCGATATTGCTGGGCTACAATCTCAGTCACGCGATCAATTTTCTCACTGCTCAAATCCATCTCCTTCACAAAATCGTACGCCCGGTTGTGGGTTACTTCAATATACTCTTGCGGAAATTCTTTCTCCGGGACGATTGTCTCCAGCTCCTGGCACACAGCTGGTGTAATTCCCAAAATTAGCAGTACAGTGGAAAGGATGTAAATTCTGTGATGCTGTTTCATTACCAAAAATTTAAAAAGTTATGGGGTTATTACTCTTCCATTTGGGAAGGGAGGGCAACCGGATGCCAAGGGTTCAAAGGCTCCGGTTGCCCGGGGATAATTATCTTTTCAACAGACCACCTTTCGTTTCCTCACCGGCCAGTGTATCATAATTATTGGAAGGCTTGGTCCAGTCAATTTCGGTCTCCGGGTTTATGCCATTAATGTACATCTCAATATTCGTGTATCCATCCTCATTCATATCGCCGTTGGCATCGGAAGGGTCTTTGGGATTCAGGCCATGCTTGTTTTCCCAGGCGTTGGGCATGCCGTCCATGTCCTCATCTTTGTACCGCATACCTTCATATTCCGGGTAACCGCCCACCTGTTTTATATTGGTGATAATTCCTTTTTTGTAGGATTCTGGTCCAAGGCGACGGTGCTCAAACTGGTAGAACTGGTCCGGATCGAGCCCCTCGACATACTCTATCTTGCCAGTACGTACTTGACGGACTATTCGGTGGTCTACCGGGTCTCTCTTGGGAAGCGTGGCCCCAGCATTTTTCAATACATACTCATACGCCTTGCGGGCGGGCATAATATCGATGGGTGATTGCATGGGAAACGGGCTTTTCATTTTCATATTCGGGAAATAAGCCGTCGACTCCCAGTACGTCAGCAACTCCCCGTCTTTGCCCTCAATTTGTACGCCACCGTCCCAGTTATCGGCAGTAACCCCTGGATATCCTTCCATCACATTTCCACTGACATAAGCGCGGCCAAATACCATAAAATCGAGATCGCTTCGGCCTGCTTCGGGCTTGAGAATTCGGTGTCCCACGGGTTCATCCGGCGGCGTAATGGGACCTGGTTTATAGTAGTTATTAATGATATTGAAGGTGGCACGATAATCGCCACCATCAGTGGATCGGTGCCTCCAGTTGAACACCACATTGTTCACAAAATTAAATAATCCATTCCATCCCACAGAGGGATTTCGCCCTGTGTTGGAGGCCCATAAATTACGCACAAAGGTACAATTCTCTCCACCCAGGGTACTTCCAAAGGCATGGTTATACGTGTCCAGTCCTTCCGAAAAAATACTATTCTGGATGGTGATATTGACTGTCGGCAGCTTCACTTCGTCATAATCGGCACCGGCCATGTAGTTATGACGGTACATCGACATGTTTTCATCCAGCCCCCAGCTCGCAGAGACGTGGTCGATCATAATATTTCCGATAGGATTACCACCAATAGAGTCATCTCGCCGCCCCACATTCGTTTCTCCGCGCCGGAACCGCATATGGCGAATTACCACATCGTGGGTGTTTATCCATACTGTTTCGCCGGCTACCACCACGCCATCACCAGGTGCTGTTTGGCCCGCAATAGTAATGTAAGGGGCTTTAATGATTAAAGGCTTCTCCAATCGTATGATGCCCGACACGTTGAACACAACGATGCGGGGTCCCACCGACTCCAGGGCCTCACGGAATGTGCCAGGACCGCTGTCCTCAAGGCTTGTAACAACGTAGACATCACCGCCACGGCCTCCAAAGGAGTGGGCTCCTCCTCCTTCCGCCCCGGGAAATGCCGGGATTTTTGCCTGGGGTAGATCGTTGGGGTCAGAAGCCCAGGGGATAAAAGGTTTACCATTCGCCTCAAGGCTGTCACGTAATTCGTGGGCCGCTTCCCACTTGGCATTGACGCTTTCCCATGCTGCTTGCTTTGCCTGCTCCGCTTCTTTCCTCACATCGCTGGGCACATCGGGATACTGAGCCAATGAAGTGACAGGCATACTGAACAACGCAAACAATACAAAGAGAGAAGCAAGAAAACCGTAATTAGTAAATTTCTTATCCATTCCGAAAATGCTATTAATCAATTCCATTTTCTAGTGTGATCTGTATGAGTAATTGCTGCTGAACTTCTTATTTTCTCGTTCTGTGATTCAGCGAGTGGTATTTTTCATATTGCTGGTCGTTCAATATATCTTGCAGCTTATCTTCTCTCGTGGTGCTTATACCTTTTAGTTTTTCGAGTCTTTCGAAAAAATCGAGTTCTTCATTATCCAGCAAACCCGTCTCCTTTTGTGCCAGTTTAAGATTGAGATCCAGCACTTGTTGCGTTTGCTGTTCAGACAAATCAAGCCGCTTGCTCATCACTTCTGTCATTCGTTCCGCTTGTCGCTCGGGGATGGGAACATCGGCAATCTGTGCGGCAGAAGTGTGCACAAACACGAACAGAGTTATCAATACAAATAGAAATCCGGCAAACTTTTTCATGATTAGGGTTTTAAACTTTATTGAAAATATCTCTGGTATTTAGGAATCCAGCCCCCGGAAGTAATTCCGGGAGACTGGAATCGGATGTAATCGTTTCTTAAACGCAGGATTTTGCCTTATTCCGAAGGTAACCAGCGCGGATCGCCAAATGTGGAATCTATCAGCGTTTGGTTACCCACCGTAAAGTCACCGTTGGCGGGATCGGCATACATCGGATCCTGGTTCATCTCATTTATGGAATACTCTCGTCCTTGATTTTTCCAGCCCCACCAGTACTCAAAGAACCTATCAGAGTTAGAACCGTAGACATTGTTGTGATTAGCAAATGCCTCAACCCACATGATGTTTTTCACATCAGACTTTTTATTTGTCAGGATACTGTGCCACATCCGTAATTTGAATGTATTACCTGAGCGAATATGTGTGAACTCATTTTCGGAGACATTGTTGATTGTACACTGATCTATGATCGGGTAGTTGTTCTCATAATCCTGATATACCACTTCAGTGCTGGCGTAGATGAACTTACCGGTAAGATTCCAGAATGTTGAATTGGTGATCTCGAAGTGGACAGGCTCTCCACCAGTGAGCTCAAACAAACCTTTATCGGCATTTTCTGAGTTTCCGAAATCGTGTATCAGGCTGTTACCCATCGTAAACGCGTAGTTACCCGTGCCGGCTTTGTACAACCCTGCGGTAAAACCAGAGACCTCGCTATCCTTCACAATAACATGGCTTCCTGCGTCAAGGCTAAAGGTGTAACTACCGGCTCCCCGCATCTCCAATCCAGAAACGGATAACTCGGATACTTCGCCCGTCAGCTCAAAGCCCACAAAGGTAATGATAGACGGGTTACCGGGATCCTCAACCCCTTCGATTATCAGTGGTTTATCAACGCGTACGGCACCGCCCTCAGTAAAGTCATGTTCACCTTTAACGTGAATAGTGTCACCGGCCACAGCATTGTCAACAGCTCGGTGCAGTGATTTATATAACTCCTCCTGGTCGTTGATCGTGATGATGGCACTTGTGTCGACAGTCGTAAAAGTTACGAGGCCAACCCTCAGGTCACCGGCATACATTACGGCGGTATACTCAGTGCCCTCCATCAGGTTCTCAAGGGTGATTGACCGGTTGTTGATCTCTTCCTGAGTGAGTTCCACAGTTGAACTGGAACCGGTCTCAGACGTAAGTTCAATCCGGGTCACCTCCCCTTCTTCCGGTTGTTCCCAATTTACGACTGCTGAGGAGCCGCCGATGTCCGAATCGCGTACCGGCTGCATTACGTTGGGCAGCTCGAGCTTTTGCGTAGCATACTGCGAGCTGGTAGCCCTGTTTGGGGTTACCGCCCGTATCCGAAAATAGTACTGCAGGCTCACGGCGGCCTCCTCAAAGGAAACCTCCTTAACATCCGGTTGCAGGGTATCGCGCTCGATGATGTTTTGGAAGTCGTCATCAGTAGCCAACTCCGCAATTAAATAATCGATCGGTTTTTCAGCCGAGAATTCCCAGCTGGTTTTGACCGTGCTCCCCGAAATAGACATTTCTACATTGCTTGGAGAGGCAATGGATGGATTCATATCGGGCGCTGTGGCATCCTGGCAGGAACTCCACAATAATACGATGGTTATCAAAACGAATATTCCAGATAACTTAAATTTCATAATTAACCCTGTTAGTAATTAAAAATTTGGATAACACCTTCAGTGAATCGGGTGTATTCAAAGAAGATTTCTATTGAAGCGGATCAAACGTTCCATTTTGCCATCCCATGGTCTGCTCAACCTCCGGACTTCGCTGTAACACACTCGTCGGAATGGCAAAGAAGTTATACTTAGGCTGGGGATAATTAATCGCCTGCTCCTGATCCACGCTAACCATTTCACCTTCAAAATAATTGTCATACATATAGTCCAGGCTCATGGTGTCCCGGGCAGAGATGAACTGGTCATGGTCGCTACCGGTGAAATTAATCCGAAGTCCGTGACGCCGTGTCCCGTTCAGTTTTTCTTTGAATAGGTTTCGACGCCGCAGATCCCAGTACCGCTTATTTTCAAAGGCAAACTCAATCTGACGTTCACGCATGATGGCATCAACCATCTGCTCCCGGTTCATATTGGCCTCCAGACCGTACAAACCGTCAAAGCCGGGATTGATGCCTGCCCGTTGACGGATGGCTGTGATCTGGTTGTAGGCTTCCTGGCGGCGCTCGGTAGCGTTGGCAGCTTCCGCGAGATTAAGCAGTACTTCTGCATAGCGCATCTCAATCCAGTCCGTACCCGTATTTCCGATTTGTGAGGTCGGGATATCCGGGTTGGAGGCCTTTCGGGTATAGAAGCCGGTGTCGGTCCCGCCAGAAGGTTCAACTGTTGACCCGTCTACATAATACTGGTACTGGCGGCGATCATCAGCATAATCAGAAAAGGTCCAGTTCATGGCGTTAAATGCAATTGTCTGGTAAAAGCGGGGATCCCGGTTTTTGTAAAACTTGGTCGAATCATAGGTAGCAGCGGGGTCGTCAATGGATAGCCCGTTTGCTGTAGGAAATGCTTTTACCAGCTCCCAGGTTGGGGTCACGGAACCACTGCCGTTAACGGCGGGTGGACGAAGGCTCGACTCCCAACCGTGAACAATTTGTTCTCCCGTTGTATTGCTGAAGAGTTCCCCAAAAATGTAGGACTGGTTACCTTCATCCAGGAAGATACGCCCGAAATTTGGGTACAGACCATACCCGTCCTGATCCAGCAACTGCTTGGCCTCTTTATTGGCGGTATAGGCACGCTGCCATCGTTGCTGGTCGCCGTCCGGATTAAACTGCGGACTTGCCCAATACAACAGGATCCGACCTTTCAGAGCTGCAGCGGCACCCCGGGTGACACGACCAAGCTCATTCTCGGGCCATGACGCCGGAAGGTAGGAGCGTGCGGTATCGAGATCGGCAACAATCTCATTTATTACCTGAGAGGTGGCCTCGCGGGGAAAGCTGAGTTCATCAGAAAAAGGATTAACCGGCTTCTTTATGTGGGGCACACCACCGTATCGCTTAAGTAAGCCCCAATATTCCCAGGCCCGCAGAAAATGGGCCTGACCAAGCACGCGTTCCCTTGCCTCCGGTTGCATATCACCGCGCTTTGCTTCTTTGATGGCGATATTAATATCACGTATGCCAGCATAGTAACTCTGGCTATAGGTTCCAACATCGTCTGCAGTCAATTCACCGTAAATGAACGCACTGTTCCCGTCAGATTCATCGGAGTTTCCAGCGTTGTTGCCAAAACCACCATCCGGTCGTATACCATACAAGGAGTTGATATAGAGATTGGCAGACTCCTCATTGCTCCATATGTCTTCGGGATTAATATTTCCGGGTTCGTTCTTATCCAAAATATCAGTACAGCCCACGATGCCTGTCACCAAACACAGTGCCACTGCATATATTATTTGTTTATTCATAATCAAAATAGATCCCTTTTATATTAAATTTCTAAATTCAAGCCGAAGTTGAATGTTCTCATCACCGGGTAGCTGTTAAATGAATTCACTTCCGGATCTTTGTACCCATATGGATTGATGAGCGTCAGCAAATTTCGGCCTGAGAAATAGACCCTCATTTGTGAAAGACCAAGGCGAGAGGTAATGTTTGTCGGCAACGAGTAGGAGGCTGAAGCCATGTTAAGTTCCAGCGTCAATCCATCTCTTCTCCAGAACGTGGACTGCTGTCCCATACCTCCGTAACGATAGGGACGTGGGTAAACGGCATCCCTGTTTTCAGGGGTCCAGTAATCGGTCCAGAATGCCGGAACGTTCAAACCGTCTTCGTTGGTCTCAGTGGCTGCTTTATCGTAGAAAACATACTGACCAATACCACTCAACTGAAAGCTCGCATTGACCCGCAACCCTTTCCAAGAAGCCCCAAGATTCATGTCCAGCCCGTTGAAATCGAGCATTCGGGGTTCCCGGTCAATATATCGCTCATCCCAACCATCAATCTTTCCATCCGGGCCAGAAAAGTCCGGGCCTCCAACGTCCTTGTAGTTGAGCATACCGGGCTCAGGCGTTTGACCGAAGATGGTGTAATCGGGATTGTCGGCAAGTATCTCATCCACCTGTTCCTGGGTCCGGATAATACCTGTCGATATGTAGCCCGGCTCTCGTTCGGTAGTACCGATGCGATCTCTCCAGGTACCTATTACCTCCGGATTCTGGTAGACTTCCAGAACTTTATTTCGTGAAAAGCCCGTGTTAACATCAACGTTATAGGCAAATTCGTTACCAACATTGCCGGTATACCCTACTGATACTTCGTATCCCCAGGAAGCGACCCGGCCGAAGTTTTCGTCTGGTAATTCACTAATCCCTACGGAAGTCGGGATAGCAGACTCGCGCGTAGTAAGAATATCATAGGTATAGCGATAAAACCCATCGACAGAAAGGCTGATGTTGTTAGAGAATGTTACATCAACTCCACCGTTATAGGAGTTTGATTTTTCCCATGTGGCACCCTCCAGGGTAATACCGCTGTTATCGGCACGTACGCTGGTGACAACGTCCGAACCACCGAGATAGACCGGATCAGCCAGGCCGTAGACCAGTTCGTACTGCCGACGGCTGATGGCATCATTACCCAACCGTGCGGCTGTTGCGCGAATCTTGAGATCTTCTATAAATGAAACATTGAAAAACGATTCATTGGAGATCCTCCACCCAAGCCCTACCGAAGGAAAGAGTCCCCAGCGTTCTTCAGGAGAAAAGTTGATAGAACCGTCATATCGGAACGTAGCATCCAACAGGTACCGCTCGTCATAATTGTAGTTTAAACGACTAATGAATGACAACCTGGATCCATTGCCGGAGAAACTATAGGTTCGGTCAAATTCCTGGCTATAGGCCGATTGCTCAACCACGCCGGGAAACAGTTGATTTTCACGCTGCATATTCCTGTTGAAGGAATAGTTTTCTGCCTGCTCAACGCCAGCCATTCCACTAATAGAATGCTTTCCGAATGAGTTTTGATACGAGAGCTCGGCATTCAATTGGTAATTCTGAGAGTAGGTATCGGACATCTCAATTTTCTCGTCGTTGTCTACCATGTAGCTACCGGCCACCTGGTTCGTCAGGATATGATTATTTCCGCCGGTCGTCTCAAAATTGTACAGGCGGTAATCCTGCGAGTATTGCATACCGGCTCCCTGGTTTTGGTTCCGACTATAAGTGACGCGTGCTTCAAGCCCATCGACGGAAGGAAATGTGTATTCCAGCGCGCTATTCAGCGTAAACCCATAACTATCAGTTGTCCGGTAATTATTACCGGTTTGCACAATAGCTATAGGGTTACCCAACGCCTGCTGATACTGCCCGACGGGATTTCCTCCGATGTAGGGTGGAATCCACCTGGGCGTTTGCAACAGGTTTGTAAACGTGCTCTCAAAAGGAGCTTGGTTGCGATCATTGTAGTCGTAAGGCCGCCGGTCGAGCCCGTCGTTGTAACTCAACGACAACGAAGCTGTAAGAGCGTCCGTAATGTCGGCATCGAGCCCAAGACGCAGGGTATATTTTTTATACTTCGTGCCCGGCAGATTTCCTTTTTCGTTATAGTAGGAACCACCAGCAAAATAACGAACCCGATCGGTACCTCCACTTACATTCAGGGCATGACGCAAGGTGGGGGATGTCTTCCACCAGGAATCCAGCCAGTTGTAATTATGCTGCTGGAAATAATCCAATTCATCCTGGGTAAAATAGCCGGGTTGCGTCTGGTAATTATCCGGGAATTGGGTCCTCAGCATGTCATTTCTCAGTTGTGCATGCTGGGTAGCACTCAACATATCAGAAACCTTGGTGGCATTGGCAAAGCCGGCAGAGCCAGAATAACTAAGACTGACATCGCCCTGAGCTCCTCTTTTGGTTTCAACTAATACGACACCACCGGCAGCACGCGCTCCGTAAATAGCTGCTGAGGGCCCCTTAAGAATTGAAAGGTCATCAATTTCACTTGGATCAAGTGCATCAAAGGATTGTTTATCCTGTATAAAACCGTCAATTACAAATATCACCGGTTCATTATTTAAAGACCCTTCCGCCCTGATACTCAGCGAAGTTGGTGCCCCAGGCTTTCCCGAGGTTTGGCTTATGCCCACCCCCGGCAAGCGACCCTCCAGAAGGGTTGACATATTTGCTGCGGGTATCTCTTCAACTTCCTGAACCTCCATGCTAGAAACCGAGCCAGTAAGATTTGCCCGTCGCTGCTCTCCGTAACCTACCACCACGAGCTCTTCACCCTTGATAGATTGAGCGCTTAGGATTATATCAACGCTGGTACGGCCATTCAACGGCACCTCTTTGGTCTGGTAACCGATAAATGAAAACACCAATGTGTCCTGCAGCGAAGAGACCGAAAGTTCAAAGGTCCCGTTGGGGTTGGTGGCTGTACCCTGACTAGTGCCTTTAATCAGAACGTTTACCCCGGGAAGCGGATCCTGCGTTTGAGCATCAACTACTTGACCGGTAACTGTCTCAATAACAGTTTCTTTTTCAACAGGCTCTGGAGTCGATTCCACTTTCTTTTCCCTGAGGAATATATTCCGCCCAGTAGTGTAAACTTCAAGCTTCGTTCCGGCTATAACTTCGCGGAGTGCCTGCCCCAAAGGCACCTGATTTAGTTGCAGGGTAACCTTTTTATCAGGCAAGAGGTCTGTATTGAAATAGATCCCTGCCCGGGCTTTTTCCCCTATTTTTTTTAGAGCCTCATCCAGGTTTACCTCGTCAAAGTCAACCGTTATCGAGGGATTGGAACTGGACAGAACCTCTGCATTTTGATTATACGATAAGGTTCGCTTTGTATCCTTGCTTGTTGACTGAGCCCAGCCTGTAGCATTTATAAGCAAGCAGATGCATATGATATAGACTGACCTCGTAACAATATTTGTCATTGTTTCATCCATCCTCACACCGTGTTTATTAATATTTGCTGTTCTTATTTTCTCTCTCTTAATCGTACTGGTAATGAATAGCCGGGAAATGTTCGGCTTCCCCATTCCGTCGTTTCCATCTTCAACTATTGCTGGCATTTTGAACCTCAAGGCTTATTATTTTTTACTCCAAATTATTTTTCCTTCGCTCTCCCGGTAGGCTAGATTCAGTGCCGTAGCAATGCTTTGCAGCACCTCCTCTTTCTGAAGGC
This sequence comes from Aliifodinibius sp. S!AR15-10, assembly GCF_031569985.1. Classification (NCBI taxonomy): domain Bacteria; kingdom Pseudomonadati; phylum Balneolota; class Balneolia; order Balneolales; family Balneolaceae; genus Fodinibius; species Aliifodinibius sp. S!AR15-10. The sequence continues at coordinate 69,093 of NZ_JAMQKA010000016.1, read as the reverse complement.
GTTCAGTGCGTACTGTTAGCCTCAATTCAGCCAAACCAGGTGAGCTCAATTCACAATCAATTCCATAAATCCTCTCGAGTTGTCGCACCACCCTATCGAACGGCATACCGTCAAATTCCAGGTAACCTTTTATCCAGCCCAGGTAGTTCTCAATGTTCGCCTCTTCCACCTCCACTTTATTCCCATTGCTGGCAAGCATTCCCAGGTGACCGGCAGTAATTCGGGCTGCATCATTTTTCTTTTCTGAATTTTGCCTGGCCAGAGAGACTGTTCCCTCTTTTACCGCCACTAATATTTGCCGGTCCTTTTCACCATCAAGTTCCTTCACATTAAAAGAGGTGCCCAAGACCCGCACCTCAGCGTCATCCACATGAATTACAAATGGGCGCTGGGGATTTCTCTTTACATCGAAGAAGGCCTCTCCCTCTAGATTCACCGCCCTTACACTGCCGGAAAGGCCTTCTGTAAATGAAATTTCGGAACCCTTGTTGAGCCTCACTTCGGAACCATCGGGTAAAGTGATAATACGCTGCTCAATCTGGGTGGTGGCATAGGTGGTAACCGGGGGATTCCAATGTTTTGAAGTCACATAAGCCGAAAGTGCAGTGATAACCAGAAGAACGGAAGCAGCAATTTTCCAGGCCGCACTCCTACGACTCTTTACAGTAGCCGGCACATTGAAACCCCTATCCTTCTCCTTTTCCAACTTTATTTCCAGCCGAGAAAGACCACTTTCATAATCGAACAGGTATGGAGTACTTCCCACCTCTTCAATATTCTCGGGCTCTTGCTCCCAATCCTTCTTTACTTCTTCGTAAAATGACTGATGGTCGGGATCCTCACTAAGCCACCTGTCAAAATCCTCTTTCTCTTCCCGTGTGGCTTCTCCAGAAAGCACCCGGGTTATCAATACCCAAACTCTGTCTTCGTACTGTGTCATTAAAAATGGATTTCCTTTAAGACTTAACATCCCATAGACAGTAAACCGGGTGGGGGACCTACTACTCTAAAATGTAAAACGATGTAAAAATTAGAAATTGGAAGCTATAAGTTGGAAGTTGAAAAATAATGAGAGATGAGATGGTGGGTTGAATTGTTAGGATTACCCAAGAAAGGGCGGACTGTGGGGATATTAGGTGAATGTAGTACAGTGTACTTAAACTAGTAAAAAGTGTAAAAGACCGTAGGATAAGCCTTCAGAAGGGAAAAATTTAGTTTCCAATCATTTGTTCGCCGTGGCGTAGGATCCGAGCTGCTTAACCGCCTCCACCATTTGGTTCTGCACGGTACGCACTGAAATAGAAAGGATTTCGGCGATCTCTTTGTAGGTAAACCCCTCAAGGCGGCTGAGCTTGAATATAACTTTACGGCGGGGTGGCAAGGTGTTGATCAACGCCTCCATACGATTTTCGAACTCTTTGAATATGAGTTCCTCATCCGGGTGGTATTTTTTGGATCTGACCTCGGTCTGAATGTCGTCCATAAAGGTCGTCTCAGCATCTTTCTTGTCCACATAGTTCAATGCCTGGTTACGTGTTGCCGTATAGAGATAGGATTTAAAGCTCTGAACCCGGTACATTTTTTTTCTTCGTTTCCAGATCTTCAAAAATACATCCGAAACCACTTCTTCACAGAGGTCAAAATTCCTCACATATTGGAAAGCGAAGTCACACAGCCTGTAGTAGTATCTCTCAAACAGGGCCTCCAAGGCTTCCTGGTCCTCTTTCGTTAAATGTAAAAGTAATTCGCTATCGGATTTTTCTGTATACGACATCACAACAAACTATTTTGGAACTGCAAGTGGTTCCATGCAGCATGATTTCTCACCTTACCGGGTATACAAAAATGTGAAGGGCCTCTAACAACTTTTTAATCCCTTTTCCCTATATGGAATTGACTTAAATCCCTTTACCGGTTAATTAACTTCTTCTTTTATATATAAAATTAATTTTTAAATAACAAACCATCTGATCCCCTTCTACAGGTTAAATGGTCTAATCAGATAGGATTTTTAGCATCAGTCGGTGTACTCTTCGATAAATGACTTAATGCGATTGGCTTTCTTTTTTGAAACTTTTTGGAGTGGATGGGCGACAGCACTACTGCAGATATTTCTATAACTGAGTGCCTGTTTTATTCCCGAAATAATGTTACCTGAACTCTGTTCCGTACCGTCGTATACTACAGAACAAAGTTCAACAATCCGGTTATGCAGCTTCCTGCCCCGATCTATATTTCCCTCCCCAATAGTTTCAAAAAGGTCTACATACAATTGGGGAAATATATTTGCCCCGCCCGGCACACCGCCGTCTGCTCCCAACAACAGGGTTTCCATGAGTAACTCTTCGGGACCTACTAAAAGGGAATACTGCTGCCTGTTGCCCAGCCTGTTTAGTTTGTGGAAGTAAAAGAGGTCGCCTGAGCTATCTTTTACACCAACTACTTCTGGACGGTGAGCAAGCTCATTTATCATCGGGAGTGGAATAGATTTTTTTGTAAGCGGAGGCATGTTATACAGGAACAGCGGTAACTGAATCTGCTCCAGCACCTCATCCATGTATTCCCGCAGTTCCTGATCAGTAATATTGAAATAAAATGGCGGGGCCAATACCAAGGCTGCTGCGCCTTCCTTCTCTGCGGTTTTTGCAATACGCAGGGCTTCAACCATCGAGGTATCTGTAATACCAACCAGCACAGGAACACGGTTTTTTGCCAAACTGCAGGTACGCTGAATCAGCTCTTCCCGCAATCTATAACTCAAACTCGGACCTTCGCCGGTGGTACCCATAATAAAGAGCCCGTGCACCCCACCTGTAACCAAATGGTCAACCAGCTTTTCCAACCCACCCACATCCAGGGTGTCCTGATCCAAGAGCGGTGTTACCATTGGCGGCACAATTCCTTTTGTTGGATAATCTTTCATACTACTTCCTCTTCTAACTGTAATTTCTTTCTAATTCTACTGACGATGATTCCTACCAGTAATATTGCCAATGTTCCAAACACAATGGCCAGGAAATTATGAAACGGGCTACTGAATGTTCCCCAGCCCGACGAAACGCTCATCCAAAGGATAATCAGGACGCCACAGCTAACACCGGTAACGGCCGCTGGATTTTCAGCTCGTGAGATCAGGCCAAGCAGAAATAGTCCCAACATTCCTCCGCTAAATATACTGGCATATTCCCACCAGGTATCCAGCGCACTTTCCGCCCCGATCATCGCCAGGGCCATGCCGGTGCCGATGACACCCCATAGCAACGTAGCCCCGTAAAGCACTCGCATCGATTCTTTGTCTCCGGCACCGGGACGAACATAGCGCTTATAGATATCCTGCAGGATAATCGTCGCAGAACTATTGAGACTGGAGTCGATGGTACTCATAGCGGCCGCAAATAAAGCGGCAATGATGAGGCCGGTCAACCCCACCGGCAGCTCATTGACAATAAAATAGGGAAAAACTGAATCACCTTCGATGGATGCAGGCAGTAGATCTGGCTGAATACTGTAAAACGCAAAGAGTGCCGTCCCGATAAAGAAGAACATTGCAGATATAGGAATGTACGAAAGAGCTCCCATCCAGACACTCAGCCGTGCATCTTTGTCGGAGCGGGCTGCGATATAGCGTTGAATATATCCCTGGTCAATCCCGAAGTTTTGCAGGTTGATTGTCACCCCATAAACCAAGACAACCCAAAATGTGGGCTCTGCCAGGCTGCTCCCGAAACTGCCAAGGCTGAACTTGGCATTCGCAGAGGCGATGTCCATAATCCTGCCAAAGCCACCCGGAATATCAACAAGCAGAATACCGATTGAGATGATCGCTCCCACCACAAGGACCACCGTTTGTATGGCATCCGTCCAAATTACAGCTTCAATCCCTCCCAAAATCGTATAGATGATCACCAGCACACCAGTCACAATAATGATGGTTTGGATACTGAATCCCGTAAAGGTGGTCATGGTGAGGGCAACCAGGTACAAAATCGTACCGATGCGGGCCATCTGGGTAAGCAGGTACATTACAACGGCATAGAGCCGCGCCCAGGGACCGAACCGGAACTCAAGGTGGTGATAGGCAGAAATCTCTCCTCCCTTACGGTAAAACGGAACAAAATAACGGGTGGCCAGCCAAGCCGCCAAAGGCAGGGAGAAGCTAAACACCATCGGGTTCCAGTTGGACATAAAGGCTTTGCCAGGATTAGCAAGAAAGCTGATGCTGCTGATATAGGTACCAATAATCGACAGTCCCACAATCCACCCCGAAAGTGAGCGGTTAGCCGCCATAAAGGCATCCGGCTTTTTGCTTTTCCGGACGAACCATGAACCGAACAGTACGATTCCTCCCAGGTAGACCAGTAATACGACAAGGTCAGTAAAAGGTAATTTCACGTATTTCCCCTGTTTCCTTAAGAAATTTAGTTAAAGACAGTTCCTTTTTGTCACTGTACTATTCATTCTATACAAAGAGTAGCAAGACGCTGATTTTACTTTAAAGAATGGTACAAGAATACCTGCAAACCCTGTTAGCGATGCCATTCACTTGCGCGGGAATTAATCCCCGCGCTATGGATAGGCACAGACTTTCTTTTTAAGCTAACCAGTTCGTTACTCAGCAACTCTTTGTATACGAATCGCAATATAAGGCTTCCCAGGTAACTCTACTTCCTTGCCGTCGATATCAACAAAACGGTAGCCATCCTTGCGTTCGACTTCATACACTTTTTCAGTCGGAGTGATGGTCATATTCCATGTATCGATGACATCTACCCTGAACTGGTCCCCTTCTTCCAGCCCATCTTCCGGCAGCTCAAATTTCCAATTATCAGGTGTACGCTTCCCCAAATAATAGAGGTAGTAGTCACCCTCTTTGCCCGCAAGGTTCCGCCAGTACCAGTGGTCGATCGGCTCAAGTCCCTGTTCAGGACCATCTTCTAAAATCTGCTTCAAGAAAGCGATTCGCTCCGGGCTTTCCATTGTTAACTTGCCACCATTGGCTATCCAGCCATCATTTACAGCTTCCCCATGGGTGGCATAGGCCCCTCCGGAATAAGCGGTCCAAAATCGGTAGGTCATCTCCTCACCCGAAAGCTGTCCCCATCGGCTGCTGATATTTCCTTCATAATGGATTTCATCCAACACAATCGGCTTGCGGTAGATATCTCTTAGCATAGCCGGGACTCCCGGGGCCCGCACCGCATTATAGTACTGGAGGCTAGCATGGGTGACCCACGGCTTGTTGTAATCATATAAGCGGTCAGCGTTGTGGATAGAGCGGAGATGATTGTACGGATCTTTCTCCTTGACCAGTTTGAACAGGCTTGACCACTCTTCATCGGTAATGCTTTCCATAAAACTATTCTCATTGGCCAGGCTCCACCATATATTCTTAAAAGCTGCAAAACGTGCCACCATATAGCGGGTAAAGCGTGCGTTCGTTTCAGGATCCATCTCGTCGAATCCCCAGCGGCCGTAGTCGTAGGGACGAAACAGGATCAGGTCAACCTGCATCCCGATATCCTGGAGTCGCATTATCTGCTCTTCCAGTTGTTGGAAAAAGGTGGGATTAAAGCGTGCAAAATTCCAGTGGGTCTCGGGACTTCCTTCAAACGGGAAGTGCTCCAACTCATCGGAGCCCCCATTTTCATATTCACCACCGGCAGGCGGCACGGCCAACATCCGTACTTTGTTGAAGGGAGAATTTTTCAGCGTTTCGATCGTCTGATCTTTCTTGTCCTGGAAGGCCCACTCATAAATGGTTGTCCCAAAAGGAAAATAGTTCGTGCCGTCGGCATATTCAAAATGATACCGGTCTCTGACACCCACTGGACCGTGATTTCCCTCAGATGGAGGAAGACAGGTCAATGTCCCTTTCTTACCGGCCAGCGTATCGCGATTACTTTTTGTATGGTAGGTCCATTGACCCTGCTCGTCGGGCATGAACCGAATTTTGTAGGCCCCATTGCCGTCATAAAAGCCTTCAGGCTCATAGGTTTTGCCAGTTTCCGCGTGTGTGAAAACCGCTGATAACGCCGTGCCCACAAACGGATTTCCCTCTGATGGACCGGCCAGCTCTACTTCGTACATCGCCCACTGCTCGACCTGCTCCTGAGACTGGGCAATCATTACGTTACCAAATAACAGTAAACAAAAAAGAATAATGTATTTTTTTATCAACACTGGTTTAATTCTGTTTTTTTGATGATGAACCAGAAAAGGAGAATTCCTTTTTAGGTTAGTGTAGAGTTCCAAAGTATGAACCAGATAAAATCCCGTTTATCGATTCAATTTTAATTCGGCAAATCCCTCAAACTAAGTACGCCGATAAATTTTTTATATTTAAATTCTATATTTATATAAGAAAACACTACAGGTTATACAAATACTATTTGACCTGTTCTTATCCTACCAGGTTGGAAAAGTCGTCTTGGGAATGATCAGCTATCGATAGGAAATTTATTACACAGAGCTACACAAAGAACTCACAAAGTTACACTAAGGAAACTCTGAGGTTCTTTGTGATTCTCTGTGTTTAACTTAAATCCCTTCTACCTCAATGTGTCTCAAAATTCAATCACATACGTTTCGCCCGCCTTGGTATCAAAATCATATTCATACACTTCACGCAGATCAAGTCCCTTCAGATCCGCATCTCTGGATATAATCGGCTCTTTAATGTTTGGCACGTAGTAAAAATCGTTGGGATTTTCTCCTTCTGCGGATGCCAACTCAACATTTGAACTGGTGGAGACCGGCTCCCAGTACGAACGAATTCTCACATTTCCTCCCAGCCTGGAATGGATCGTGGCCTTGCTCAGTTTTTCACCATCCCATTCCAGGTCTATAACAAATCCGCCTCGCGCTTTGAGTCCATTAACCGAACCCTCGGGCCAAGCATCCGGGAGTGCCGGCAGCAGGTGAATGGCCCCATCGTGACTTTGCATCAGCATCTCGGCAATACCGCGCGTGCAGCCAAAATTGCCATCGATCTGGAACGGGGGATGGGCATCCAGCAGGTTCGGATAGGTTCCACCCTTCTCCTCGCCATTTGGGAGAATCGCCGGGTTGATCTGGTCAGTGATCAGTTTGTAGGCGTGATTTCCATCCAGCAAGCGGGCCCAGAGATTTACTTTCCAGCCCATCGACCAGCCGGTGGACTCATCCCCGCGGTACACCAGCGAATTCCGGGAGGCTTCGAACAACCCGGGCGTCCGGTAGGGTGAAATTTGGCTTCCCGGATGCAGCCCGAAAAGATGGGAGACGTGGCGATGGTGATCATCGGGATCATCCCAGTCGTGCAGCCACTCCTGAAGCTGCGAATACTGCCCGACCTGCATGGGCGGGAGGGAGTCTTGCTTCATACGCAGCGTATCCGCAAAGGCTTTGTCTTTCCCTAAAATATTGGCCGCCCGAATGGTATTGGAAAACAGGTTAGAGATGAGCTGGTTGTCCATTGTCGTTCCGGTTGAGACTGATACCGACAGTTCCCCCTCCTCCATGTAGCTGTTCTCCGGGGAGTTTGAGGGTCCCACCACCAGCCAGGGGAAATCGGGATGCTTTACAAGTTCATCCACAAAAAATTGGGATGCACCTTTTAGCGCAGGATAGACCTCCTCAAGGAATTCCTCGTCTCCATTATACAAGTAGTGCTGCCACAGGTGTTTGCTCACCCAGGCACCGCCGCCCTGCCACAGGCCGTAAAAAGCGCGGTCCAGCACGCCCGTAATACGCCAGATATCGGTGTTGTGATGCACCATCCATCCACGGGCTCCGTAGATCTGTTGCGCCGATTCCCGCCCGGTGACCGACAGCTCTTTCACCATCTGGATGAACGGTTCAGAAAGCTCAGAAAGATTGGTTACCTCGGCGGGCCAGTAGTTCATCTCGGCGTTGATGTTCAGGGTGTACTTGCTCTCCCACGGCGGATCAAGGCGGTCGTTCCAGATCCCCTGCAGGTTTGCGGGCTGTCCACCCGGCTGCGAACTCGAAATCAGCAGGTAGCGCCCAAACTGGAAATAGAGCTCGGCCATCTGGGGGTCGTCAGCTTTTTTAAACTCTTCCACCCGGACGTCCGTTGTTTTCCCGGCCTGTTCTGTTGTACCCAGATCCAATGAAACGCGGTCAAAGTATTGTTTATAAGCATTGATATGGTCCCGTTTCATCTGGTTGTAGGATCGATCTTTGATGCCTTCAAGATGCTTGCGTGCCACCTTTTCAGCATCACCGCTGATATCCTTGTAGCTTTTAAAGTTGGTACCGATCGAAATAAAAATTGTGGCAGTGTCGGCCCCGTTGATAGTAAGTCTTTTCTCATCCGTTTCAATACTTCCTCCAGTGATCCGGGGTTTGGCTATGGCCTGGAACTCGACATTGCCTTCCATATTTTCCCAGTCGGTACTTTCCCCCCGCAGAAACAGTTTATCATCTTCAGTTGAAATTACATGCAGTTGTGGTGTTTCAAAGTTGAGCGCACAGTTTATGCTCCCGGGGTCACTTGCGGTAAGGCGCACGACGGCCACCTGATCGGTAAGTGATGAAAAGTACTCCCGGTTATATTCTACCCCATCCACCTGGTACCGAACCGAGCTGGTTGCATCAGAGATATCCAGATCGCGGTAGTAATTGGAATAATTGTCATGACCGGGACAATCCAGCCGCAGGCTTCCGACCAGCTGGTACGGCATGCCGTTGTTACCGGTTCCACTCGCTTTTGTATTTGCCAGTCTCTGTGCTTCGGCATATTTGCCTTCAAACAGTAACTCCCGAATCTGTATCATTACCTCTTTTTGGGATGGCGCTACGTTGTTATTCGGTCCCCCGGCATAGATTGTCTCCTCATTAAGCTGGATTTCCTCGTGTGCAGGATTCCCGTAGATCATTGCCCCAATGCGGCCATTGCCTATGGGCAGCGCTTCTTCCCAGCGCTCGGCGGGCTCATCGTACCACAGCTTTAGATCCGATTTTTGTGCCAGGACATCGGTTGTTATTGGGCTTGCTATGAAGGCTAGTAAAAATAAACGGAGTAGATATTTCAAAATGTTCTTCCCTTATAATTTTCTCATTCCCTGGGTTTAGTATTTGCAGAAGCTATATATTTTAAATTTAAATACTAAATTCAAATTTAAAATATTCTTCTGCTTAAATAACAAGCTATACTTCGATGGCATAACTTATTAAGTAGAAGGCTTTGAAATACCATGGTGTCATTGCGGAATGAACGAAGTGAATGAAGTGCGGCAATCTCCCCCCGCAAACGTTGCCTGAGACAACAAAGGGGGATCGCCACGCCCCAAAACAAACGGGCCTCGCGATGACAGTCTTACATACCACAGTTTTGCAAAGCCTTCTAGGTATATATTTACACAGATAAGACATTAAATAAAGTTTCTTGCAATAAATCATCCAGCCATTGCACTTGTTGCAAGTATAAGTAAGAAATATCTGAATTATGCCCTCTATAGTAGAACTCAAGTTATTAAACACTGGGAGGGTAACTTAAGCGAGATGAATCCCAGCTGATAAATCGTTACCATTGGTGCTTCAAAGTCATTGATTTCCTCTAAATCAAACAAACCCTATGTGCCTGATTGCTTTTTCATATAAACAGCATCCCGAGTATGACCTTATTTTTGTGGCCAACCGGGATGAATTCTACGAACGTCCAACACGAAAGGCGCAGTTCTGGGATGAAAAGCCGGATATCCTGGCGGGTAAAGACCTCAAAGCGGGCGGTACCTGGATGGGAATTACAAGAAGCGGCCATCTCTCTGCCCTGACGAACTATCGCGATATGGAAAATCATTCTGAGAAGGCCCCTTCACGTGGTCAACTTGTTCTAGATTATCTTGATAAAGAAACAGATCCACACCATTACCTTCAGAAGATTCAACCCAAAGCTGATCAATTCAACGGCTTCAATCTATTGGTCGGATCGGTAAACCAATTGATGTACTATTCCAATAAAACTGATACACCTCAATCGCTAGATTCCGGCTTGTATGGTTTAAGCAATCACCTGCTGGACACACCCTGGCCCAAAACGGAGCAGTCCAAGCAAAAACTCTACCAGGTCATCCAACAGGATGAAATTAATTTACCAGCCTTCTTTAAACTGTTACAAAATGACCAGGAAGCCCCCGATTCAGAACTTCCGAATACCGGCATTCCCAAAGAACTGGAGCGAGCGGTATCTCCCATTTTTATCAAGACAGAGAATTATGGTACACGTTGCTCAACGGTACTCTTGGTCAGTAAAAATGGTGAAGTAACATTTGAGGAACGGCGGTATAAAACCCGAAGCACGGAAGTAAAAGAAAGGAATAAGTATGAGTTTAAAATCTCTTGACCAGGAATCCTGAGGCTCTTCTTCAACAGTTATATTCTTCTTTCTCTTAAGGAGGTGTCCCTTTTGTCTTGATCCGCCGGAAGTCGGAGGCGCTACAAAAGGGACAAAAAAATCAAGAAGCATTTAACTCCTCGGTGCTGAAAACTATATGAGACGCTGGTTGAAGTATAAGCCAGTACCTCGTCAAACAGAAATGCTTCGTGTTTTCATCTCTTGCAATGATACTTCCAGATTTTATTTGGATACGGTCTTGAAAACAATTCCTTCCTAATTCATGAATATATCCTCCCCCTCCCGGCCTAGCGATTTATGAGCCGTCCCGGGCAAACGAAGCGGAGGCGTGAAGAAAGAAATCCTGCTCAATTATTTGTTTAGGAACATAGATGTGGAAAACCTCTTCAATCAGAAAAGCCACAAGCTGTGAAAATCTAGATTTCTTTTAGCCGAAGTGGAGTGCTGTCAGGCGAATAAATCCCAGCCGGCGATTTTTTTCGTTTGTTTTTTCATCGCTAAAAAAATAAACGTTCCTTATGTGATGAGGCTAATTGTTTGTTACGCTGACATTGTCTTTCGTTGGAAGGCACAAAGAGGGACAACAATCCACTTAGAAACTACCCATCCAAATTCGTTAAGGCAGGCTCTCTGCCCTCAGGAGCATAGTCAGCGGGATCCGGAACCTTGCCAAACTTGAAGATAATGGCCACGATCAGGACCACACCCAGCGGGTAGATAATCCACCAGGGAATGCTCAGCACCAGCATGCCAATCATCGCTAAAATACTGATACTGCCAACAATCATAGCATAAGGAAGCTGTGTATTCACATGCTCTACGTGATCACACTGTGTGGCAATAGAGCTCAAAATCGTGGTATCCGATATCGGGGAACAATGGTCGCCCCACACCGAACCGGCCAGTACCGCACTGACACTGGCGTAAATAATTTCGTGCACAACCTCGAACTCAAGCCCACCGCTGTTCCCGATCTCCCAGGCAAGCGGAACCACCAGCGGCATCAGGATGCCCATGGTGCCCCAGCTGGAGCCGGTAGCAAAGGAGGTGAGTGCCGACAGGAACAGGATGATGGCCGGCAGCCAGAACGGGTTTAGCAGGTCGCCGAATACCGAGACCAGGAAATCGGCCGTGTTCAGCTCCACCGTTATGGCACTCAGTGCCCAGGCCAGTACGAGGATCAGCAGCCCGTCGAACATGGTGTGCATGCCGTCCATCATACCTTCCAAAGTATCTTCGATGTCCAGAAGTTTTTCGGACAATGTCATAATGATGGCGACAACCATCGAAAGGAATCCGCCCCAAAGAAGGGCCTTGTATGAGTCTGCAGTTTCGATGATCTCCTGGATCGTACTGCCTTCACCCGTAATCACCAACCCGCCAATACAACCGAATACCAAGGTAAAAATTGGGAGGGCGGCGTTGATCCAGTGAGATTCCTTCTTTTTCTCTTCATCCTCCCTGATCTTCTCTTTATACAAGTTATAGCGATCGAGGTCGGAATCGTGTTTGGCTTTGTACAGGTTGATGCGCGCTTTGAGCATGGTCCCAAAATCGCGGCCCGACCACGCAATCAAGATGACAAACAGGATGGTGAAAAAGGCGTAAAAGTTATAGGGAAGGGAGTTAAAAAACACCGAGTAGGCTGCCTCGTTAAAGTTGGGCATCTTGGCTTCGGCATCAGAGATAAACCCGACCATCGCCCCGATCCAGGTGCTTACCAATGCTACCGTAGCGATCGGGGCAGCGGTTGCGTCTACCAGGTAGGCGAGCTTGGCGCGGGAGATACGGAGCTTGTCGGTGAGTGGCCGCATGGTATTACCCACCACCATGGTGTTGGCATAATCGTCAAAGAAAACGATAAAACCCATCAGTGCGGTAATCAGCTGCCCGTGGACCTTAGTACGTACGTAACGTGTAATCGCTTTAATCACCCCGCGTGTGCCCCCGTTATCGGTGATGACGCCAACCATCCCACCGATGAGCAGGGTAAAAATGATGATGCTCATATGGCTGGCATCAGCAGTGGCATCTACGATATACTGGCTCAGGGCTGTAAAAAAGCTGGTAAATATCCCAATAAAACTCATATCCCCGGCCAGGAAAGCGCCACACCAAATGCCGAGAAACAAGGCAAACAACACCTGGCGAAATACCAGCGCAATACCGATGGCCACAAGCGGGGGCAGGATGCTGGTCCATGAAGCTGTTGTCGACTGCGCCTGCTCGGCGGTTGATTGCGCAAGTCCAGCTGTTTCAGCAGTACCAAATCCCAGTATAAAAACAGATGCGATAACTCCCAGAGCAAGAACGAAAATAGTGCTCTTATGCTTCATAGAATTACTAGTTTTTTAACAGGTATTGCTGACCATTTCTCACGTAGTTAAAGCAAGAAGATACAATCTCTGGGTGCAAAACGTAATACGTAATTCGTGATGCCTGAAAGGCTGGCTTATTCCGCATGACGTATCACGCATTACGCATTTTACTTCTTATGCCAACTTATCCAACGCTTTCTTAATTCGCTCAACAGTCGTTTCCTTGCCCAGAAGCTCAATCGCCGGAAACAGGTCGGGACCAAAGCCCTGCCCGGTAACAGCTACGCGCAGCGGCATCGCCACTTTACCGAAGCCGACATCCATCTTGTCGGTCAGTTCGTTAACGGCTGCCTTCAGGTTATCGACGGTAAATGCATCTTCGTCCAGGTCGGATATTTTTTCGAGGTAGGCACTGACAATCTCACCGCTGCCGTCTTTCCACTTCTTCAGGGCCTTCTCTTCGTATTCTTCGGGATCCTCAAAGAAGAACTTACCCTGGGTGATAAAATCTTCCACCTTGCTGACACGGTCTTTCATCAGTTCAATTATATTCAGCAAATACTCTTTTTCAGGATTGACCCCGTGCTCTTTGGCAATAGCCTGCACTCGTGGATAGAGTTCTTCCGCCGGCTTTTCGCGCAGGTAGTTTTCGTTATACCAAAGCAGTTTCTTGTGATTGAAAACGGCTCCACTTTTGCTGACGCGATCCAACGTAAACAGCTCGACGAGCTCCTCCAATGAGTGAATTTCAGTATCGTCGCCGGGGCTCCATCCCAGGTAGGCCAAGAAGTTTACCAGTGCATCCGGCTCATAGCGCTGCTCGCGGTAATCTTTGGCGTTGATTGGAATTCCCTCGGTTTCGGCTTTGCGCTTGGAGAGCTTTCCACCACTGGGCGACATAATCAAAGGCAGGTGTGCCATCCTGGGAGCTTCCCATCCGAGGTATTTGTACAGCAGCATATGTTTTGGTGTACTGCTGAGCCACTCTTCACCTCGAATTACGTGTGAAATCTCCATCAGGTGATCATCCACTACGTTGGCCAGGTGGTAGGTGGGCATGCCGTCGGATTTGAGCAGCACCTGGTCGTCCAGCCCTTTGCTCTCAAAAGAGACAAACCCACGAATCTCATCCTCAAAGCGGATCGTCTCGCGCCGCGGCACTTTCAGTCTCACTACGTATTCTTCGCCATCTTCCAGTCGCTGTTCTACCTCTTCCTGCGGAAGTGTCAGGCTGTTCTGCATCGACATGCGGGTGACGGCATCATATTTCGGCGATGGATTGCCCGATTTTTCGAGGCGTTCACGCATATCATTCAACTCTTCTGTGGTATCAAAAGCATAGTAGGCGTGGCCGTCTTCGATCAGCTGCTCGGCATATTCTTGGTACAGATCCTGCCGTTCGCTCTGGCGATACGGTCCGAATTCTCCGTCTTTGCCCGGCCCCTCATCAAAATCGAGACCTGACCACTGCAGTGAGTCTACAATATCTTCTTCCGCACCTTCAACGTAGCGGCTCTGGTCGGTATCCTCAATACGAAGCACAAAAGTGCCATTATGATGCTTCGCAAACAGGTAGTTATAAAGTGCGGTTCGGAGCCCACCAATGTGCAAAAGCCCTGTGGGCGAAGGGGCAAAACGTACGCGAACAGAATCGGACATGAATGTTGAAATAATTTGGGGTTGTTTTCGAATTTGGTCAAAAATAAAGCTTCTTTGGGAGTAGTGCTAATGAGTAATACGTGATTCGTAATGAGTAATTCGTAATGTTTAATGCGTAAAATTATTTTGTATGGGATTTACTTTTAAACGGTCTTGTTAGAAAAACAATTAAATATGATGACTATGAAATATGCTGATTGGTTGAATGAAGTACCGAATCAGATAACCAAAGACGCGGTTTGGAGTGTCAAGGTGTATCGAGTTTCACTGTATTTATCAGATCTTTGCTGGACGGATATTAAATCAATTAATAATAAACATTTGTATTCCCTATCAGACCAACTTTACAGAGCAACAGGTTCGATAAGTGCTAATATAGCAGAAGGCTATTCCAGGAATTCCAGAAAAGAACAAGCACGATTTTATGAGATTTCGCTCGGATCTACAAGGGAAGCCAAAGATTGGTATTTTAAAAGCAGGCATATTCTAAGGGAAAAACTGATAAATCATCATTTAAAGATTTTATCTTCCATCGCCAAATTACTTCTGGTTATGATCAAAGAACGTAGAGCTTCACACCAAGTAAAAGAATCCAAACATCCTTACACTTCTAGTTCACTTGACAAACTCTTGAATAAAGTCCCGACTGCAAATAATTCATCCTGATTTATTAGAATCTCATATTTTCACTTATCACGAATTACTCATTACGCATTAATGAAACTAGCCCTTCTCCTTCCCCAATTCGCTCCGAACCTGTACGACCTGGCTATCATGCTGAATGCCGACCGCATCATCTTGCAGGACTGTGAACAATGGTCGCGTAAGAGCCGGGTGCACCGGGCCAAAGTCCGCAAACCGAAGGGCACCCTTTGGATTAACATCCCAATCCGAACAGAGGATCGGAAGAAAGCCATCAGGGAAGTGCGCATTGATCACGAGGAGGAGTGGATCACCCCGCTGCTGCGCAGCCTGGAATACAACTACCGGAACAGCATCTACTACGACTTCTACGAACCTGAAATTAAAGCAGATTTTGAAAGTGCCACTGATTACGAGTATCTGCTGCCCTTTATCCTGTATATCCAGAAGCGCCTGTTTCGATTTATGGAGCTAAAAGTAGAATGGGAACTAAGCAGTGAACTGGATAACTACACATCCAATCCTGATGAACTGGCCAAGCAACTTGGAGCAGACACACTGTACCAAGAGCACGACAGCCGACACTACCTACGACAGGCAGAAACCAAAGTGGATCTCGTATTTGAACACCCGACCTATCATCAACATTTTGAAGGATTCGAGCCGTGGTGCAGTGTTTTGGATTTGCTGTTCCAGTTCGGGCCGGAGAGTTTTCGTATTACGGACCAGTTGAAGGTTGAAGATTGAAGGTTACGGGTTGCGGGTTGCAGATTGTATAAGGGTTTAATCTTTGAATCACTTTGTGTCACAGCATTGTGGTTAACAACCCAAATATTAAAAGCTTTATTCCACAGCTAAATTTAAAAAACCAGTACCCTTTGAGCTAAACCAAGTCGGTTTGTATTGCAAAAGTTTGTACTTTGGAAAATAAGCCTTCAACTAAAACGATGAGACGATGCAGACTGTTCCAAAGTTCAAAATATACGATGACCAAACCGAGCCTGAAGGAGTTTTTGTATGGGGTAATGCGCGTGATGAGATCTTTGATCGCTACTTTGAGGCCTCTGACACCTATTATATGGGAGAGATGGCTAAAGCCAAGCGAATGCTAAAAGATATTCTTAAAGAAGATCCCCATTTCATTGATGGCCATAACCTGCTGGGCAATATTGAACTGCAATCAGGAAATCCACAAAAAGCGTATACCCATCACAAAAAAGCAGCAGAAATTGGTGAACAAATTATTCCCCGTTCATTTGACGGAAAAATACGCTGGGGCTTCACAGAAAACAGACCTTTTTTGCGGGCACTGAATGCACGGGCCCATGACCTGCTTGACCAGGGTGAGCTGGAAAAAGCTGTTCAGCTTTTTGATAAAATCCTAAACTATAATCCTCAAGACAACCAGGGTGTTCGGCTGCTTATTGGAGATCTCAATTTTGTTATCGGAGATACACAAAAAGCCGGCGCTGTTTATAAAAAGAACCTCGACTATCCACCCTACCTTTATAGCTATGGACTTTTACATTTTAGCAGGCAGAACTACACCAAGGCAGCCAAGTTTTTTCGGAAGGGGATATGTGCCAATATCTATATTTCAGATTTACTACGTGGAAAGCTTCCGCTTATCGATTATCAAATTTGGCACGGAACCAACTATGAATTCCCGGAAATAGCCTATTCCTACCTCGATATTATGTCTCTCAAATGGATTGAGTACCCTGATGCGCTCAACCTGCTAAGCTTTTTACACATTGCGGAACCCTCTCGTTCAGAGATTGAAGAAATATACCTGCTAAAACAGGATCTCTTCTATAGTGACAGTGGCTTCAGTGATATGGACTTTGAACATGATACCTCCACAAGCATGCGGAAAGAGTTACTCTCAGAGATCGAACAGATTAAAAAGAGTATTGATGACCAGTCATCCAAACAATTAGCCAACGATTGGCAAGAATCGGAATCCCCATTCAACCAGCGGTTCAACTTGAGTTAAAAGTTGAAGGTTATACTTTAAATGTTAGTTTAAGAACTGGAAGCTTCTTCATTTAAAATTCTACCCATAGCAACCTGAAATTATGACTACCTGTCATGAAGAATGAATCATCCAACCCCAAAAAAAGGGAATGGAAACCACGCTACTGGCTGGTATTTGGGATCGGAATCATTTATATCCTACTGCTCGGGCTATTCACCTTCCTTTTCAATAATCCCCTGTAGCATATGCACTGGATCGACTGGGTAATCCTTATTCTATTTTTGGGCTATACCATATGGGACGGGAGTCGCCGGGGCTACCATTCTGACAATATCGAAGGATTTTTCCTGGCTAACCGTGCCATGCCGTGGTGGGCCATGGGGCTATCTGTGATGGCTACTCAGGCTTCGGCAATCACCTTTATTGGCACTACGGGGCAGTCGTATGTAGAAGATATGCGGTTTGTGCAGATCTACCTGGCCGTGCCGTTTGCCATGATTATTCTCTGCACCACGCTGGTCCCTTTCTTCCATAAACTGCAAAATTTCAGTGCCTACGAGGTACTGGAAGAACGTTTTGGGCTCTCCACCCGTCTCTTCACCAGCCTGCTGTTTCTCATTTCACGTGGACTGGGACTGGGAATGATTATCGCCGCCCCCTCCTATGTGCTGGCCCTGCTCCTCAATTTCCCACTGTCACCTACCATCATCATTATCGGGATCACAGCTACCCTCTACACCATGGTGGGCGGTATCTCCGGGGTTATCCGCACCGATGTCAAGCAGATGGCGGTGATGGCGTTTGGACTCATCTTCAGTTTCTACTGGATCATCACCAGCCTGCCTCCGGAAGTGGGATTCTCCGACGCGCTTTACCTGGCCGGAAATATCGGCAAACTTGATGCACTGGATATCAGCTTCGACATCAGTGAGAAATACAACATATGGACCGGCGTTATTGCGGCGCTCTTCCTAATGCTCTCCTACTTTGGGACCGACCAGAGCCAAGTGCAGCGCTACCTGACGGCCAAATCTTTAAAGGATGCCCGGCAGTCGCTGCTGCTCAGTGCCTATGCCAAAGTGCCGATGCAGTTTTTTATCCTATTGCTCGGCGTTATGCTCTACGTGTTCTATATTTTTGGCTCCGCCCCAATAACATTCCGGGCGGTGGATGTCCAGGCGCAGCAACAGGAGGAAGTTATTGCCGGGGAGATGCTGCAGCAGGAATACCAGTCGGCCCACCAAAACCGCAGGCAGGCCGCCCAGCAGCTGCTTGAAACCCGTTCGCCAGAGCAAGCGGAAGCCTTTCGCAAAGCTGACAGCCACCTGAATGAGGTCCGGCAATCCGAGCTGCAGCGCCAGGAACGCGTCACCGGCTCCAGCCTCAACGACACCAATTACATCTTTCCCTACTTTATCCTAAACCAGATACCGGTAGGCATTATCGGGCTCATTGTAGCGGGCATTTTTGCGGCAGCACTCTCCAGTATCGACAGTGAGCTCAATTCACTTTCTACGGTGTTTATTGTCGACTGGTACAAACGGCTGGATACCAAAGATCGCAGCGAGGCCTGGTACCTGAAATCTTCGCGTATTGCAACAGTGTGCTGGGGATTGCTGGCAACGCTGGCGGCACTGGCGCTGGGTGAAACGCGCTCCATTATTGAGCTGGTCAACATGATCGGCAGCTATTTCTATGGGTCAATTCTCGGTGTGTTCATCCTGCTTCTCTGGGTAAAACGTGCCAACGGATATGGAGCTCTGACGGGACTCATTTCAGGAATGGCAACCGTATTCCTGTTCGACCGCATCTATGACAATCCCGCGACCGGCGAATGGATACTGATAGCCCCCTGGAATCAAATTCCGGGAGGCTTCGAAAAAACCATTGAATACCTGTGGCTTAACCCGGTCGGCACTGCAGTGGTTGTGGTGGTGGGAATAGTGATCAGTTCTATTTGGAAGAAGAGTGGTTAGGATTGCGTATTGAAGATGCGTGATGAGTGATGAGTGATACGTAATGCTTAATGCGGGATGAGTATTGTTTAATACTACGCTGCTCCCCCAAGTCCAGAAAATCCTTGTAACAAATGGTATCAAAGATTATTAATGAGCCAAAGCAAGCTTCGTTTTATAGCAAGTTAGAACAACATCTAGGATTTTTTGGTGAGTTTTTTCATAACCAAAATGAGAAATAAAAATTACTACAAACTATTGTCTGCCATATATTTATGGTTTTACCTGATTTTGCCAAAAAATAGTAAGGACAACACAAGGACAAGTCTTATTCTTTAATATTTGCCCTGATTTACACCGATTATACACACAAGTTTGAGGCTACTTTATAACCACTTTATGGGTTTTCTGTGCGTAAGAATTGAATTATAAGGGGTTAACCCCTTCCCCTTGACTACCATTGTTAACTTTTTACTATCTCAAATTTCCTACTGTTGCTGTGACCACAAATATTAAATAAATCATCATTTACCAAGTTAAGTAAGTCCTCTATATCATTTCCTTTGTATGTATATTGAGGAAACCTAAGATTACTTTCATTAACAAGTGCTTCTACTTTTCGATTGCTCCAACCTACTGGTTGAGTGAAAAATTTATCCACGTTTGATAGTAATTCTACATCCACCACATATTCATTATCAAACAATTCATATGATTTCTTGATCTTTTCTAAAAGTGATAAAGCCCTGTAGATGTAACCAATTATCCAATCTCCATGAAAAGCAAGAGAAGAATCATCTCTATAAAATTTATCACTTGTAATTAATGTATATTCCAATAATCCATTCTCCATAATTCTAATATTTAGATAATCTCCATAAAATATAACACCCCTCAAAATTGGCCTATCATTGTTTACGTCAAATGGAGTATCTATTGTCTTGTTATCTTCACCAAGTAATAATCTAAGCCTTGTAACCGAATCTTTTCTATTTGCTTTTTTATATATATTTGGAAATAAAACCTGATCTACAATCGGTAACAAACTTATCCTCATTCCAATACGTCTATCTTCATCTAAATTGTATTTAAAAGGTATATTCCTAGCCTCAAAATCATCTTTAAACTTCTTAGAACGCTTTTTCAGCCTTTTCTGTAGGTTCTCGTATGTATCAACACTTCTTAACGTAAGATCCTTGATTTCTCTCATTGTCATAGATGTACTATCTGCATTTCTTCGGATGTAACATTCTTTATTATAATCTGCTCGGTGTGGTGCTTGATATGATTTTTCAACTTTTGCTATTAGCACCCCTGATTTTCCATCTGTTGGAATCCCTACAACCTTTAAATTAGGTATTCTAGGTTCAATAGTATTGTGCATTGAACGCCTAATTCTTTCGGCTAATTCTGCTACTTCTTCAATTGGGTAAATCCCTTCTGGTCTATGTGGTTTGTCCTCTGTTTCCCCAATTCCAACAAGTAATATTCCACCATCTGAATTGGCAAAAGCTACAATTTCCTTAACAAGTCTATTTTTGGATTTATCAGATATATTTTTTTGAGATTTTGACCAGCTACCACCTGATAAGTCTCTTTTTATTTCTAGGTGCAGATCTTCTGGGTATCCCTCTTTTATGAATAGCTCTAAATCTTGTTTTGTGATTTCATTTAATGGTTTTGAAAATAAATTCATTACTTGATGGAATTGATTTAAAATTGATCCATCTGTAATGAAATGAAATCATTATTTAAAATCCATTTATACCACCTCACCCTCAATTCAATCTTAATCTGATTAAGATTACTTCTGCTTTCCATCCAGATTACTATCAGCTTCGAAAAGAGGTTACTATGACAATTGAATCCTCATTACTATGAAGTTCCGATTCTCCTTACTATGATAATTCAACTCTCATTACTATGAGAATCCGATTCCCCTTAGTATGGGATTTCAATTCCCCTTAGTACGGGACTTCGACTCCCCTTACTATGAGAAGTCGATTCTCCTTAGTATGAGATTCCAACTCCCTACCGGGGAAATTCATAGAAATGTACTTATCAGTTGAGTTCTACCCGTTTGGATTACTCCTTATTTCCATGAAACCTATTCCATCAATCTGTGTAAAAATGGGCCAATAAACTTTAATCAACCCATATTATCTTGAAAAAATTATTACTACCCATTTTCATCATCTCAGGACTATTGCTAATCAATACATCCAATATAAAAGCGCAGGGGTTTGGTATCAGTGCCGGCGCTAACTTTGCCAACTTCAACGATACTGATGCCTCCACTGACGCCAGGACAGGCTTAATGGCCGGACTTACCTACGGCGTTAGCGTTCCAATGAGTCCCATCACCATTCAGCCCGGCGTGTTCTATGTGCAGAAAGGAACCAAAGCGACCGAAGGTTCCATAGAGACTACGAGCAAATTGGACTACATCGAAATACCTGTAGTGGCAAAGTTCGATTTTATCCTGGATAACCCCATGCTGACGCCCCATGTCTATTTTGGTCCCTATGCTGGCTTCAATATCAGTGCTGAACAAGAGATCTCAGGAGGCGATAACTCCGGCACGTTCGATATTGAGGACCAGGTTAAAAGTACTGATTTCGGTGTAGTGGTAGGAGCCGGTGCCGACATCACCAAATTTAATGTTGGCATTCGATATTCTGCCGGTCTTACAGAAATTGCTGAAAATAATGCCTTCGATGGAAAAAACGGCGTCCTGTCTATTGTTGCAGGAATTAGTTTCTAATATTCCCATACATATCAACTTTATATAGCATTACATTTATAGGCCGGAGGAAAAAAATAAGTTCAACTCCGGCCTTTTATAAATTAACAGACATGATTTTCCTGGAAGCATCCTGATTCTTAACAACTTCAGTCTTTTTTCAAAAAATAAATTAGTTAGCCCGGGAATTCGCAAGAGCAAATAAAGTGTTATAAAGATTAGACTTGTAACAAATAATATGGTCGGCACAGGGAAAACCTTTCGTTATGAAAAGGCTGGTTACATATGGTGTTTTAGTGGGACTTTTATTTTGTAGCATACTTTCAGCTAAAGGCCAGATTAATGAGCAGCACAAGGTGGATTTAGCGGCGGAAGTTAATATCGTTTTAGGATTACCACTGGGAGATTTTGAAGAAAATGTGGACCAACCCATGCCGGGAATAACTGTCGCTTTCGGTGGTAAAGTCCCCAACCTGCCTCTTGAACTAACCACCGAACTTGGGTTCATGAGTTTCGGTACCGATGACCTGCTCGAGCTCCGACTCAATGATAACACTGTACCTGTTCAGTCCATCGGAGTTACCTCCACGAACAGTTCCTTTATGGGACATCTAAAAGCCAGGATTGTGCCTTCAAAAGGAGTTATTCGACCCTACCTGGATGCAGTTGCAGGAATACGGTATTTCTCTACCCGTACGAGTATTGAGAGCAGTGCATTTTTAGCTGAAAATGATTTCTTCGACAGGGATAATGATGCTAGCCACCTATTCACCTCGGCCAACTTTGACTCTTTCTCCCTGAGCAGCGGTGTCGGGACAGGCATTGAATTCCTTCTCTTTGATGGCCCGTTGGGTATCCAAACACGCCAGACCTCAATTCTTCTACAACTTGATGTCCGCTATCTCTACGGATCGAAGGCTGAATACCTTTTAAAAGATTCTATTCTTCGGGAGAATGGAGGTATACGCTTTGATATGGCTGAAACCGAGACTACTATGCTGATTCCAAGACTGGGATTGAAGATAAAATCGTAAGCCTGCCATTTATCCTTATCATAACCTATCTGTATTGGATAGCCACCATATTTTAACACAAAGTGGCACAAAGCAGACACAGAGAATCCCAAAGCGAGTGTCTCAGTGTGTCTTTGTGCCTTCTCTGTGAGACTTTGTGGTTAACCCAAGACACTCGAATCAATACGAAATACGCAGTACGCAATCCTTGTCCCGCATCACTCATCACGCATTTAGCCTTACTCCACCCGAACAGTCTCAAAATCCCTGAACGGACTCAACTCAGCCGATTCAATGAAATCCACATATTCCGGCCACCTTGTTTCGAAAAAGCGGTTTATTTTGGGAATCGCCGCGCTGGCTGCTTCACGCGCTTTTTTCATCAATGCCCGTTCCGTGGGACCAGGGCCACCCAATCCCGATGAGATGTAGGATTCAGGACGCTCCAGGTGTGCAGCAATCGTTGTG
Source organism: Aliifodinibius sp. S!AR15-10 (assembly GCF_031569985.1). NCBI lineage: Bacteria > Pseudomonadati > Balneolota > Balneolia > Balneolales > Balneolaceae > Fodinibius > Aliifodinibius sp. S!AR15-10. Next base: position 45,960 of record NZ_JAMQKA010000016.1, on the reverse strand, counting down.
TCGGGATCAAGGGTAATTCCCTGCCGCTCGTCCTCTTCACCGAACACATAGTCCAGCAGGGCGTTTACAGAATCTTTCACGGCCTTTGTCTCATCTTTCAGTTTTTGGACTCGCTCGTTATCATTCCCTTTTTCAGCCTCAATCATCTTTTCAGCAGACGCGATCATCTCCAATGCATCCAGCAAATTATTGGTAGCCTCGGCTGTCGATTTTTGCAAGCGCATCAGCTCTTCCATCATCCTTTTTCGGGCACGAAGGTCAGCCATCCGTACGTCGATGCGGGGATCAAAGCGAACAGCCACATTAGCCGAATCAGAAGCGCCCCGGTAGGTCATCTTCACTTTGTACGTACCTGGCAGAACCTCAGGCCCGGAGGGTTCGGGCGCATCAGGATCAGGCTTGGTGCGGCTGGGCTCACGAACGCCTTTCTCGGTAAGATCCCAGGTAGTACGATTGATGCCATCGAACTCCGGCACTTCCTCCAGCGTACGAATCAGGTCGCCACGCTGGTTGAAAATCTCAATCTTAACCTTTTCCTCTTCCTGCTTTTCTCCATCCTCTTCTTCACCCTCTTTATCCTCTTTTTTCTCGGGCTTTACGACAGAATAGGTCAGGCGGGCACCAAAAGGGCGATTCTTGCCTTTGAAAATTGCATCCGCTGCAAACCGGGTACCCGAGGCCTCGTTGATGGACGCCAGGTAGGCATCCGGTGCGGGATACAGGTTAACCGTTTCATCCAGCTCCCCGACTCCGTTGACTGCCATCTCCCGCAGGGGACGTATGTCATCAAGTACCCACGCCGAGCGCCCAAACGTGCCGATCACCAGGTCGTGCTCCCGCGGATGGATCGTCATATCATAGGTGGAAACAGTGGGATATCCCTGGGTCCACTTGCTCCAGGTCTCTCCACGATCTATGCTTAGGTAAAGTCCCATCTCCGTCCCCGCAAACATCAGGTTCGGCTCTACCGGGTCCTGCACAAAGGACAAGGCGTATCCATATAGTCCCTTGTCCTCAACGACATTTTCCCAGTCCTCACCATAATTCTCGGTCCGCATGATATAGGGTGTCCAGTCGCCGCGCCGGTAGTTGTTGATCACCACCACAGTTTCCGCCGGATCGTATTTGGAGGCGTGGACCTGGGCCACCCAGCTTCCTTCGGGGACGCCTTCAATATTGTCGGCCACATTATTCCAACTCTTTCCCCCGTTGCGGGTAAGCTGCACATTCCCATCATCAGTACCTGCCCAGATAATATTCCGCTGGAGCGGGCTGGGGGCGATGGCTGTGATCGTGGTAAAATTTTCAGCACCAGTCGCATCGATGGTAAGCCCGCCACTGTCCTCCTGCCGCTGCTTTTCGGGATCGTCGGTCGTCAGGTCGGGTGAAATAATCTGCCAGCTGTCGCCCCGGTTCGTGCTCTTGTGTACAAACTGGCTGCCAAAGTAGACTGTTTCATCATCAAACGGACTGACGGCAATCGCGGCATTCCAGTTGAAGCGCAGTTCTTCGCCCGTGGGATTGGCAGGCCGAATAAAATTGGCGTGCCCCGTTTGCAGGTCAACGCGTCCCACATTGCCACGTTGCGACATTGCGTAGGCATAGCGGGAGTTACTGGAGTCGACCACCACATCAAACCCATCCCCAAAATAGAGCTCCTGGAAATAGCTGTTTCGGATGCCGCCGTTGTGCCACACGTAGGCCGGACCCTGCCAGGAACCGTTGTCCTGCATGCCACCATACACGTTGTAGGGATAGTCCATGTCCACATTGATGTGGTAGTACTGCGCCACCGGAAGATTTTCCACAAAGCGCCAGGTTTCGCCCCGATCGTGAGAAATATTCAGTCCCCCGTCATTGCCGTCGATGATGTATGAGGGATCATCTGGGTGGATATAGAAAGCGTGATGATCGGGATGGATATAGTTGTAATAGGGATATATGCTTTCAAAAGACTTTGCTCCATCCTGGCTTACCGACAAAAAGGAGTACAGGCTGTACACACGGTTTTCATTCTTGGGATCCACATAAATATCCGCATAGTAGAACGGGCGATTCCCGGCATCCTCATCATCTTCTACATCCACTGTTTTTTCCCAGCGATATCCCCCGTCATCGCTACGGTAGATGGCATTCTCTTTCGACTCCACCCAGGCGTATACCCGATCGGTGTTACTGCGAGCAATCGCCAGGCCGATACGTCCCAGCTCTCCTTCAGTGAGTCCATCCTCGTGGGTAATCTCCTGCCAGTTTTCACCGCCATTCAACGTCATATACAGGCCGGATCCTTCGCCGCCGGACTCAAAAAACCAGGGCCAGCGCCGAAATTCCCACATGGCGGCAAACAGCTTGTTGGGGTTGTTCGGATCCATCACCAGGTCGGCTATGCCGGTGCGATTGTTGTTATACAAAATCTTTTCCCACGTTTCACCGCCGTCTGTTGTTTTATACAGCCCTCGGTGCTCGCTGTCCGACCATGCATCACCCTGGGCACCCACGTACACGATATCGGGATTATTGGGATGCACAATGACGCGGTGAATAACCCGGGTCTGTTCCAGTCCCATATAGGTCCAAGTGCGGCCACCGTCTATGCTCTTAAAGACACCGGCGCCACTAGTCTGGCTGTTGCGCGGGTTCCCTTCCCCGGTCCCCACCCAGATAATACTGGGATTATTTTGATAAATATCCACTGCCCCGATGGATGCTGCCTGCTGGTCGTCAAAGATCGGTTTCCAGTCAACCCCACCACTCTCAGACTTCCACAAGCCACCGGATGCCGTCCCCGCATAAATCACATCGGGATTGTCCCGTTCAACATCGATTGCAGTTACCCGTCCACTCATACCGGCCGGACCGATATTGCGCGGCTTCATCTCTTTAAATTTATTCATATCGAGCTCTTGGCTCATTACCCAAAGGGGCAGGAACACAAAAACTGACATGATACCTATACTCAATGCTTTCTTAGTAGCTGACCTTTCTAAATTCATCATGCCGACTTATTTATGTTGAATCTGATTGAGGAGAATTAGATAGCTTATAGAATCCCCTGTTTTTAATCAACCGGATATCAAAAAGGGTCAGAAGGTCAAAGGTTCAAAAGTCCAAGGTCGGAAGATTCAGACACGATGTTTGCTGAAGTTGAAATGTTGAATTGTTGAAGTGTTAAGCTGTTGCGTGAATACTTAGCCCGTCCCTCATCTGACAGAATTCCGTAAAGGCCATCAGAGTCGAAAAGAAACTGGTTTTTTAGAGTTTAAAGGAACGCGTTTGCCACTAACCATCACGCATTACTCATCAACTTCCGCTTCAAGTATGCGATCAATGCGTGACTGCACATCCCGCAGGTGCGCTACAGTAGCTCGATCATCGATTGCCGACAAACTCTGATCGATATCCTCCTGCAAAATGGTAAGCTGCTCGCGCACCAGCGCCCGGATATCAGACTGGCTCACATCGACTTCGGTCCAGCCATAGATCTCTTTGTACTGATCAGGAATATCCGGCAGCTCTTCCGTCATCAGGTGGTGCATGCGCTCCAGGTAGACCCGCTGCAAGTTCCGCCGGTGCACGTCAATGGGCGTGTTATCTTCGAGCTCACTCCAGACTCCCTGCCGGGTATCGTCCATAAATTCAATTGCGGTATACGTATCTCCCTCAGTACGCAGCTCAAATTCGATGAGTCGTGCCAGGCGCTGTGGATCCAGGAGCGTATTAAGCTGGGTTTCCTGGTAGTTGCGCATCGTTTCCACGGCGGTCGACTGGTTCGTCAGCCCCAGTACTTGTCGGTCGAGCAGCCAGGAAGGCGTCGAAAAGGAGTATTCGTTGAGCCAACTCATCGCACGTCGCTGCGTCTCTTCAGGTACAAATTCATAGACCGGACCTTCCTGCTCATAGGTTTTGTGGGTCTCGTAAACGCCACCGATATTTCGGATTACATGACCAACGTAACGGTTCCACTGCGTCAAGACATACTGGTGGAGCTCTTCCAGCTCTTCAAAGTTCTCGCCCTTTCGCTCGGTCCACTCCACGAGGTTATTTGTAATTCGCTGGAGGTTTTTGATTCCCAGCTCACCCGCTTTCATCGCGTCATCGCCCAGGTCTTCATTCTGTGAGCGCGGGTCAATTTTATTGATCGTTTGACGACCGAAGAAATAGTGCGGATCGTCCGCCCGCTCTCGAATCCAGCTGTTTAGCGTATCGCGGCGTGCTTCTTCGCTCATGCTTTCCGGGAACCATGTGTAGCCCCATTTGATCGCCCATTCGTCATACTCCCCTACTTCGGGATAAAAACTTGTCACCCCATCGCCGGGCTGGGCAATGTAGTTAAAACGGGCGTAATCCATGATGGAAGGGGCCGTTCCATGAGTAGAGGTAAACGACGGGGAACGAAGAGAATCCACGGGGTAGGCATAGCTCGAGCCGTAGTTATGGGGTAGTCCTAGCGTGTGTCCCACCTCGTGTGCAGATACAAAGCGAATCAGCCGTCCCATCACATCTTCTTCAAATTTAACCCCGCGTGCATCGGGATTCGCCGCGGCCGTCTGCACGAAAAACCAGTTTCGAAGCAGGTTCATCACATTGTGATACCAAAGGATATCACTCTCCAGGATCTGACCCGTTCGGGGATCATGCACGTGAGGTCCCTGGGCATTTTGAATCGGCGTGGTGATGTAGCGAATCACTGAATACCGCACATCCTCGGGACTAAACTCCGGATTTTCCTCTTCAGTAGGAGGGTCTTTTGCTATAATAGCGTTTTTAAATCCCGCTTCTTCAAAAGCTTTTTCCCAATCTTCAACCCCCTGCTTGATATATTTGCGCCAGCGCGGGGGCGTTGCGGGATCAACGTAATACACAATCGGCTCTACCGGTTCCACAAGCTCCCCGTTCATGTAGGCTTCTTTGTCCTTCGGCACCAGTTCCCAGCGTGTCACATAATTAAACTCGGCCGCTTTTTGCGCATCCACCCCGTAATCATACTGTTGGATGGAAAAATAGCCCACGCGCTGGTCCTCAATCCGGCGATCCATCTCTTCTTCTGGTAGCAAAATCATCGATTGATTCATCTCCAGTGAAATCGTATTGGTCGCCCCGTCATCCGGTGGATTATTGGCATCATAGGTAAGGATATGACGGGTTTCGAGATTTTTCGGATAACTGCGCACACTGTCAATCATGCTGCGCTCTCTGTCCAGGCGGCGGACCTGGAATTCACGCCGTTGACTTTCGGAAAGGCCGCTAATCAAGGCTACATCCGAGGTAAAAAGGTCGGTAACCTCAATCACCTTGGTAGATTTGTCAGGACCGATCGCTTCGATATCAAACGTGTAGACCACCGGCTCAAAATTGTTATTCCGAACAGACTTGTAGATCGGCTGGTCCGGATCGGCGACATTTTCATAGGAGACGTGGCGGAGTAAAACCTTGTCATCTTTGCGCTGCCAGCGAACAACCTGCTGAGAACGGGCTTTCATCCCCGCGCCACCAAAGCTCAGGTTTTGGGTACTCCCGGCAATGCGGCTGACAAGCAGAAGTTCCCGCTCCAGCAGACTGTCAGGTATTTCAAAGTAATATTTCCCGTCAATCTTGTGGACGTCAAAGAGACCTTCGTCAGTCTGGGCCTCATCTGTTATGACTTCATCATAGGGCTCATATTCAGATTTGGCTTGAGAGGTTTCTGATCCCGCACTTTTCTTTTTTGCAGATTGTTTAAACACCGAACAACCAGCGATAAGACTGACTGAAAGTGATACTAATAGTACCGTATAGATAGACCTTTTATACAATCTCATTAGATTTTGTTGTATTAGCTGATATTTTTTTTAATAAAGCCAAATGTGCCAGATACTTTTAAATGTATCAACACATTGCGCTACCGACCTTGTAAAAAGTTCTTAAATAAACTAACGCCCCGTATAGTTCCATTCCCGGAAGAACTAGAAGATCCAGAATAGCAAACCATTAATAATTGAGAGAACAATACTGAAGATCAATGCCCAGCCAAAACTTCTTATTTTCAACCCGTCAGAGATCGCATCCACCAGCATCAGCATCAAAGCATTGATTACAAAGATAAAAAGCCCCAGCGTCAAAATTGTGATCGGCAGCGTCAGGAAAACGATAACCGGTTTAATAAAGGTATTTACCAACGCCAGGAGAACAGCCACAACGAGGGCACTGAAAAAGCTTTTTATTTCCACACCGTCAAGCAGCTTGGCGGTAAGATATACAGCAACAGTATTAATAAGAAGTGTGTAGATCATTGGTCTTCAACTTTTTTTAGTGTTTATCAACACCTGTCTTTACGCAGACTAGAAGACCTTTGTTATGCCGGTGGGCTAATTTTTTAACTCCCGAAGACGTTCCTTCAATTCCTCATAAGCAATTTGACATATTTCATCCACCTCATCGATCTGTTGAAGCAACTCATCGGGATTCGGCTCCGTTTTTGCCGTCTTTTCAATATTAATGACAATTTCACGCGCTTGTTCCAGGCCGACGTACGAAAGATTTGGCTTTAGTTTGTGTGCTTCCGCCGACAACTTCTTCCAATTATCCTCTTTGTGATGCTGGCGGAGCTGCTCAATTGAGTCGGGGGTATTTTTTAAAAACATCTCTACCATCTCGATGAGAAGGTCCTCATCGTTCATCCCCACTTCTTCCAGGTATGATAAATTTGTTAGCCGCTGCTCTGACATTAGAATAGATTTTACAGTGCAATATGTTATAAATTTATTATCCTGTAATTTTTTCTTAGATCAAAATTAATCTTTTTCTAAATACAGGAAATCCACCTCTTTACAGTACCAAGTACATAAAGAAGGTTAAACTATAACACTAATATATATTCTAAGTCTAAATGAACCTAACTCACGAAGCGGCGAGCCATTGGGGTTCAACCGGTCAAGATTACAATACCAATTAGAACCAGCAGGGTTATTTTAAAAATCAATGCCTTCCAGTTGTTCATTATTAGAATCCCGTTATTACTTATATTTTTAGACAGGATTCCATATGTAACTAAATGCGGAACCAATTTCAAGTTATCCACATATTTTTCTTAAAATAACCCGAGTAAACAGATTCCATTTCTTTACTCTAGAACAGCTAAGGCGCTTTTTGGGATGAAATCGGCTGCACCTCAACTGCTCTCAAAAGTTTTCCACAAATTTATCAACATTTATTCCACAGTCACGCTTTTTGCCAGGTTTCGAGGCTGGTCTACATCGCACCCCCTGTTCACAGCGATATAGTAGGAGAGCAGCTGCAGTGGGATGACAGTGAGCAGTGGAGAAAAGCTGTCTTCGGTTTCCGGGATTGTAATAGAAAACTCTGCCAGGTCAATGACATCGTGGTTTTCCTCACCTGTAATTGAGATAATACGACCTTTCCGGGCCTTCACCTCTTCAATGTTGCTGATCATCTTGTCGTTGGTGTGCTCGGTATGCGCAATAACGACAACCGGCATCATCTCATCAATCAGGGCGATTGGTCCGTGCTTCATTTCAGCGGCCGGGTAACCCTCGGCATGGATGTAGGAGATCTCTTTCAGCTTCAACGCTCCTTCAAGGGCAACGGGAAAGTTCAGTGTTCGTCCCAGGTATAGAAAGTTCGGGGCATAGCTAAACAGGTTGGCGACCTCTTTGATCTTGTCGCTCTGCTCCAGGATCTTTTCAACGCTCCCGGGTATTTTGTTGAGCGCCTTGATAAGCTTTCGGCGTTCTTCCTCATCAATGGTTCCTTTCTTTTGTGCCAGCAACAAGGCCATCATGGCAAGAACGGTAACCTGGCCGGTAAACGCCTTGGTTGAAGCCACCCCAATTTCCGGTCCGGCATGAATGTATACACCCGCATCTGTCTCCCTGGCGATAGTAGAGCCCACGACGTTGCAGACACCAAGCACGAGCGCGCCCCGTTTTTTGGCCTCACGAAGAGCGGCCAGCGTGTCCGCCGTCTCCCCACTTTGGGAAACGACAATCATCACGTCGCCTTCACCAATCAGTGGCTCGCGGTACCGAAACTCCGAGGCATACTCCACCTCCACCGGCATTTTAGCCAGGCTCTCAAACAGGTATTCACCCACCAGGCCGGAGTGCCAACTGGTTCCACAGGCGGCAATTACTAACCGTTTCGCATTAACAAACTGGTCCATCACATCCACAAGTCCCCCGAGCTGGATGGTATTATTTTCGGGGTCCAGTCGGCCGCGCAGGCAGTCAGCGATAGCACGCGGCTGTTCAAAAATCTCTTTCAACATGAAGTGGGGATACCCCGCCTTTTCGATCTCTTCAACGCTCAGGGCCAGCTCGTGTACTTCTTTTGTGAGTGGCACATCCTTGATGGTCTTGACCTCATATCCATTTTTGCTGATTACGGCCATCTCACCGTCGTCAAGGTAGACCACTTTTTTGGTATATTCCACAATCGGAGCCCCGTCAGAGGCCACGAACATCTCGTTTTCTCCCACACCGATCAGCAGGGGCGACCCGTGCCGGGCCACAATAATCTGGTCGGGCTCTTCCCGGTTCACAATGGCTAACCCGTAGGTACCCACAATTTGTTGCAGTGCCAGCTGCACGGCATGTTCGAATGTCATCTTCTCGTCGCCACCGCCGTTTTCATAAATCTTTTCGATGAGCTGAACGATAACCTCGGTATCGGTATCCGATTTAAACTCGCGACCATCTTTCATCAGCCCTTTTTTCAGGGAAGCATAATTTTCGATGATACCGTTGTGAACAAGAGCAATTTTACCCGAACTGCTCACATGAGGATGTGAATTAATGTCGTTGGGCTGGCCGTGAGTCGCCCAGCGTGTGTGCCCAATCCCCACGGTGCCTTTGAACTGGCCTTTTTTGAGTCTCTTTTTGAGATTAATAACTTTACCTTTGCCTTTTTCAACGCAAAGTGAACCGTTTACCAAAGCGATGCCAGCAGAATCATAACCCCGGTATTCCAGCCGCTGCAGTCCTTTTACGATGATATCACTAGCTTGCTTTTCTCCAATATATCCAACAATTCCGCACATGTAATTCTCTCGTTATCTTAGTTTATTTTTAAATATAATAAACACTTAAATTTAGTCCGCCAATATATAATTCTAGTAATAAAATATTCTAATAAAATCCCAAAGTGAATATGCAAATCAGCTTTTTTGAAGATCATCTGCTCCCGCGCTTTCATCCGCTGACCTTAACCCGGCCCATTGACGACCTGCGGGTGGGTATCGGCACAATTTCAGAAAAATGGCAGGCCCGGTTTAATCCTTCGGGCACGGCACGATTGCTGCGTAATGATCTTCAGGGTGTATTTTCACAGGGGGAGATCAATTCCTCAGAACCCTGTTTATGGATAAACTCGCGTTATGTTCCGAAAAAATCACTTGTAGAGCAGATTAATGACCTGGAAGTGGGGAGTTGCCTGAAAAGCGGGGATGTAGTGATTGCAGCCAAAGTGGAGGGAGAAAAAAGCCGGGAATGGCTTGACAACGGATCTACGGATTTTAATACACTTCTTGTCCTGGAAACCGAGGAATTCACCCCGATCCGCTATTTATGGGATCTGTTTAAAATGAACGGGGAGGAGATACGGGCTGATATTGAGCGATTTGAAATATCCACCTCTCGTAACCATTCCATTTCACCCGATGTAATGTTCGAAAACAGGGAGCAAATTTTCATTGAAGAAGGTGTCAAAATTGAACCGGGCGCCATCCTGATCGCAAATGACGGGCCGATCTATATCGGGCCGAATGCCACAGTCAGCGCGGGTGCCATCATCAAAGGGCCGGTGGCTGTTTGTGAAAAAGCAACGATCAACATGGGAGCACGGATCTCGAATGCCACCACTATTGGACCGGTTTGCAAGGCGGGCGGTGAAATCAACAACTCGATCTTTCACTCCTATTCCAACAAAGGGCATGAAGGGTTCGTAGGCAACTCGCTGATTGGGCAGTGGTGCAATTTTGGGGCCGACACCAACACCTCCAACCTAAAGAACAACTACAGTACCATCAGGATAACAGACTGGAAGTCGATGCAGCAGATTGAAACCGACCAGCAGTTTATCGGCACCATTATGGGCGACCATTCCAAAACAGCGATCAACGTGCAGCTCAACACCGGGACCGTTTGCGGCGTGTCGTGCAATATTTTTACCTCCGACTTTCCACCCAAGTTTATCTCCTCATTCACCTGGGTTGGAACCAACGTGATGCAACCCTACAAGTTCGACAAGGCGGTGGAAACGATGAAAGCAGTCATGAAACGACGCGATGTGGAGATGACAGAGGAATACGAAAAGTTGATGAAAAAGCTGTCAGATCGAAGCAGGAACTAAGTCAGTTATCAGTGTGTCAGTTATCTCTCCTACGCACAAGGCTTCGGAGAGCGGACAGTTATCAGCTTGCCCTTCGAAGCTTTAGCGCAGTAGGGTTATTAGTTATTAGTTATTAGTTATTAGTTATTAGTTATTAGTTATTAGAGGCTGTTTATTTCTGAGGTCCACGTCAAGGATTACTTTTGCGTAATGCGTAATACGTGATGCGGAACTTTAAAGCTTTCAACAATAATCCTATCCTTACGTATCACGCATTACGTATCGGTCCTGAGTGCCCCTCCTAGATCTGGCAAAAATTCCCAATTGCACATTGCTCACTGTTCCCTGATCACTGACACACTGTTCACTGGTTTGCTACTTCACCCACTCGGGCAGCACGCCAATCTCCACGCCAAAAAACCAGCTGAGCAGCGTAAATGAGAAAGCAGTCAAAAGTACAATAAAAATCATGTTCAGCCAGAGCCCGGCTTTTGACATCTCCGGGATGGAGATCTTGCCACTTCCATAGACGATGGCGTTTGGCGGGGTAGCGACCGGCAGCATGAACGCACAGCTGGCAGCCAGCGCCGCGGGCAGGATAAACAGCAGCGGATTTTCCCCGATTCCCACCGCCACCGATGCCAGGATCGGCAGGAAGGCAGCAGTCGTAGCGGTGTTGCTGGTCATCTCGGTAAGAAACACCACCAGCAGAATAACAGCTCCCACGAGCAGCACCATCGGCCAGGCCTGCAGCCCGCTTACGCCCTGCCCTATCCACCCTGCAAGACCCGTGTCGTTTATGGCCGAAGCCAGGCTTAGTCCCCCGCCGAAAAGAATAAGCACACCCCAGGGCAGGTCCGTGAGATCCGACCACGACAACAGAAACTTTCCCTCCTTAAAATCCACTGGAATGATAAACAGGGAAACTGCGGCCCCGATAGCGATACCCGTATCTGACAGCCCCGGCAGCAGACCTGTCAACAGCGGGCGTGTCACCCAGAGCAGGGCGGTTACGCAGAACACGGCAGCGACTTTTTTCTCCGCCGAAGTGATGGGACCAAGGTCCCGTAGTTCCGATGTAATGAATTCTCGTCCACCGGGTAGCTCCTCCAGGTGTATCGGGTAGACCACCTTGGTGAGCACAAAGTACATGACGGGGAGAGCTACGGCCACCAGCGGCAGCCCCACGGTCAGCCACTGCAGGAAACTGATCTCCACGCCGTAGTTTTCGCTCATGTATCCCACAAGCAGGGCGTTCGGCGGCGTGCCGATGATAGTGGCCATCCCGCCGATATTGCAGGCATAGGCGATGCAGAGTACCAGCACGATCTCGAAATTCAGCTTTTCCGTTCCAGAGGTACGACGTTCGACGAGATCCAGCACCGACAGCCCGATCGGCAGCATCATGAGAGCGGTGGCGGTATTGCTGACCCACATGCTGAGGAAGGCGCCGGCAATAATAAAGCCGATGATGATGGAGGAGGGCCTGGTGCCGACAAAGCTCACGATATTCAGCGCAATGCGCCGATGCAGGTTCCACCGCTCCATGGCGATGGCGATCACAAAGCCGCCCATAAAGAGGAAGATAAGTGGATTGGCGTAGGGCGATGTGGCATCGGCTACGCTGGCGACATCAAACAGGGGGAGCAACACGATGGGCAGCAGCGCCGTGGCGGGTATTGGCAATGCCTCCGTAATCCACCAGACGGCCATCAACAGGGCAACAGCGGCAGTATCCCAGGCCCCGGCCGCAAGCCCCTCGGGTGGCGGCATCATCAGTAAAACGATGAAAAGAGCGATACCTGCAAAAAGTCCGAACTGATGCCGTTTCCCAAATGAACCGTTTTCCATCCCAACAGTTTGATTTTATTTTAGATGCAGTCGATAAGAAAACCAGTTTTGGTGGAAGAGAAAAATTTTATCCGAATATCTATTGAACTTTCACCAACAAGATGCCTATATTTGCAGTCGGTTTTGAAGGATGGAAGGGTTGAATGATTCATGATGAGCATTTAAAATCCATCATTCAATCCCTCAACCACTCAATCATTATCTACTTGCCCAAGTGGCGGAATTGGTAGACGCGCTAGCTTCAGGAGCTAGTGGGACCTAGTCCCGTGGAGGTTCGAGTCCTCTCTTGGGCACACAAACCCTTGCATCCTACAACTGGCGGATGCAAGAGTATTCTATTATTGGTGCAAACATTTCTTCGACTAGGACTCTAATTGTAAATCTTTTGAACTGAATCATTTCTGGTATACTTCTATAACCCCTATGTCTCGCAATGAGTCATAGGGGTTATTCTTTTTAGATATTGCATCCTGCATCTCACCGAAATCCAACTTGGGTTAACACAATGCTGACCTAAACTGCTAAGTGATAATTTCTATTACATTTCGATAACCTTCATATTGTTTTTAATATTCTCCCCTATATTTAATTGAATCACTTATTATGGACAGCTTTTTTGTTGGATTATTAGCAAGTTTAATCGGCTCGGTTGCTTGGTATTTCGCCTTAAGAAAAGGGAATGAAATTTATAACAAGTGTTTCGTATTTGATAAAATAGTTGGCGTCTACGACCACAAAAGTGTAAAGGGAGAGCCAATAGAAAATTACTCTGTCATTGAGTTTGAACCTCCTAATATTCTTTCAATTAAAACTCGATCCAAAGACAAAACTAAAAATGACTGGGATGGAACTGTTGTAATGGACGAGTATAGACCAAGAACAGGTGAGGGTACTTTTGAATATTTAGAAAGGGAATCATTGGGTAAAATATTTATCCAAATAATGGATGATAAAGAAATTTTTGTACGATCCACTCATCTCGAAACTGCTAATACAAAAAAGGTTGCTTATTTCATGGAACCACAAGGCAAGCTTTAAGATATTGATCTTTAAAAATTAAAAACGCGATACTGTCTTAGGATCAAAAAGGTTTAGGATTCGAATCTCTTCGGGCGTACTTTAATTCTTTAAGTCATTGGGTTGCTTTTTAATACACAAAAGGGAATGCAGCAACCTACACTCCCTTTTAGATCTCGATTTTTTTCGGGTAACTACTTGTAACAGTTGGTTCAAAACTCCCACCTCACAAACGGTCCGTAATTCTCTCCAAATATTTTATTCGGCCCGGACCAGTTGAAGTTGGCTGCAAGCCCAAAAATAACGGGCCCTTTTTGAGCTCTGGCCCGCAGGTACAGGTAGCTTTTGTTGTGCGTCTTCTCACTTAAATTTTGATTGACGATGAACTGCAAGCGGCTGTAGAACGTCCAGCTTTCGTTAATTTCCGGTAGAAATTCGTACAGCCCGAAAAGCTTGATCTCACTCTCACCGTTCAAAAAATAAGAGACTGTGGTAAGGCGGTGATGGTTTCTGAATCAATCGCTAGGATTTGATTCACCGATGAAATGAAGTGTACCAGAATACTGATGGCCAGAGACAGCCACAGTGATATCTTGAGTCTACTTATCGATTTAATTGTTTTCATGTCACTGTTTTTGACATAAATGAGTGCCCGGGAAGCATGGTATTTGTGATTTTACACTTATTACGGAACAACTTTATGATTTCATCATAAATAATAATAAACGTATAGTTTCACAGACATTTAACCCAATAGAGATATTGTTATGTTTAATTTTAAAAAGTTAACACGTCTTACCACATTTTTTGCACTTATTCTCGGTTTAGGCCTGTCCACTGCCTATGCACAGGACAGCAACCAAAATACCGAAACATATAAACTTACACTGAAAGTAGTGGATGCTGAATCCGGAGAAGCATTACCGAATGCCACAATTGAAATCCTGGGTATATATGAACCCAATACCACCAATCCTGAAGGCCTACTGGTGTTTGAAGAAATTGAGACCGACCCTCATACGTTCAAAATTTATGCAGATGGGTATGAAACCTGGACAAAAACGTTAACGGTTACCAAGGAATCTCAGCTAACTGTAAGACTTAAACCTACTGGATAAGATTCTTAGCCTACTACTTACAATTATAAAGCATCGGGGTACCCCTCGGTGCTTTTTTTAATACCCAACCTAGTTAGGGCGTCCTCAGGAGGGTTTTAACCAATTGTGTACCAATGGTTTAGAAGAGTAAAAAAGCGAATGAAATGCAAAGGTATTTAGTGAAGGTGCCCATTTGCCTTGCATTTGAACCGCGGGTCAATGGCATCCCCTATCCCGGAGTTTTTCCCGCTGGAGGGGGCGTTCATTTTTTCGGTGAGGAAAACCCCGACAGGGGTCGGGACTAAAGAATTTCCACTAAGAAACTCACCAGAAAATCCCAGATGTTGTTCTGACCTGCTGTAAAATGAAGCTCGCTTTGGCCCGTTACTAATCTTTGCTCCCATCTGCCGCAAGGATTTTCTGGACTTGGGGAAATTGCCAGTAGCATCTGAATTTATCCTTCTCTGTCCGGCCTGGGATTTATGAGCCGTCCCGGGCAACCGTAGCGAAGGTGTGAAGAAAGAAATCTTTCTCAACTATTTTTTAGGATCATGAATGTGGAAAACCGCTTTCACCAGAAAAGGCACAAACCGTGAATATCTTGATTTCTTTTAGTCGGAGTGGAGGGCAGTCAGGCGAAGAAATCCCCCGACGGTGATTTTTTGGGTTGACATTTCTTTAGTCCGCCTGCCGGCGGATTTGTTCACACAAAAAGGAACACCTCTGACCACGGAAAAGGTTAACGGGACTTTTGAGCAAGTCCTAGTTATACCTGCTGTCACTATGCCGCACCGACCCTTGTAAGTCACTGGCTTGCACGAGATTCCTTAAAGATAATATTCCCTTAATAACTAATTTGACGTCAACTCGGTTTACGGGATAGCTAAAATGGCACTTCATTACTGAATTTGAGGACTTAGGGGTGTTCATTTTTTCAACGATGAAAACCCCGACGGCGGTCGGGACTAGCGAACTTCCACCAAAAAATCGTACTACTACGCACAAGGTTTATATACCGAAGCTTTATGCGTAGGCGGGCTGCTGAAATTTTTGTTGCGTTCGCTGCTCCCGACAACTGTCGGGAAAAACCATTTAACTCGATCCGCTGGAAAACACGGATCTCAAACACAAATGGTTTCTTCACGCTCCAGTTTGGCTCACTTGAGCAACAAAAATTTCGAAAGGCCGGTTTATGGATCCCCTATTAACTACTGCTTATAGAGTTCACGTTAATTTACTGATCTTTCTTTTTTTCAGCCTTCAAAGGATCATGTATATGGGCAGGAAGGTTAGGGGCATTACCCAATACCTCATCCCAGCTACTCCTTATCTCATCAAGTTTCTCCTGGATATCAACATCATGCAATGATAAATGAACAAGCTGTTCAAGCTGTCTTCTCACTTTACCAAAACCAGCCGCAGCACTGTGATGCTTTTGTATTCTGGATTCTAAATTTAAAAATGTTTGTATCCCGGCAAGTGAAGCAGCAATAAAGCTTAGGATCCCGGCAATCAACTCTACATAAGCAACTGTATAAATTTCCGCTACACTGGTTATGATTGATGTTCCTACAAAGGTAGAAATAACAATAACTGATATACCCATCCAAATGTGCCATTTGGAATAGTACGATGCCGCTTTGTGATGGCCAATATGCATCACCTCAAGTGCATGCAACCATTCATCCATCACTCCCTCTTTCATTTTCATACCCTTTAATAATTAGATGACAGGTTAGGCGATTAAATATCAACTCACTCCAAAGCTATCCGATAAGACTGCTTTAGGTGAGCACATCAATACTCAAATTTATTTATCACTTGTAAATATAATTTACAAAAGATGCAGCAATCCACACTCTCTCCTCGTTTAGATAAATAGCAGTATGTTTTCGCAATGCGATTGAGAACTTTACACGCTTAACGCAGTGAGAATAATTATAGGTATCACATTGAAAGGACAGAAGTGCTTAAGGGGAACATCATACAATGTTAGCAACCGATCCTTTTGGATCCTGCGCACTTCAAACCCTCTGTAATGACTGACTATAAGATGAATATTATCAAATACTTATACGGACCTTTTATATATTGATGTTTCTAACTAATCGGTGAACACGATAATTTCAATTCCATGAAATCAATAGTCTCTTCAAGAGGTCCGGTGGCGTTGCTGATAATATTTTTTTTAATGGCTGGATTAAGTGCATGTGATCCCGGTGACGAATCGAACCAGGTTGGCAACAATGCCATTGGTGGTGTGGTTACCGGCCCTGAAGGTCCGGAGGCGGGGGTCTGGGTAATTGCCGAAACACACGACCTGCCCACCCGTTACGCTAAAATTGTGGTTACCGATGACGAGGGGCGATACCTGGTGCCTGATCTTCCGGAAGCAAATTATAGTGTCTGGGTGCGCGGCTACGGCCTGGTGGATTCTCCGAAAGAGGAGGCTAAGCCCGGAACCGTTTTGGATTTGTCGGCGGTGGAAGCGCCCAGTGAGAGTGCAGCAGCGGAATACTATCCGGGCGGTTACTGGTTTTCACTAATCGATGTACCGGGTAAGAATGAATTCCCGGGTACTGGGTCAGAGGGGAACGGAATATCACCTGACATCAAAACACAGGCCGATTTTCTGAGAAATATAAAATCGGGGAATTGTATGGCCTGCCATCAACTTGGCAGCATAGGAACACGGAAGTTCCACGATTCTTTTGATCTGGATAGCTTTGCTACATCGGAAGATGCATGGGAGCGCCGTGTTCAATCCGGGCAGGCCGGTGGCAGCATGATTTCGAGTATCCATCGCATGGGCCGGGAGGGCGTACTAGAAATGTTTGCCGACTGGACCGACAAGATTGCAGAAGGTGCGGTACCGCCTGAGCCGCCTCGGCCGCAGGGATTGGAGCGAAACGTGGTCATTACGCAGTGGGACTGGGCTGATCCAAAGGCCTACCTGCACGATCTGGTTTCAACCGACCGGCGGGATCCGACCGTCAATGCCAACGGCCCTCTCTATGGCGCCCTGGAACTCAGTGCCGATTATCTGCCCGTCCTCGATCCCGTACAACACGATACAAGCCGTGTTCCTTTGACAGTGCGTGATCCGGATACACAGCCGGCCGCTGCACAATCAATGCCCCAGCCTTCTCCCTACTGGGGGACTGAACTTATATGGGACAGCAAAGCGAATGTGCATAATCCCATGCTTGACGGGCAGGGACGGGTCTGGATCACGGCTACCGTACGACCACCCGAGAATCCAGGTTTTTGCAGGGAAGGATCTGATCACCCGTCAGCCCAGGTATTTCCTGTAGATCGAGCCTATCGCCACCTTGGTGTCTATAATCCGGAATCGGAGGAATATACCCATATCAGCACGTGCTTCAGTACGCACCACCTGATGTTTGCCGAAGACGACAACAATACCCTTTGGACGAGTGGAGGTGGAGAAGTTGTGGGATGGTTGAACACCAGGATGTTCGATACAACCGGCGATGAACAGGCCTCCCAGGGCTGGACTCCGCTCATTCTCGATACCAACGGGAACGGCCAACGGGACGAGTATGTAGAGCCGGGAGAACCTGTTGATCCGACGATGGACAAGCGTATTACGAATGGACTTTATGCGGTAGCCCCGGCACCGGATGGTTCGGTTTGGGGATCATCGTTGGGCTATCCCGGCGCCGTGGTCCGTCTCGAACCGGGAACCGATCCGTCGACGACTGCATTGACAGAACTTTATGAACTACCGTTGGATGAAAACGGGGAACCGATTGAAGGGTTCTCACCGCGTGGAATGGATATTGATCGGAACGGGGTAGCCTGGGTTGCATTAGCCAGTGGACACCTTGGTAGCTTTGACCGGCGAAAATGCGAGGGACCGCTCAACGGCCCGGAAGCAACTGGTCAGCATTGCCCCGAAGGGTGGACATTTTATACGGAGCCCCTGCCCCAGCTTAGCGGTGTGACAGATTCGGGTAGTGCTGAATCCAGCTATTACACGTGGGTGGATCAGTTCAATACGCTGGGACTGGGTGAAAATGTACCTATCAATACCGGTAATGAATCTGAGGGGCTGTTGGTCTTGAATGATGGGGAATGGATCGTACTGCGCGTTCCCTACCCTCTCGGCTTCTACACAAAATGGATGGATGGCCGGATTGATGATCCGGATGCCGGCTGGAAAGGACGAGGACTGTGGGCAACAGTCAGTACCCGGGCCCCTTTTCACATGGAAGGCGGTAAAGGGACAACAAGCAAGGTTTTCAAGTTTCAGCTTCGCCCCGATCCCCTTGCACAATAATAGAGAGTAGTGCAGTTGATGCTAGCTAAAATCATAGATCCCGGTTAACTCATTAGGGCTTTGCAAAGCCCTCTCATTCAAATTTATTTTATAAATCTGGAAATTCAGATCATTTCTAAACAAATTGAATACATAAACGATAATTAATGGAGGGAATGTTATGTGCAAACGAGATGAGTGTCCTGAATGCGGTGCTACTTCCTTGGAAGCTTGTCATAAAGAGCCTGAAAAGGATTACTGTGCAAGAGAAGTAATTGAATGTCCCCAATGTGGTGCTACCACGGATGAGCCTTGCCTTGAAGAGGCTTAATCTTAGCTAACTTTTGATTAATGAGTTCTGAATTCTACTTCTGCCCCCCCCTTCTTTTAGCCGCGGTGGGCGTGAGGAAACTGTTTGCCCCCAAACATTTTCCTCGGCTGCTCGTACTCGGTTTATCATTCTAGGAACCTCACCAGGTAAATCGTTCCTCAATTCATCAGCTCTGAAATATGTAGCTTCATCATTCCGACCAGCATTTTAACTTTCCTCCTTTCCCTTTCGTGCTCACATCCTGGGATACCATCCGTTTTTTACCAACCAATGGAAATAAATTGGATATCGAGCCATAAACTACTAAAATTCTAGTATGTTTCTGTTTCTCGAAAAGTCTTACTCTTAATTCATGAGGGAGGTAGATATGGCGACGTCATTACGAGCTGAAGTTGAGAGACTGTTGGGTGAGGCGGGGGTTCGCATCAACGGACCGGAGCCCTGGGACATGCAGATCCATAATGATAAACTGTTTGACCGGGTCATGAAGGAAGGCTCGATAGGGCTGGGAGAAGCTTACATGGATGGCTGGTGGGAGGCCGGCAAGCTGGATGAGTTTTGCAACCGCATTTTACGAACTGAGCTGGACCGGCATTTTACCGGGACCCTGGCTAAAATCCTGAAGAATGTCACCTCACTGTTCCGCAACCCTCAAAACAGCAAAAAAGCCTATGAGGTGGGTGAACGCCACTACGATGCCGGCAACGACCTCTACCAGGTGATGCTGGATCCACGGATGGTCTACACCTGTGGCTATTGGAACGGTGCGGATACGCTGGCCGAGGCGCAGGAAAACAAACTGGACCATGTATGCCGCATACTGGACCTGCAACCGGGCGACAAGGTCCTGGATATTGGTTGCGGATGGGGTAGTTTTGCACAGTTTGCCGCCGAAAAATATGAGGTGGAAGTGGTCGGGATTACGATCTCAAAGAAGCAGGCGGAGCTGGCACGCGAGCGGTGCCAGGGGTTGCCTGTTGAAATTCGCCTGCAGGATTACCGCGAAGTAGATGAAAAGTTTGACCACATCATCTCCCTGGGAATGTTTGAGCATGTGGGCCCCAAGAATTACCGGACCTACTTCCAGGTAGTAGACCGCTGCCTGGACGAAGAGGGCATTTTTGTACTCCATACCATCGGGGCGAACCACTCGAACCGACGGACCGACCCCTGGACGGAGAAATATATATTCCCCAATTCCAGGATCCCTTCGATCCGGCATATCGGGCTGGCTATTGAGGATCTTTTTGTAATGGAGGACTGGAGTAACCACGGCCCCGACTACGACAAAACACTGATGGCCTGGCACCAAAATTTCAGTGAGGGCTGGGATCGAATTAAGGACCAGTACTCGGAACGCTTCCGGCGGATGTGGGACTACTACCTGCTGATGGCGGCAGGCGGCTTCCGTGCACGCAAAAACAACCAGTGGCAGATTGTGTTGACCAAGAAGGGACGCGGCGAACGGGTTAAAATTCCTGCATTGTAGCATAGTTCAACATAAGATAGATCGAGGTGATGCTGCACCATTTTCTTTTCAACCTGCCGAAATACCCCCGGACTTGCACACGATGGTAGCTGAATCCTTCACGCGACATCATTTACATCAAATTGACTTGACTGAGGTTTCGGACTTAGCCTAATCCACTGCGAACCATCCGGATTTGGCTGATTCTCTTAACAATTCCCTAAGCCCGACAGACTCCCAGGGCCTCTAACCTGTATTTTCCTACTACGTACGGAGGACGTACCCTTACTACGTACGACCGACAAACCTTACTATGTACGTTCGATGTACATTACGTGTCGGTTCGGCGTACCTTATTAGGTTCGGATGGCGGACATTACGTGTCAGGATGACGTACATTACTTGTCGGTAGGACGAACGTGGTAATTAGGGTTTGCCCAAAAAGTCACCTGCATTAGATTTTCCTCTTAGCAGCACTTCGCTGCATTTGCCCGGCGGATCATAAATCCAAGGCCTGTGGCATGAACCAAGATAGCTATGGCCATTGCCCTAAGTCCAGAGAATCCTTGCAATCCGTTCAGGAAAAAGCGACTAAAGTTCCAAAACAGCCGGCTTTTTGGAGACGAGATAGATCAACATCTGGGATTCTCTGATTTTTTTGGTTCGTTTTTTCCTCATTGAAAAAATGAACACTACCATAAGTGAAAAGGACCCCAAAAAAAGTAAGGGTTGAATCAACTGGATCAAATGCAAGGTAAATAGGCAGAATTTGCAAAATATCTTTGTATTTGATCCGCATTATATCCTCCCTTATAACTCATTGGCATACAATCGGATAAATTCTCATGAGAATGCCCTAATTAGCCCTATTTGCTCAATCCAAGCCTGAAAGGCAGCCCTTTTTAATAGCAAGATGCTTATCCATCCCTTTTCTGTTTTTCGATAGGTGTTTTCAACATACCTCCAAGCGTCTGATCCTCCTCACGGTCGAACTCATCCAGTCCGAGACGAATACTTCTCGGGTTGGGATTCAGCCGGAACGTACGGGCCAGGCGGTCCCAGAACGAAAACAGGGAACTGTAGTTGGAATCGGTCTCCGGCTGCCAACGGGAGTGGTGCACCCGGTGCATGTTGGGAGAGACGATGACCGCCCTTAAAGCACGATCAATCTTGGCCGGTATGTCAATATCGGAGTGGTGGAACTGGACCACCGCAAACATCAGCGTCTCATATAGCACCAGCTCCCACAGATAGATGCCCAGCAATGCGATCAGTGGGATACGGAACAGGGAAGAGAAGAAAATTTCCCCGATATGAAACCGGTTGGCAGTGGTAACGTCCATTTTTGAATCGGAGTGATGAACCCGGTGAAAACGCCAGAAGAACGGAATTTCATGGTTCATGCGGTGCCACAGGTAACTCCAGGCATCAAATAACAGCACTGCTCCGACCGCGTGGAACCATGCGGGCAGGTTGAGCCCGTCCTGCAGCCAGTGCATCAGGCCAAACCGGTACTGGTCGGCCCAGACGGATGCGGCAAACCAGAGCCCTACAAAAACAATAGCGATTAGAGCAGAATTGAGTGCCCCCATAATCAGATTGCGCACTGCATGTCGGCCCCTTTCTTTAAACGACCCACGAAAGTGTTCATAGAACGGGTGCAGGCTTTCCCACAAGAATAGCAGGAGCAGGCCGGCCAGCATGGCAATCACCTGCGATTGTTGAAGAGCGGCTAGTAACGATTCCATGGCAGTTTGGTTATTCGTTATTGGTTAATGGTTCCGTTTCTGAAATGACAACTTCCAGATCTTCAATGAGCTCATCCAACGGTATACGATGGATACGGGCCGCATTGTGTATACTCATGATGCGGGCCATAAGCGAAAAAAATCCCCGGCGCATATCCGGACACCCGTAGCTTTTGAATACTTCCCATGTCTGGGGATGCTGTTCTACCAGGTCGGCCACTTTTTGGTCAGAATCGATAGTATTCATAGCAACTGGGTATTTTAGTTAACCGGCAATCGGTGCATCCAATTGGGGCAGCAGCATTTCCTTTATGTATGGCTTCACACCTTCCCGTCCGGTAAGCTTCAGCCATACCGGCTGGTGGTCGGACGGAATCGTTAAAGTAAAATCGAAGAAAGGGCAGCACAGTCGCTCCCTGGCAATGAACGCCCCGGCTCGTCGAATGGTATCCGTCTGTGCCGGAATCCTGAACGCATATCCGTCCGGTATCTCACGAATTTTGTTGATCGCATCGAAGACCGCCTGGCCGTTCTCGCGGTGGTCTTCAAGCTCATTCTCATCAATTGCTGAAAGGTCACAAGCGATAGGTGGTCGGGTACTCATATCGATAGCGTTTTAATGATCGAAATTTCTATTCATTGTTAGTATAACAGATTAAAAACAACTATTCAATAGGCTTATTGATTAGTTGAATAGATATCTATATATTGACGTCTCATCATTCAGGAAAAACAACATTGCGACATGGAAAAACGGACATTTAAAAATAAAGTCTATCAGCAACTGGCCAATATTGTAAAGGGGATGTCGAATCCGCACCGCCTGGAGATCCTGGAGCTGCTGGCCCAGGGGCGATTCTCGGTGGCAGAGATTGCCGAAGAAACCGACATGTCCGGGGCCAATGCCTCCCAACACCTTCAAGTGCTTAAACAGGCGCAACTGGTCAGTACCCAGCGTGAGGGTAATCACGTATATTACGAGCTGGCCGGTGAAAGTGTATATAAGGCATGGAAGTCGCTACGAGATTTAGGAATAGAACGGGTAGCCGAAGTCGAACGCGTATTGCGCCAGTTTCGGGAATCTCGCCAATCAGTTGAGACCCTCTCAAGTTCCCAACTGGCAGATAAGATGAAGCATGAACAGGTCACAATCATAGATGTGCGTCCACAGAAAGAGTTCAGCGCTGGACATATTGCCGGCGCCCTAAATATCCCGGTCGATCAGCTTTCCGACAAGATAGATGCTCTCCCGGAGGACCGGGAGATCGTGGCATACTGCCGAGGCCCGTTTTGTGTATTTGCTGACGATGCTGTCGAACTGCTCAGTAAAAAAGGGTTTAATGCCAAGCGACTGGATGAAGGATTTCCCGAGTGGATGCTTGATGAGCTACCAGTAGAATATTCGAGCAACTAAATAAACCTGAGTTCGATGTAAGAAATTACTCAAAATAGTAACTGTCATCGCGAGGAGGCCTTGGTAAATCTTATTGGCTCAACGAGGAAGTCGACGCGGCGATCTCCTCACGAATATCCTGTTCCGCCCCTGGGAGATTGCTGCGGGATTACTTCCGAATTTTCCTGAATCCATCGCAATGACAGATTTTATATTGAACTGACGTTAAATCATGTAGACCAAATCCTATTTTCAACACTCCCTTTACATACCTCTCAAAAACAGCCGATAACTACTTCGGTTAAGGATTAGGGCCTGTTAACTCACGATCAATTCTTGATCAGCGTCCATAAACGGTTGATTGTACCATCTTGTACCGGTTGCCTTGTACATCGCATTAGCCACAGCGGCTGAAATCGGGGGCAGGGTCGGCTCGCCCAGTCCTGTTGGATCGATGTTGTTATCCGCAAAGAAGACTTCAATCTCGTCAGGGGCTTCCCTATGCCTGATAAGGCGGTATTGGTCGAAATTATTCTGATCAGGCGTTCCATCTTTAAAAGTCAACTGGCTATACATGGAGTGTCCGATACCATCGATAATACCACCTTCAACCTGGTTAAGAGCTCCCTCCATATTTACAACGATGCCGCAATCAACGGCGCACCAAACCTTCTTGATTTTCGGCGTTCCCTCTTCCATAACCACATCTACCACCTGGGCTACGTAGGAATTATGGCAGTAGTAGGCTGAGACCCCACGATACACACCCGGCATCTCTTTACCCCAGTTCGATTTGTCACGGACCAGTTCTAATACACCGGCATATCGCTCGGGATCGTAGTCATTATCAGTTCCCACGGGATCTTCGATCGCCCTGTCAAAAAGCTCAAGCCTGAACTCAATCGGGTCTTTTCCTGCCTCTGCAGCCACTTCATCTATAAAAGACTGCTCGGCACCCGCTACGAAATTTGACCGGGGTGCCCGCCAGGCACCGGTTGTAATACTGGTTTCAATTTCAACATTCTCACTTTTGTAGTGATCCAGCGTACCGGCCGGAAACCGGTTGGCAAACAGCGGGCTTGACGGGATACCTGTTCCCTTTGCTTCAAAGGAGAGCAGATTTCCATCATCGTCCAGCGACGCCCTATACCGGATGGCATAGGCTGGTCGATAGGTACCTTGCGTCATATCATCTTCCCGGGTATAAATTAGTTTCACCGGAGCTCCTATCTTTTGGGAAATAGCTGCCGCTTCCAATCCGAAATTACCATAAAGACGCCTTCCAAATCCACCGCCCATCCTGGTCATGTCTACTGAAACAGCAGACTCTGGCATTCCAAGCAATGCTGCCGCTGATGTTCTAAGTTGCTCCGGTGTTTGGATAGGACCAATCAGCTCAGCAGAATTGTCGGTTACGTTGGCAAAAAAGTTCATGGGCTCCAGGGTATTATGCGCCAAAAATGGAGCAGTGTAGACCCGTTCAATCACTTTCGTGGCCTGACCCGAAACCTTATCGGGATCTCCGTCCTGCCGTTCAACCTCACCGGATCGATTGGTAATAGCTTCTACCAGGCGCTGCCGGTGTGTTTCACTACTTTCCAGGTTATCGACCGTCTCCCATTCAACGTTTAACGCCTTCTTGGCTTTCATCACCTGCCAGGTCGTTTTGCCGGTCACCACCACCAGCTCGTTAAAAGCATTCACATCGGACCACTGGGGATCGTTGATGCTCGTATCGATCGTAAAAACATCATCAACGCCCGACATCGACTTGACTTCGGAAGCATCATACGACTTTAATTTCATGCCAAAAGCAGGCGGATGTACAATCATCGCGATTTTGGTCCCTTCTCGCATAAAATCCAGTCCAAACAGCGGTTTGCCCGTCACAATATCATGGCCATCCACATTTTTGATATAGCCACCAATTAGATTAAAATCTTTGGGATCTTTCAGTTCTACCTCATCGGGAACCGGGATGGATGCCGCATCGGTTGCGATATCACCATACCCAATACGTTCTCCTGTTTTGGTGTTGGTTATCATGCCTTTCTCGGTGGAGAGATCATTCATATCGGCATTCCATTTTTGGGCAGCTGCTGCAACAAGAAGATACTTTGCTGTAGCCCCGGCCATACGCAAACTTTCCCAACCCTGCCTGATGGATTGACTCCCCCCGGCCAGCTGTCGCGTGTATTTTTCGGTATCCAGCGTCGCCTGTTCTACTTTCACATCGTTCCAATCGACATCCAGCTCTTCTGCTACAATCAGCGGCATTGATGTTTTCACGTTTTGCCCGATCTCCGGGTTTGGTGAAAAAATCGTTACTTCCCCATTACTTGCAATATTTATGTATGCATTAATAGCAAACCATTCGTCTGGATAATGCCCGGTTTCGTTTTCGGCAATCAACGAAGACAACCAGCTGAATCCAACCATTAATCCCGCTCCGCCCGACATAGATACTTTTAAAAAGGACCGTCGGTCCATATGCGTTTTTACACTAGCCATAATAATTACGAGTTTTTAGAAGCGATTTGAATTGCTTTTTTAATACGTTTGTAGGTACCGCACCGGCAAAGATTACCATTCATGGCACTCTCTATTTCTTCATCCGTCGGATTTGGATTGCGATCCAGTAAAGCGGCAGCAGTCATAATTTGACCGGCCTGGCAATATCCGCATTGCGCTACATCTTCTTCCAGCCACGCTTGCTGTACGGGATGATCTCCTTTCTCAGAAAGCCCTTCTATTGTGGTTATTTCCGCGTCCCCAACAGATGATACCGGCAGGGAACAAGATCTGATGGCATTCCCATTGAGGTGAATGGTACAAGCTCCGCACATGGCAATACCGCAACCGAATTTAGTTCCCAGAAGGTCCAGTTGATCTCTTAACACCCACAGCATGGGCGTATCGGAGTCGGCATCTACAGTATACTTACTTCCGTTTATGTTAAGTGAATATGTCGGCATGGATACATTTATTAATTGGAGTGGAGTAGACTTTTATCTGGCAGTTATAAAGAAGAGCACTAACAATCCCTAACTAAGCAATAGAATAGATTTCAACCTATTACTTTTCCCTCAACAATATTTAGATATACTGACTTTCTCGATTTTCACACTAAATATTTAGGGAAAATGCTCATCAACGCTTAATATTTAAAAAAATATAGCTGAAAAGCTATTCTCTTTTCTTCTTTTGACATTTTTTAGCGAATCCCTCAGCGTTCAATCGTACCCATAGCTCTTCTGGAAAGAAACCTATTTCCAAGAAACGTTCCCCAAAACTACCAGTGCTTAACGATCTTAAGTTACGAGTCGTCGGGTTGAAGACAATGATACAATATTGTCCCTACTCACCACCAATATTAACTATGCGGTCAAACATTAGGTTGGCCATGCCTTCTCCCCGTCCAGCGTTCTTTTGGCGTCCCCGCCAAAGGAAGGTCTTCCCATTCAGCCAACGGGTTCGCTGGTATCGATCCGTGATAATTATGCCCGCCCGCAAAATCTCCTGTTCCTCCACAAAATACACCGGCTGCTCTTCAGTCAGCAAATGACCCTGGGCACCGGGCGATCGCGGCATCCGGGCACGCTGAAGGCGTATCTCTCGTGGCACTTCTCCGGGGGACACCGGCTTGTGTACAGGCACGAACGGGATCCAGTTGTTGGGCACCGTATTGCCGAGCACGTAACGGATCTCCGCTTCATCCCCCACGGGCTCAAATTCCACTGTCGAGGGAATATCGCGCTTCAATATCCGTCCCGGGCCCGCATCGGAGGGTACCACCTGCTCAATAGCCCACACCATATTTGACATCTCATCCCGGATAAAATTAATCTTCTCAAGGTCTTCACTCTCCTGCTTTTGTCCAATAGCCGGCACCAGGTAAAAGATACTCTTGCCCCGGCTTTCATTCTCACGCTCGGTCTGGTGGAACATCGTAAATTGATGCCAGTTGGTCTCGGGGTCGTCAATAGCCGGCTTGATATGGATATGCTGCCCAAAGACATCGGTAAGCAGGATACCCTGGACCTGGCACAGGGTATTTAGCGGCAGCTCATACGGCAATACAAACCAGTCGTTGGAATAATTGAGACCATACTCCGCAAGCAACACGTTCATGAGTGAAGTCGGTGATGCGTTTAATTTCCCAAAATCGACTTCCCGGTCTTCCATCTGCCAGAGACGCGGATGCGGCATCCCGCTGAACTTTAGTTCGCTGGGGATAAAAGTCTGCACCACCTCTTCCGGCTCCTGCAAGTTCGCGGCCTCCTCCCCGGCCGGTTCCAAATCCTGGTCAAAATCTTTCCAGTCCAGGTGCCCGCTCGCAAACTGATCCGCTACCAGGTGTCGCGCTTGCTCCTGCTCGTCTTTCGTAACCATGCTAAAGCTGTACTCAAGATGGTTGGGCACCCACGCCGACTCCCCTTCGCCGGGCTGCTGGTACAGGTATTCAAACCAGCTTCTGAAATCGTGCTCTACTACTGACAGTGCGTCGTGGTCGACGGCATCGATCTCATCGTGATTCTCATACCACTCGGTAAAGGTCTCGTTCACAACCCGTTCGTACACCGCAAAACCATCCGGCAGCGTTGCCGAAAGTGCCTTGGCGAAATAGATGCCCTCCTCGTCATCACTCTTCACGCTGCTGCGATCAAGTGGAAAATCAACTGACAACAGCGAGACATACTTATTCAGTCCATGCTGTCTGAAAATACGGACCAGGTGGCGACCCATCTGTGCTCGCAGTCGAAGTGCTGGGGCAATCTCTCTTTTCTCAACGACCGTCTCCAATGGCTGATCGATATCATAGGGTATCTTCTTACCATCGGGCAAGCGGATCTCCCCGGGCGTGGAATGGGTGCCCAGCACCTTGGCCTGGTAGGCAGAAGCCGCATCTTCTGCCTGGAACTCACCGAACTGCCACTGGCGGCACAAAAACCAGAGCGGGTCGTGGCACGCCATACTCAAATTCTGTTCAAAGTCGGCCGAGCGGGGACTCCCCTCCAGCCGGTTATAATTTCGGATACTCGGCTTGGTATATCGGGTGGCCGTCATTTTAAGATTCGATAATGCGATCAGCTTTGTCATGGTGTCATGATTTTAGATCAAACTTTGTGTACAGCTCGTATTTATGGGCTTTCATCTGCTGCACCAGCTCATCATTGGTGATCAGGTAATCCAGCGAGATGTTGGAGTTATCCAGGTCGAAGCTGGCGATGGTCATGGGACTCAGGATGTCGAGCGCGGAATCCTCCAGCAGATGTGCTGGCTCTACGGCCCGCGTTTTGGCCCGCTGCAACGTATCGTTAAGAATGTCGACCAGGCGATCCCAATTCCAATTGTCAGCACCCGTGGGCTCGACGGCCAGCAACAGTGCATTAGGAGCAGTGGCATTCGGCTGATTATAGTTGTAGGAAATGCCGGTAATCTCACGGTCCATTGGTACAGACTCCGTCCAATCGTCAATGATCAGGGCGGACTGGGACTCCTCGATCGAATTCGCATCCAATCCCTGCACGCACAGGGCAATCGTATCATGCTTGATGTCAAACGGTTCACCGGTCTCCTCATCCTCGGCAGGGAACTCAACCGCCAGCCAGCTGTCGTTTTCCTGGAAAGGCACCTGTGCAGCAGTGAAGTTCAGCTCATTGCCGCTTTGAAACTCCGATATGATCCTGAGCCGCTCCAGCCGGTCCATATTGGGTCGGACCGCCGCCACCGACTCCATCCACGTTTCGACTGCAAGCTCGCTGCTCGTATTGTACTTCCCATTAAAATATTTCAGCAGCTGTGCTCCTGCTTCGCTGATGGAAGAGGAGAGATCTTCGGAATTTTTAAACCGGAAGCGTGGCAGCACCACAAAGTCGTCACCCAGGATCGCCTTGGCTGTATCAGTCAGCCGCGTCACCTTGGTATCGATTTTGTTTTCCGTATCTGCTGCTGCCATCTTTTGCTCTGCCTGGGCTAGCTTTTTATTGACCTGCCGCCATACTTCGGCTGCCGTAGCCAGCAGTTCGGTCACCGTAGCCTGGTTATCTGCATCAACCCGTTCGGGGTACAGGCACTTGATGCCATAGCGCGGCGCCGACGCAACCAATGCCAACAGAGTATCTATAGCGGAAGGCATAATCCGGGTCTGCTCAAGCCGCTCAACCGGTCGACCCTCGGCAAAATAGTGCTCAAACAGCAGCTTCAGCGTCGCCGGATTCGTATCCGTTTTGGGCTGAATGCCGTTTGGCGCCTGGGCATTCACGGTGCTAAGCTCATTTTTTAAATCCACGATGCGTGAATCAACTCTTCCCCTCAGCTCTTCATGGTCCCAGCCAAACTGGGCGTCGGCATCTTCAATGATGCTTTTCGATTTGGGCAGGTAGTCTTTGGCACTGGCCGGACGGGCAGTCGTAATCAACAGGCGAAGCGATTGCAATAGTGGCAGCAACTGGGCGAAAGACATCTGATCGGAATCCAGCCCTTCGGGATCAAAGGCGATCCTGACCCGGGCACCTTCCGGGATATCCACCTGCGCTTTGTAATTCCTGTGCACCAGCTGTTCCAGCTCCTTCGCACCGGTCTGGACGTCAATGCCCACCGAATACACCAGGTCTATTGGCTGAAGATCAATGGCCGCTAGCGCAATCTCCCGCTTGTCGGTTTCATTGCCCTCCTCATCCACCAGGGATGCATTGCACATAATTTTTTTAGGATCCCCGATCAGTTGCGCCAGCCAGTGGTTCAGTCCCGGTTCCATCCCCGACCGCGGTGTTGGATCCTGTGCCCAACCGGAATTCTCCGCTATATTGGCGTCCGAATCGAAATGAATACTGACCCGGTTGGTATATGTTAGATGCGTGGATCGCGGTGTTTTATTGACCTCGAGCTCAGGTGGCAGGTCGGCATCCTTCATGCTGTTGAGCACTGCTGCAGTCCGCTCTGTTTTTCCCTGCACCATCTGGAAGGCGGTCTCCGAGGTGAGCAAGTCCGCCAGCGCATCGAGGGTATCCGCCAGTCGATCTCTTTCCTTGAGGATTAGGTCGCGATCCGCACTGTTTGTCACTACCGAGTTGAAATCAGAAGGCTTGGCATCAACAAGTTTGAGGCCGTTCACCACCGAATGCGCCGGCACAGTCTCCTGGGCAGAAAGGCCCTGCTGAGGAATGGCATTATTCTCGATCGGGTATTTTTCACGAAAATCCAGGATATACCGGTTAAGATTTTGGTCAGGTTTTTTTGAGGTAATATCATGCAGCGCCCGCTCAAACTGGTACCCGAGCAAGGCTTCAATCAGCTGGTTGTTCTGGATCCCTTCATAAACAAACAGGGCGCGCCGGACGCGTTCCGAAGAAAGATTCACGGCAAACGAGTTTGGTGAGGTACGGGAAGCATGATGAACATACCCGGCATGAAGAACTCCGGCAGCTGTGGCGTGATTAAGCGAAGGCGTATGAACAAAGCCCGCATTGGCAGCCGATTCAAACACCGGCTTTCCATCTTCTGGTGACAGAGATTTTGGCACCGTAGCCTTCAGTTTGGGCTGTTTGCTAAGATTCTCCACCCAGCCATACGCTCCAAGGTACACACCGCTCGGCTTTTCTGAACGAGACTGTTTCAGCCGGCGGTAGAACAGCCCGGTCTGCCAGGCATCCAGCCGGTAGGAACACAGGTCGATGTGATCGGAAAGCAACTGGTGCAGTCGTGCGGTGGGCAGATCGGCCAGGAGGTTCAGGGCACTCCGCATCTCCTTGATATATTCGGCTGCCGTGTCAGCTAGCGTGGGATCGAGCAGGTGATCGCCGATCGGGGATGAGACTTTCAGCTTTTGCAGATCTACTTTCTGTGGGATGCCATAGAGAACCTCCCAGGTTGTGAGATCTTTTACTTCCGTATTAAAGTTGTACAAGCTTTTCTCATTGGCTCCCCTGTCAAAAGTATACCCGTTTTTGGTATAGAAATCCGAAGCGGCCCGCTGAAGTTCAAGCAGCAGTGCATGTCGCAATAGCAGATAGAGTACTGACCGGGGAGGCTGGGCACCCGCCGCGTGGTCATCGATGTCTTTCACTTTTGTAACACCGGCAAGCCACTCAATAAAATTCTTCTTCGTATCTCCAAGCTTATCCAGGAAACGCGTGGGCGACGGTGGTTTGCGATCGACCATATAGTTATAAGGGATGCTTGAATCTTTATCATAAAAAAGAAGATTGCTAATCAATGGGAAACTGTTTTCACTTCCCTCAAAGCCGGTCTCCTTCAGCAGATTTACTATAGTTGCCTGTTTATTCACCACACTGCTTTCAATATTGGCAAACTGCGCCAGGCTAAAATGAAAATCAGGGAGGTGCCCCAGCCGCTGTTTGAAGGAAACAGAGCCCGCGCTCAAACCCAGTATTTCCAGCAGTATTTTGGAGGGATCTCCCGCTTTCCCGACGTGGGCTACTTTGTTCCTCATCATCGTATTCCACCTGGATTGCAGAATCTTCAAAACCAAGGTCAACCCTTTGTCAAAAGAATCGCCGGCCGGCTCCTCCCATTTGGAGATATCGCTGGCAAGCAGGATCCCGTAAGGCTGATCCCCAACGCGAATAGTAGGCAGCGGACCGGTCGCCGAAACATGTTCAGTAAAAAAGTCCCTGACTTTTGGCTGGGCACTTTTGGAAACTGCCGGATTCGTCAGCACTTCCAGGTAATACCCGATGGTAGCGGGATAAAGGGCCTTGTTCATCGCCTGGGCTTCTGCAACCTCCTCTTTCCCGGCATGGTTGACTTCATCCATTAGATCTGTTCCAATGCCGAGCGCGCGTGCAAACTCGTGGACATCGGCACGAGGCTTGGAATCGAGATCTTCAAACGGGGTGCCGTCATAATATCCTTTGGGCAGGTAATCGTGGTTTTGCGTGTAAGCGGAGCCCGACTGGTCGGTGTTGTTGGTGGGACTCCCCTGCGGCAAAAAGCTGAATCCCCGGCTAGAGTAGTGATGGGCGTGCAGGTGCTCTTCCAACATTTGTTTGCTCTCATCCGGACCGGTGCTCGCCATCAGCCCCATCACCGAAATTCGTTCTATCCTTCCGCCATTAAAAAATGAGTCGGAAACGGTTATTTTCACGCCAAGTCCCTGTTCCACCGCCTTTTCAAAGTCGCTGGTCCAGGAAAAATCCTCGTGAAATTTGATCTCCTTATTTTCCTCCTTAAATGCTTCTTCCGCTTGGAACGGATCGGGGCCCAGGAAAACGGTGTCGGGTATGTTGTTACTGATCTCGGAGTGCACAATCTTTCCATCCCGGTGAATGTTTACGACAAACATATCAGGCAAAATCTGCGTGCGGGGAGCGCGGGTCCAGTCGTGCGTTTTGGTTTCCGGGTGCTCAGGGAACTCCAGCGCATCATCCTCAACGGCCAGATCCGGTTCCCAGTTCTGGGGCGTGGTCTGCTTCGTCACCCAAAGCGACCGCTGCACGCCCAGTTTTTCGTTCAGCTTAGTCCACTCCTCTTTTTTGATCTCCTCTTTGGCTTCCCCCTCTTCCCGGTTTGCTTTCAACAAAAGCCGCCAGTAAGCCGTGCCCGCTTCCCACTCCGCATCGGTCAGCATCGGTTCAAATGAATGAATATGGATATCATCGGGATAAATTCGGATCCATAGTTCCGATCCGACGTCGGTATCCACAAAACGGGTTTCCAGGCGCACCGGCAGCAGCAGTACCGGGATCTGGGCATCGAGCTCACTGACTGCACTCTTAAAATCGTGCTGCCGATAAAGCTTGAGAATAGCCTTCGAAAGGCTTGCCTGGGCATTTGCAAAAGTTTGATTCACAGCCGTCAGCTCCCGACTTATAGAGGCTACTGTTTCTGGACTCTTGGCCCGCTGCACCTTCAATCTCGCTTCGTACAATTGTTGTTCCGCCTTTTCGAGTCTCGCGCGGGCCTTGGCAATATTCTTTTGGTTTTCCTGGAAAGAAGGCATAGCTAAAAAATTATGGGTTTTTCAATTGGGCGACATATTGGAACAGGGTGGTGAACTCGGTGAGGGCCACATTCACCGGGATCTCCCGCTGCAACATTTCGGTAGCGTGAATAGCCACCATCACGGGCCGCTGCATCAGGATCGAGGCCATATCGGAGGCACTTCGGCCCCACTGCTCATCAATCCCCGAAGCGAGATTGAGATTCGGGTTGATTTCGGATCGGACAAAGTCCACATTCTCCGGCAAATTTTCCCATGACAGGTCGTTCCACGTATGTATGTCAGGTTCATTGGGATTAAAAGTGATATCCATACCGAATCGTGGTTCGCCGGGCACTTCAGCAAGGATAAAGAACCAACCCAGGTTGTCGTTGTCGTTAAAGCCCGGTGTCGCCTCTTCTCCAGAGGCCTCCTCGATGGTCAGGTTAAAACCCAGCAGCTTGATATCGGGGGCGATCTCTGCCTGGTACAGCGGGAAGCGCACTTCCTTCTCATACTGCTGCTCATTCATATCCCGCCGAATTACCTTTTTATCATCCTCTTTCAACGCCTTTTGGGCATAAATCACCGTGTTGGGGAATTTTTTTAACAGATCTCCACGAACGACGAATACCAGCTGGTCTGGATCTCCTTCGGGATCCCTCGCGTTGTGATCCCCCAGCTCGCTGCTGCTAAACCATGTGTGAATCGGCCTGATATCTTTAAGCGCATCTGCATCTTTGGGCGTTGTGTCAGGCGTAACAAACCCGCTGACATCCCAAAACTGCCGGAAATAGCTGCCCCGCATATCGGTGGCATACTCACGCCACAGCAGCTCTCGTCCCATCTCATCGTTTAGTCCCACGAGATAGGACTCAATAAATTTTTGATTGGTCTTGAGCAGCGACAGTGTGTTGTTTTCGATCAGGTTTAGATTGGGGAGCAGGAACTCTTTATCAATCTCCAGCAAGTATTTGTACATAGAATCGGGAATATCCGGGTAGGCCATCGCCGGGAGTAGCTGTTCAACCGGATTTTTCAACATTCCAACGGGCCATGCAATCTTAGCTCCAATAAGTCGCCGGTAGGAGTTCTTGGGAGTAATTGCCGTATCTATCTGCTGTTTTACGCCAGAGACCGCCAGTGTCGGGGCTTGCTCGATCTTTTCTTCATAACTGAATCGCCGGGAGACATCGTTGTAGGCTTGTTTGGCGGCAAGGGTGTGCTTGTCGGTTGTCAGTATCGTATCGGCGATAGTTGTAGTAACCGACGGGATCCTGGTGACACTGGCTGTTGAAAGCGACAACGGAGAGTCAATGCGGGTACGACTAAGCGGTATAAGAGGCGTTGTTAACCGGCCGATGATCGGGAATACAGTAGTGGTTTTAAACAGGGATTTCCACTTATCCACTTTGGGCATCCCCCCGGTATAACCGGGCATATTGTACAGGTAATCATTCTGCAGGTTCGACTTCGTACTCCAGACGCTGATATCCTTGATCGATGTGGGTGGCGTAAACGTAGTCAGTTTTTTCAATTGCGGAATAGGCTCAAAATTTACCTCTACCTGGCCACTGAGTCCATTGACCCTGTTTACTTTTTGGAAAAGCGTGGCATAGGAGTAGGTGGC
This sequence comes from Aliifodinibius sp. S!AR15-10, assembly GCF_031569985.1. Classification (NCBI taxonomy): domain Bacteria; kingdom Pseudomonadati; phylum Balneolota; class Balneolia; order Balneolales; family Balneolaceae; genus Fodinibius; species Aliifodinibius sp. S!AR15-10. The sequence continues at coordinate 10,877 of NZ_JAMQKA010000016.1, read as the reverse complement.
TTGCTGGCTCTGCTGAGTCAAACCCTTGATAATAGAGGTATTATCACGTGTTATGCGCCGGAAGGCCGCCTGGAAGGTAGCGTTGGCCACCAGGCTGTTGTCCATGCTTGTCTTGACGGTTTCCTGGCCGAACAGGATACGGCGGCTCATCGGCTTTGTGACTGCCAGATAGGCCTCGTCAGCTTCATTGAGCAGGGTTTTCTGGTACAGGCGCTGGTTCAATTCCAGGGTAAACCTGGTGAGCTTCATCTTTCGGTTGGCTTCCAGAACGTTTTGCAGCTGCTCCCAGGCGCGGTCCATAAACTTCTCCTGGTTTTCCTGTACCACGCGCTTGCCATAACCTGCTGGTATCCGGTTGCGGGGATCTCGATTCAGGTCGTTATACCACTGGGAAGCGGAGGCTACAAACGGCGGAATCTCCTTTTTACCGGGATTATTGTTATCCAGTCGCATGGCGTGGAACATGCCGTAATACGGAATGGAGACATAGGGATCCTCATTGGAATTCTCCTGCTGGAACCGGTTCAGGTTGACCAACTTTTCGACATCCTCAAAAAATGGCTGTACCACGCCCGGCGGTGGAAATACCGAGGATTTGGCATGCGGAGCTTTCATTGCTCCCTCCAGCAGCAACACGTTCGGCTCCGGTGGACGCACCTCCTCATCGGCATCGGCCCTTACAAAAGCGGGACGGGAACAATCCACGGGACGGACACCCACGCGCTCGTCCATCACGCGGGGCTTGAGGAGCTTGACAAGGTACTCAAAATCAAAATTCTTGCCGGTGCGGAAATACCAGCGGTAATACACCGGGAACTCGTTGTCGCTGCCCGGCCATGCCGGCTTTTGCGCCTTCACCTCGCTTGTTGGTTGCCCCAGTCCCGCCAGGCGACCCGTTTCATACGAAGGCACAAGAAACGCATGGTAGAGCGTCTTGGCCTCGAGCTTCCTAGGGCAGAGAAGCCGGCTATAGACACCATCGGGATCCGTTTTGACATCCTCTTCCAGGTTGTCGATAAAGGTCTCAAACTCGGTCTCCTCGTGTGGCAGATTGGAATGCATGTGGCACCACAGGTGAAGCTGATTGTGCGGCGGCAACACTCCTTCACTCAAAATTTTGATTGAACTGAGCGGTTCTCTTCTCTTGGTCTCAAGGAATTCATTTTCTTTCAGGATAATCAGCGCCAACCAGGGTCGCAGGTGCGTAATCCCCGATCCCGCGGGAGACGCAGGGGTATACCGGTAGGGGAAATCTTGGTCATAAAACTCAACATACGGGAGCAGGTTCGGCTCAAAATCCCCCACCCCGTTGATCGGCTCTGTCCGGATGATCATATCCTGCTGGATACCGGTAACATCGCCCGGTCCAAACAGGGTAAAATTCTTTACAGTGGGCGCGCCGGCATTCAAGGATACTTTTATAGGGATTTGGGCTCGTTCCACTGCGGAACCGTCGGATTGCCCCAGTGTATCTTTTTCGCTAATCTGGCTGGCAATTCCTCTGCGCGCCCATGACAAAAATTGATATCTGCCAAAACTCATTTTCCTGGTTATTTAATTGTTAAGCTCAAAACTCTCTACTACCTGTATCTTGTCCTCCAGCGTGGGATCTTCTTTAACCAACTGGTCGTACTGTGCCTTCGCTTCGGCGTACGTGGATGCGCGGAATCCGCCGTCAAATTCATGCAGGTTGCTGGTATTGGCGATCGCGAACCCATCTTCCGCCAGCCCCACCTTGCCGGGTTGATTCAGTGATGCTGCTATGGATTTTTTCCATCCCAGATCCGACTTTGAAACTGCCGCTTCACGGGACATATGCGCAAATGCCTGGAGCACGATATGTGTCGTTGTAGCCACTGGCCGGAGCTGCTCATCGTCCTCAGTGTAGTTCAGTTCGTAATTTAGATCCACAGGGTCAAGATGGGGTTGCGCAGTCAGCAGCTTGCCGGTATCCCTCAGGCTGAACCCGCTGTCCATTCGCTCAAACGATTTACGAGACAGTTTCTCTCGTTCGCTCAACTTGGTGTAATGTTCCGGGGCAAAAAGCTCTTTGACGTCGTCCTTTGCCTCTACCCGCTCACCCACTTTCACTTCAGTAACCTGGAATTTATTCTCGTTCAGCGGCTTTCGCGTGCCGTACTTTTCAATCTGGTAGTTCAGTGGAATAGTACGCTGGCTGAACTGGAGCTGCCCGAACGGGAACACAATCAGCGGCTCTTCCGGGCCTTCCAGCTCTTTATGCGTCACATTCATATGTTGGTGAGCAGGCAACACCACTTGCCAATTGCGGATGTCATCCAGCTCAGCCTGCATGAGGGCAAGCAGGTCTTGTGTTTCTGTGACTATCTGGACTTGTGGATCACCCCAGGTCTCGGAGAATGAGATCGTCACATCAAAGAAGAGTACCGAGAAGGTGACTTTGCCCTCGATATGCCAGGGTGTGGGCCCTTCGAGCACACCCTTAAATGAAATACCGAACAGCACTTTTTTCCCTTTACGGATGGCCAGCGTTGCCTCCAGTTTTATCGAGAAGCTAAAGGGATCAAATATGAAGAGTGCATCAAATCCCAGCATGCCATAGAGGTTGAATCCCATGGGACCGGAAGCCAGCAGTTCTGCTTTAGCCCCGAACTGCACGGAGTTGGAAGTAACCGCCATATAACATTCTACGGTGAACCGCGGGTTCTTTCCGCTCAGCAGGCTAAAACCGATACGCGCCATTCCCCGGAACGCACCAGGAAGCGTCGGTACCACCGGATAATCCTTGAAATCGGGATGGAAACCACCCACGCTGATCGCAAACACGCTTTGTTCGCCCCATGCCACGGCAAAAGCAAGACTGCCGGTCAACGGGAAACCAACCAGAATTGAATCAAAAAGATGGGCCTCAAAGTAGATAAACTGGTTTTGGAAGTCGAGCACGCCCAGGAAATTCACCTGCAGCTTCAAAACCGCCGCATCCTCATCCGGCAGGCTGACCCGGATAACCCCGAGAAGCATGATTTTCGGGTCGGGTATTTCGACAATCAATCCCAGCTCAATATGAATAAGCGTAGGCGATCCCCACCCCAGCTTGGCCATCAGTCCAACCAAGAACTGACCCTGTTTGATCGGGAATATTTCTCGCAGATCATTGATAATCCTGCTGATGTTTCCCACCACATCTTCTGGGAACAGAATGCTTTTGATGGCATTTGTGCGAATGCCGATGCGCAGTGCTTCCACCTCTGTTGTCCGGTCCACTCCCAACAGCCCACCCACACCACTAAGTGTAAATCCAAATCCCAGCTGAATGGGTGAAAATTCTGCGGTAATGAGGATAAGCATTGAAAATCCCTTGCTACCGTCCGGCATTATGGTATTGATGATGCCCACCGCCTTGAGCGTAAAGAGTCCTTTGAACTCCAGCTCCAGTGATCCAAAATATTCGCCCTTCTCGTGGTCCAGATAGAGGAATCCGCCCCCTTTTATCACCTCGGCATTGACACGCACCCCCGCCCCGTTGGGCGGTTTGAATTCGGGCATTAGATCATACCCGAACAGTCCCCCGCTGTCTTCCCGTTCAGTCATTGTTAATTCTATGCCGAGGCGGCTGACAGAGATCGTCAGAACAGGCCCGAATTTGACCCAGAAATCGAGCGAGGTTTCCAGGGTGATGGTCTCAAAATTACCAACCACGCCCGTTTTAAGATTCAGTAGCTGAATCCCCAATATTCCACCGATATCCTTGTGAATTGGGATCCGGAGGTCGATCATATTGATAATTTTGGCCAGAATTTTCTCAATAAAGTCGGGTTCCTCCTCTGGGCCGGCCATGGCCTGTGCCGTTTGAGGATCGGCAGAAGAACCCGCATTACCCCCGCCGCTTCCAAAAAAGAAATCACGCTTCAGAGAATAGCCGAAATCCAGTGGTATTTTCTCATCTATTTTTTCAGGCAGCAGACTCATCGGGAAACCGGCCGATTTATCTCGCTTGAACTGAAACGGCATCTTCCCGCTATAGGCGATTTCGAAGTCATCCGGGGTTGCGGTCATAGCAATAGAATAGGTGCCGAACCCGATCTTCATCTCCGGCTTGCGACTCAGGTAGGCAAGTCCGGCCTTGTCGCGCTTGTGGTTGAATGTAATTTTGATCCTGTTGTTTTTACCGGCTGATGCCTCCGGCGACGTCCCGATTCGGAATATCCCTTCACCCGAAAGGTCAAACTTGAGGGACAGCTCGTCCGTCAACGGAATTGTCATATCGATCTCACCAGAAAGGTCGGTGATAAAAGCCTCACCGCCGTGATCCTCTGGGATAAATGCAAACGAATTGAAGGCCGTGCCTTGGTTGTCGGGGTCGTCTACCGGCTTCACGGTCACGGAATAAGAAAGCGTGCGATTGGTGATGGTATCGGCAACCGAAGTGGACGATTCGGTAATTCCCTCGTACCCGTATCCCATCTTCAGAGTAAGCGCATCAATATCGAATTTATCCAGCAGCAGTTTAATACCAAACAGGGAAGCGGCAAATAATATAAAAACCCCGTCCGAAACGGCTTTGGTACTCTCTTCGGTTTCCAGACCTTTCCCCAGCTTCTTGAAAAACTCGACGATGACGCCCTCCACAAAATTGGGTGTTCCCCCCTCGGCAGCAGTCTGCGCCGTCAAGGTGGTCACCAGGTTGGCAAAAGCAAATACACCGGGCGACTGCCGGCGCACATAGTCCATCAACAGGATGTTGAAAAAGGAGCCCATCAGCTCATCAACTGCAAAATCGGGATTTTCCTCTGCTGCAATCGCGGCCCGAATCACCCCCTCAATAGCGAGTGTCACCTGCGTCAGGTCGGCCATCGCTGCAATGAGCATAAAGGCATCGGCTTCTTCCGCCTCCGACTGGATATATTGATCCAGGCTGGTGGTGGAGGGCAGGGAACCGGGATCGGTGTCGGGATCCAACCCGAGCGTGCCAAGAAGCTCCGTTTTTGATTCCTCGTCGCTGAATATTGCGAGCGCGGGATCGAGTAGCTCTTTTACCGCTTTCAGCAGATCCTGGAAAAAGTCACGATCTTTTATTTCATCCGCCATACTCGTCCTCTTTAGGGAAGTTCAGGGCGCGTGGCCTCATCGCCAGTGGCCACCAGCAGTGCCTCGTGTTTTATATGTTCTCCCACGTTCTTTGCAGAGATATCGCGGGATCCAGCCGAAAAAATGAAATTGTGCTTAACTTTCCACTCGGTGCCGTCCTGCACAAACTTCAGCAGGCCGATGTTTGAGGGCCATACCATCCGCCGGTGCACCCCGGAGATAAAATTGTCGAGATGGCGCTGCACTACTTTTTTGTAACCCTCCTTGACAGCATTTTCATCTTCAAGATCGATATCATTCTGTATGGGATCGCCAGACCGCACATTTTCATCCGTTATGACCGTCAACCGCCAGCGGTAGTCAGGCTCAATGCTCACGGTGGCTCCCGGTTCCCAGCCCGCAATAGGGATGACAGCCGGGTTTTGACGCAGCCGGTTGCGATTTCGAATACTCACATCGCCACTTACGGAAAGCACGTGGTCTTTCCATCCCAGCTTTTCAAGGTTATCCCCAATGCCAGTGAGCAATTTCTGAACAATAGCTGAGCGGTACAGGTGCAGCAGGCCAAACTCCTCATTCTTTAGCGAGCTGGAGGTAAACTGGAGTATCCTCGCTTCGGGGACCGCTGCACTTCCCTTCCAATAATCGAGCACCGAGGAAAAACCGTAGTGAACATCGCCGGATAACAGGATCACCTTTTTGAGGTTACTCAAACGCTCGATCAGACCTTCAAATGCTGCAGGGTTAAATCCCCATGCCTCAAAATCACGTTTGAGCATACCTGCAAGCAGGCCTGGGTTTTTGCCAGTAGTGGATTTAATGCCCACCACGGAAGCAGCCGCCGGCTGAACGAGCTCTTCCATACATGCCAACCCCAACACCGGCGCTGCCGACACCACGAATGTAAACGGAGCGTTGCCGTTGGGAATGGTATTGGGAAGTTGATCTCGGAGGGCATCCTCCCCCAACAGACCAGGCGGGCTGTTCAGGGAATCGTACGTGCGTTGGGTGCGGGTATCCAACACAAATGTTTTGGTAGGACCGGTTGGGACGTCGTAGTGCCATTTGACCTTGGCCGGCTCGGCGCCAAAACCGAGCATCTGTTCCATGGGCCCAATGATATCGGATCGCAGATTGTCGCGGGGAAGACCGTTTGCTATGACGTTACAATATTCCTTAATCTTCCGAATAAATTTGGTTCGCTCAGAAAGATCGCCCGCATCGCCGCCTTGCGGGGGAATCGGCACATATTCGCCGGGCACATTTCCCCAATCCTGGAATACGGCATACGCCATCAGCCCATTGCGGATCACATCCCGCCCCATCGGCTTTGAGAGCACCTGGTTGTTCCATCGCTTCGAGAGGAACCAGTCATCGGTAACTTCGTGATCGTCAAAAATCATGTAGCTGGGCACGTTGGCCAGCACTCGGCTCACCTCCGGCAGCGTCTTTGCAAACTCCGCCACCTCCCGGAGCTCGTTTTTCAATTTAGCACGTATCTTTTCCAGCCATGCATTAAACTTCTCCCCGGGTGGATCTTCTTCAAAAATCGGCCTCGTATCCTCAGTAAGTACCAAATCAAAAGCATCCGGGCGCTCTCCGAACTCATCTGTAAAAAGCACCTTCATATTCGGATCATCCTCGACGGCTTCGCTGTCCAGCAGGCTGTCGGCAACCTCCTGCAGGACTGATTCTTTGTTATCCGCCTGTATTTTCTGCACCTCTTTCAGCAGCTTGATATTCCACGAACGGATACTCCAGTAGTTTAGGTAGAGTCCACAGAACTCCCCGAACGTAACCAGGTGACTGTGGGCGCTTCCACTGCTGAATCCTGCAAAATGCGACATCAAATGCTTCCTCAGATAAGGAGGAAATGAGACGATATCTGCCTCAATCTCCTGTGCTCCGTTGCCGTTATCTACCTTTACTGTTTCTCCCTCCGCTCCCGTAATCAATCCAACGCCATCGAGGGCCCCGAGGTGCCTGAGGGTTGCACCGGGAACGTCATCAGCATAAACCTGGTCTCCGGTTAAAAAAAGCTGTTGTGGCCTGGTATCCGGCTTGGTCAGGTTGTCTTTGATGACTTTGTCGAGGTGAGCCAGCGCATCAAGGCCGTGCCCATGAATTTTTCGGCATGATGCTTGTGCAATGAACAGTTTGGCTGGATCATCAGCCGGAAGGCAAAACGAAGGCAACACATTCTTTTTATAGCCCAAGGCTTTTTGGGGGCGGTCAAGGTGCTTGTCATCGGAGAGGAGTCCGTCAGTTTTCAAATCCCCTTTTTCAGTCGGCGGACTTTTGCTTTCAAACCGGACATTATAGCTGTAGATTTTCCCGGTCTGAAATGGAACCTGCATTTCGGCCCTCACCACCCCGATCCACAAATTCTTGCCAAATTGTACGGTGGGAGCCTGGGCAGAGCTGGTGATCAACTCAACGACTCCCGTGCCCGGAGAGGGAAACCCGCCAGACTCCGTGTTAAGCTCAATATTATCCCCCTCATAAATTTTAAGAGTTAATGTGAACTCCCTGGTACAGGCAATCCAAACGGAAATCTGATCTTTCTCAACTCTCCTTAAAATAGGTCCAGCTATGATATTAGGTAGGGCCATACCACTAAAATTAAGCGTTATATCTTTTGGGATATCTAACAGTCGGACTACAAGGAAGGCACAGATAGCTTACGAGAATAAAATTAGAGTCTCCCTTATCGGCATCAACAATTATTTCTACATCCCACAACACTTGCAAACAGGAATTGACCAAACATCTAACCCTATAGCAAGATCAGCAAAAACAACAACTTATACCTTATATTTAGTGTATATCCCAAACAAGTTCACTCCCTAAATTTACTCCTCAATATTTCCACCCACTGATGATTTGGTATTCAGAAATGACTAAAAAAATAACAAGTAGCAACATATTTCTCCCATGCTGCAACTTTTAATCATATTGTACTAAAATGAGCGGGAAACTACATTTCATAGCCCTCGGCATACACCACCTCACCATTGGCATCACCGGTGACCGCTTTGAGATAAGCCTCTGCCACTTTGGGCGCTTCCGGCCAGGGCTCAGTGTCTCGGCCCATCCGGGCGGCAGTTTCGCGAATCAGGGGTGGAGAAACGATACAGATACGCTGCCCCTCCGGCAGATCCAGGGCTGCAGCACGGGTAAACCCTTCGAGCCCGGCATTCACCATGGCCACTGACGATGTCTTCGGCCACGGCTGGGTGGAGAGCATGCCGCTGGTCAATACAAAAACACCCTCATCATTTAAATAATCCATTCCCTTGCGAACCAGGTTCACCTGTCCCATCAGCTTGCTTTTAATGCTTATATCAAACTGTTTGTCGGTGAGTCCTTTGAGAGGACCAAAACTGGCGTTGCCCGCCGCACAGATGGCGCCGTCCAATTTGCCAACCGTTTTGTAAAAGGCATCGATCGAGTCCGGCTTATCGATATTTATTTTCGGTTCCGTTTTGCGGGATGAGCGGATCACCTCATGCCCCTTTTCTTCCAAAAGGTTGGAAACCGCACTCCCTATTGTACCCGTTGCACCAATTACTGCAATTTTCATAGTCAAAATTATTTTGGAGATTTGTTACAGTTTCAAGCCATCATATTCACATTTTTATAAATGGTAATTTCCCTTATTTAATTCACTATTTGTAACCAATGCTTCCTCGCCTTGCCGTATTGTTTTTTCGGATTTAAGCAAGCGGACTCAAGACTATGGCAGGATCGGGGGGGACAGTCATGCTTCTATAATTCACTATAATTAGAAGAGGCTGAATAAAAAAGAAGAAGAGAAAGTTCCTCACTTTCCAAGGGTCACAATGGCAGCGAGCAGCCAACTGTGAAAAACACCGGTCAACTTGCGTTGAGCATTTCTACATAATCCTATTCACTCTTTATCCAGATCCGTACCAACAATTGAAAAAAGTGAATCCATTAATTTGACCTTTTTTTTATCGGACCAAGGGCCTTGTTTTATCTTTTCAACCAGCTTTATCAGCGCCTCCTCTTTTGAACTTGTCACATTCTTTGCTGAGTTACCCTGATCATTATCCAGTGTCAGATCCTTCAAAACAGGATCTTCTTTTCCCTGGATATTAAACAGCTTATTCAGGTCCAACCCTTCATAATTTCGCTTAAGCGAACTTATAAGCTTACTCCCGGGAATCTTCTGGCCTCTCTCGATTTCGCTTATATAACCTGCCGAGGTATCAATAATCTCAGCTAAATCTTTGAGAGTCAAATCCTTAGATCTACGAAACTCTCTGATACCTAATCCTATGTAATTCACACTATGGGAAGTCTTGTTTGGCATTTTCGCTATAGCGCTATACCTTCTACGAAACCTTGAAGTTCTGTCTCAAATAGCACAAAGGTTTCAGTTTTTTTAAAAGTAAATACTGTTACAACTGCAGATGTTTCACTATTAAATCTCGTACACATAGTGGCAACTTCTCTCTGGCAACTCCTGCCCACTATAGCCTTTTTACATTATAAACAAGATAAAAAAAGCAAGGCGAATTCCCTATCTGCATAGGGTTTCGAGTTTTCCTTTCCTGCCGGGGTATTTTGAAAAGATAATTATTAAAAGCTTAACTGTAGCATATGAACGTCTCTAAACCCAAGATCAGCTCTGGCATTGATGGGCTGGATGAAATTCTTGACGACGGGTTGCTCCCCGAAAAAGCTTATTTACTAAAGGGCGGGCCCGGCACCGGGAAATCGATTATGGGGTATCATTTCCTTGAAAAAGGGATTCAAAACGGAGAGACTACCCTCCTCATCACCCTGGGTGAAACCAGTGAGAGTGTAGTCCATAATGCATCCAAGGTAAATATCGATATGTCTGAGATGGATATCCTGGACCTGAGTCCCCAGGAAGAGGTCTATAAAAATGCTGAGATGTACGAAATATTTCCTCCCTCTGAGGTGGAAACGCCGTCGATTGTAAAATCAATTGTTGAAAAAGTGGAAGCGCTAAAACCTGACAGGGTGGTGCTAGACTCCATTACTATGCTCAAACATCTTTTTCAGGATGTCTTCCAATATAGAAACCTGGCGCTCTCCTTTATCCGCTATATCAGCTCCCAGGGAGCCACTTTCATGTTGATATCGGAAGCTGAAGTTTCAAACAGCGATGACCAAGAGGCCTTTTGGGTCGATGGCGTACTCAATTTGTCGTACGCCCAAGACTGGAGAAATATTGAAATAACTAAATATAGGGGTTCTGATTTCAGGTCAGGCAGCCATTCATTCAAAATTACAGACCAGGGGATACAACTGTTTCCGAGACTCCAGCCTCATAATTATGATCGCAAGTTCACGAATACCACCCTGTCATTCAATATCGCAGAGCTCGATAAAATGACAAACGGAGGGCTTGAGAAAGGTACTATTACCATGATTACCGGTCCCACCGGCGTTGGCAAAACAACCCTGGGAGTACAATTTGCCAAGGCCGCGGCCTCGCGTAATGAACGCACTGTTATCTATACGTTCGAAGAGTCAGCAGACATCATTAAGAGAAGATCAAAGGGGATCAATGTGCCGGTCAACGAGATGATCGAAAACGGGAATCTCAAAATATTGCCTATTGAACCGCTTTCTTATTCACCGGATGAATTTGCAAGTATCGTGCGGCGGGATGTAGAACAAAACAGTACTAGTACTTAATTTCAAAAATTATAGTAATTATTAGCTGGGGACATCGTATATTCCCTCCAACCCTCAATTAAACGCTCATGAATGTTGCCCCAACGATAGAACTAACTCCCGACCAGCGTCAGCTT